>NZ_JBIAUE010000020.1:0-165308 GCF_042892615.1 Streptomyces sp. NPDC001750 | reverse complement strand
CCCCGCGGAGCGGGATATGCCCCGGCAAGCCGGGGCATAGAGGCGCGAATTGCGCAAGCGCAATTCGGATTCCGGCGCAAGCGCCGGAATGGAATTCCGTTTACGGAATTCCGACAGGGCGTCAATTCGCGCAAGCGCGAATTGCAGGCACCCGCGCAAGCGCGGTCGCCGAGGCTAGCGGCAAGGGGAGGTGCATCACGCGCGGGCCTGTGTAGGGCTTGGGGTTCCTAGGCACCACCCCCGCAACGAGAGTGACGGAGCATCGGCCTGACGGAGTGCCGGCCCCACCGCAGTGACGGGCTCCGCTGCGCTCCACCCGAACCCCTCCCCCACCCTCGAAACCGGCCGCTCACGTTCACCAATGCTCCGCCAGCATACATGCTTAACCCGCCAGGTGGCACAGAATCCACCACCGCATCACCCGAGCGAGCGAACCCGCTGCCGGAGTGATGCATCACGCTGCCTGACTGTGTAGCGTTTGGGCCCTTGCTCCACTACCCAAAATCCCAGCGAAAAACTACCGGAAGAATTCACGATTGCGCGGCCGTTAATTGCCGAGCCACAGAACGGAAGCCCCGATATGCGAGCGCCGAAATTCGATGGGCGGAGGCACCGGAGCCGAACGGCCCCCCGGGGCCGGGGCGGCGGAACTGTCCACCGGCACCAGCCACGCCTCCGTGCTTTTGAGCGTCACGGCCGGCACCACCCGAGACTCAGCTCCGCTGCTGCTGTCCACGACCCGCACCGGGGCGCGGCGCCGCACGCGAAGCGAGCTCAGCCACGGGGGTCGGTCTCCCCCATCCGGTGGTTGTCGACGGCAACACGCCCGCTGCTGTCGGCTGCTCGTGCCGCGCACCGCGCCGCGTGTCGGCGGGGGTTCGTGTGACAGCCGGGCTCTAGTGACACATAAGAGCGTTCCGCCTCGAAACCGGCTTTGACCTGCGGTGATCCGAAACCGTTTGTTCTAGGTTTCCAGAACAAACGCGTCGCGGGTGTTCTGGAGATCCAGAACAAACACCCTCCAAAGCTGACGGGCCGTCAGGTGACTGTGAGGCATCGTTTGTTCTGCCCCTCCAGAACAAGCCGGTTTACCTAGTGCTACCGTGCTCCTCGAAACGTTGATCATCTCTGGAGGACTGTGCTGATGGAACAGCTGCCGATCGTCCGCCCCGGCGAGCGCGTTGTCGCGCGGTCGGACGGCAAGGGCGGCTTGATCCTGGGCGTCGAGAAGATCAAGGGCCGCGAGTTCGCCGCGAGCGCGGAGTGCAGCGGCTACGTGCTGGACGCCCGGCTGCTGATGGACGTCCTCGGCAGTCTCAGGATGCCCGGCTCCTGGTTCCAGGTCTGGTGCAAGCTCGTGGCGCTGCAGAACGCCAACCGCGCCGACGACAGCCTCCGGGCCGCCGCTCGCGGCTTCGTGAAGACGAACCAGCGTGACCTCCAGGCCCGGTGCAACCTGTCGGCGGCCTCGGTGAACGAGGCGTCGCAGTTCTTCGCGCACATCGGCTGGATGCGCACCGCCAAGCGCGGGATCCTGCAGCTGAACCCGTGGCTCACGGTGGCCGGCACCTCCGGAGAGCAGGAGAAGTGGCAGGCGCTGTGGAACAGCGCGGAGGGTCCGGCCTGCATCATTCCGCACTCCGACTACCCCACCGAGTGGCGCCAGGCCCGCGAGGCGGAGAAGAAGGCCGCCGAGTCGGCCCGCCGCAAGGAGAAGGTCGTCACGCTGCGGCAGCGTCGGCCCGTGCGCAAGGCGAGCGCATGACCGCGCGCGGCATATCCTCGTTACACGTCAACCGGATCGGAAGTGGTGAGGCTCCGTGAGTAGCTCTTACGTCCCCAGCCCTCCCACCGAGGCACCCGTCACGATCACTCGTGAGGTCCTGCGCCTCCTGGCTCTGGTCGACGTCTCCACCGCCGGCCGCCGCGTCCTGGACCAGCTGCTGTACCTCAGCGACCCGGAGACCGGCACCGCCGAGATCAGCCAGAACGAGATGGCGCGCGAGCTGGGCGCGAGCAAGCCGACAGTGAACCGCGGCTTCAAGGAGCTGCGCGAGTGCGGACTCGCCTGGGGTCTCGAGGACGGCCGCTACCAGCTCCACCCGCTGCTGACCGGCGGTGCGGTCTCCTCCCCCGTCATGGCGGTGCCCGAGATCAAGGCCGCTGACCCCGAGAGCTTCACCGAGCAGCGACGGGCCCGGTTCGCCGCCCAGGTGGCCAATCTCGCCGCCACCGGCTAACAACCCCACCGAGGGCTCTGAACGGCCCTCCAGCGGCCTCCTGGCCCCCGCGAAGACACACAGGCGCTGCACCTCCGGGTGCGGCGCCTCCTTCGTGCCAGCCCGCGATCAAGTCGGTAGCACTACGTAAACCGGTTTGTTCTGGGAGAGCAGAACAAGTGCCAGCCGCTCCGACTCCCTCGCCCGTGTTGAGCACCGGGCGGCCGGTAGCACTAGGTGAACCGGATTGTTCTGGAGGAGCAGAACAAACGACGGCCCCTCGGAGTGCGGGCGCTGTATGCAGCAGCCGTGCATGGATCTCCTGCCGGACATGGCAGATCTGCGCTGTCATGCAGCAGCCGGGATGGGCCCGTGGTCCTGCTGCTTGCCCTGGGAGCAGCGGACGTCGGCTGGGTAGCAGCGGGGTCCGAGCAGCGTGCAGCAGCTGGTCGTGCTGCACCGGCCGGGGCCGGCCTGCTACCCGAGCAGCACCCGTGCCGCTTGGCCTATGCAAATGCTGCGCTGCACCCGCGACGCCGCCCTGCTACACCCCGAGGACCACCACCAGGACCATGAGCAGCACCCCGGTGACAACCGCTGCTGCCCGCCGGGTAGCAACCTGCTGCCCACCACGGCGAGCAGCACGACCAGGAGCAGCAGCAGCCCGTCGGCGCAGGCCCTCGCCTCACACCTCACACCCTCATACGCACCTCGCCCACCTGGGGAAACGGGCTGTGTGCCTCACAGGAGCAGCCGGGATCGGCGCTCTATAGGACGGTGCCGTGCAGGGCGCGGCGGTCGCCGGACATGGCGTAGCGGCGGGCGGCGAGGCCGTGTTCGAGGGGTTCGCCGATCTGGTCGCACAGCAGCGCCAGGGTGTCGGCGGCCTCGGTGTCGGAGAGGTAGGCCGGGGCGACTCCGAGCATCAGCTCGCCGATCGCGTGGGTGCTGGCGGCGAGGTCGTCGACGACGGCGCGCAGCGCGGCGACGGTCGGGTCCGCCGGTGGATCTGCGGGCGGTGGCGGCGGGGCGGTGCGGACGTCGCGGACGGCCTGGCGGACCACGGCGCGCACCGTGGCGGTGTCGAGGGCCTGGAGGCCGCTGTGGGCGAGCGTGGCGAGGCGGCGGGTGATCAGCTCCGCGACGTCCTCCGCGCGGCTGGAGACGGCGATCAGGGCGCGCTGGGACAGGCCGTAGTCGAGCGCGGCTGCGGCGGCCAGGTTGGTGTCTCGCGTGCGAGACGGATCGGCGTGGGCGGCGACGGCGCCGTGGATTGCGGTGAGGGTGCGGGCGACGTCCAGGAGCCGGTACGCCTGGGCGCGGCTGATGCCGAACTCCGCGGCGCAGTACGAGTCCCAGCTGCTGTGCCCGAGCGGGAGCCAGACGCGGGCGGCGTGCGCGTCGCGGACCCAGGCGGCGAGCACCGCCACGGAGCGCCGGACGTCGTCCATCGCCTCGCGCAGCGCGGCCGTCATCTCCCGGGCGCGGGCCACGGTGAGCGGCGGCCGCGCCGGTTCGACGGCGTGCTCCTGGTCCTGGCTGTGCTCGCCCACGACTTCATTGTCCGGCACGTGTCGACGGGCTGGACCAGGGGCGTGGCCGCTGGATGCACAGGCCTGTCACAGGAGCGGAGTGGCCCAAACGTGGGAACTGGGCTGTGGTGCCGCGTCGTGTACTCGTCGTTTGCGTTCTTCAGAGCATGAATCTGGTAGTCGAAGAGGCCGCGGTAACTATCAAGACGCTGTCGGTGGGTGGCAAGCGGATGTCGAAGGCGATCTACAGTCAGTTGCCTCGGCGCAGCCCCTTGAACGGTCGCGACTGCACGGTGCAGGGCCAGCTCTGGGGAACGGTGATCGATCCCAAGTGCTGTCACCGCATGAGCGGTGGGGAGCACTGGCACGTCGTGTATGAGCACAGTGGCGAGCTGGCGGTGTGGTGGGTGCGGCAGGGGGCGAAGAACGCGCCGTACAACCTGATCGCTGGTGGCCCGTACGAGCCGGGGTCCCATGTGGACAGGGATTTCCTGGATGCCTGCGCGTTGGACACGCACCGAGGCTCTGCTGGCTTCTTCCAGGGCCGGGTTTTCGATCTGATTCGTGAGGATCAGGTCGCAACGACGATCGAGGAGACCAAGGTCTACCTGACGTGCTCGGCTGCCATGCTGCGGCTGCGGACCGCCCGAAGGGAGCACGCCTCCGCTGAGGAAAGGGCCGCCGGTCTCGGCTGGCCCCGGCGTGAGGGCATGCCCGACTGGCGTGCCGAAGCTGTCGACAAGGCCAGGCAAGAACTGACGGCTGCCGAGGATGGCCTGGCGCGGATGTGCGAGGGGCGCGGGCGCAGCGCTCAGGAGCTGTATGCCGATCTCGTTGAGGATGTTCGTCGTATCAAGCAGGCACGGGAGAACTATGAGGCGGCCTTGAAGGCTGTTGAGCAGCTGCCGCAACTGTTCCTGGGCGCCTGATTCGTGTCCTTGGTTCCTGGAGTGTGAGGATGCGTGTGTTGCGCCGAGAGAGCCACTCGCCCCTGGTGGTCGTTCACGGGGACGTGGTCCTCGATACTGAATTGAGCGTCACCAGTCGCTTGCTCTACGTCGTTTTGCAGGCCCGAGTGGATGACGGCTTCAGCGTGGGGGACATGGTCCCGTTGGTTGGGCTGGAGAACGAGCAGCAGCTGCGGCCGTTCTTGGACGAGCTGGTCGAAGCCGGGCTCCTGGAGACTCGCCCTCACCTCGGCCGGCCGCCGAGCGTCCTGGTCTACCGCACCCCTCTGCCGCAGGAACGCCGTATCCACGGGTGCGTCCCATGCGAGCGGTGCGGGGAGTGCTCCTGCGAGTACACCAAAGGGCTCTGCCGCATCTGTGACCAGATTGGCCGCGTCGAGGAGGGGGCCCGGAAGGACGTCGAACGTTGGAAGAAGCGGCTCGACGAAGGAGCCACCTATGCCGTGGGACGGGGCGCGGCCCGGCTGCACCGCTGGGACTGCCCGAGTTTGAACTCCCCGGAGAAGAGCCTGGAACAACTGGAGCTCTCACGCCGCCATGCCCGCAAGGCCGGCGGACTGTACTGGCCTGGTTTGCCCGACCTGTACACCGCGCAGGAACTGCGGCTGAAGGGCTGCCGGAAGCGTCTGTGCGGCATGTGCGGGCCGGACCCGCTGTAGAACGCGCGGGGCCGCTCAGATGGCGCCGCCTTTCTCGTTGTCCTGATGCAACAACCCCGACATGATGCCGGTGGCGTCGCCCCGGTACCTGAGGCGAAACGGACCCGCCCGTGACATCTACCCCGGCCGCCGAAGCAGTGCAGTACGCCAGCGACGTCACTCTCGCCGACGTCGACGCGATGTGGTCCTTCCTTGAAGAGCGGACCAGCGGGCTGTTGCTCCGCCACGACAGCGGCTCCGCCGAGCGCCGGATTGCGAAGGCCCTGGACGCTGCAGCGTTCCATCACTTCTACGCCGCGCAGAAGGTCTTCGATGTGGACGACGGGTCTGCCGAGATGCTGCGCGCCCGGCAGCAGCGCTGGAACGAGCTGTGCCGAATCCTGGCACCGTGGCGGGACACCGAGGGCTACGACACCGCCCGTTGGCAGCAGGTGCGCCACTGTGACGAGCGACATGCCTCCGAGATGGCAGCGTACGAGGCCGAGCGGAAGGCCGAGATGGCGGCGTACTACCGGGAGCGGCTGTGACGACGGGCCTTCCCCGGACTCCGGCTCTGGGCTGATCGCTCAGGCCTCCGGCCGGCCTGCCCGTGTGGCAGTGGTCAGGGGCAAGGAGATCGGCGGCGATCAGCCGGGCTTCCAGACGCAGGGCTGTGGCTGCGCGCAGGGCGTCGGACAGGGTGAGTACGCGGCCGGCCTGGGCGCCGATGTGGGAAGGTCGAGCATGCCTGCGGGGCCCGCACAGGGGCACTCCTGGGCGTGGCTACGTCGTCTGGGAGTTGCCGCAGGCGGGTCGTTAGCGGCGCCTTCGGCCGTGGCCGGGCAGGCCGGCGGGGATCGCGTACACGCTGGAGCCACCGGTGCTGGGGACCGGCTCCGCCCGCCACCCCTGGGCCGGTGCGGGCGCCACCATGCGCAGCAGTCCGTCCACGGCGGGGCGGGCGGCGGGGGTCCGTATCGGTTCTCCGGACAGTGGGCACCTTTCGCCTTCGGGCATGAGGTGCTGGGCGAGTGTCTTCTTATGGGTGATGCGGGCCCAGGTGCCGCAGGCACACTCGTAGTTGCCCGTCAGCTCCTTGCCGGACAGGACGACTTGCCTGGACTTCGGGCACGGGTCGGGAAGGCCGGGCACCGGATGCTCGTAGAGGCGGCCGCTGCTCAGGCTCGCCTTGGTCCTGGCGCCACACTCGGGGCAGACATATGCCTTCGTCTTCGTCGGTGCATGAGCGTGCCTGGGCATGTCGTCACCCTTCACTCCGCCGTGGCCCCTGCCCTGTCCGTCAACTCGCCGCGCAGGTAGAACGGTGAGGTTCTCCCCCGCCCGGCCGCCGCCCACACTCGACAACCACACCACCGGCGTGCAGGCAAGGAGAAGCGTGATGTCCAAGAAGACCGACCCCGACAACCCGTACGGCTACGCCCCGGAGACCGACACCGTCCGAGTCGGGCGGCACGACCTGGCGCGCCTGCTGCTGGAGTTCCGCTCGCTGGTCCGCAAGCAGGAGCCGGGCAGTTGGGACCACATGGACGACTACGACCTGTCCTTCGAGCGCCTGGCCGACGTCGTCGACGCTGGCGCCAAGGCCCGGCGGGGCACCCGCTGGGAGGGCCCCGACCTCCGGCTGCGCTGCACCACTACCGAGGACGTCTACGAATGGCCGGAGGGCGCCCCCTACGACGGCGGGATGACGGTCACGTGGAACGTTCCGGGCTACGGTTCCCACGCCACCGGAGACGACTTCACGGACCTGCCTACCTCGCTGTGCGGCTTCCGGTGGTCGGCGAAGGAAGGCCGGCGGGTGAAAGGCCTGCCGGACTGCCTCGAGTGCCTGCGCGAGGTTCAGCTCGGTGCCGACCGCCCCCGCGGCCGCTGGTGAGGACCGCATGGAGCACAGCCGGATGGCGCAGCACCTCGACGTGCTCCTGACCGATGAGGCCCTCGCCTTGATGAAACGGTTGGTTCGGCTCGGCCCTCTGTACGGCAACAAGCAACAAGGTGCCGAAGGCAGCCCTGTATCTGGACGATCTGATCGACACCGGCCAGCTGCCGATCTTCGGGGACGGCGAGAAGGGCACGCTCCTACCCCTCGCAGAGGCTGCGGCGAGGTTCGGTTCCCAGGACGGCGACCTTCGCGCGTCGCTCCACAACCTGCATGCGGCGGGAATGCTGCTCCTGGACACGGACAACGACCACGACATCGCCGTCATCCGCGTGGTTGCCCAGAAACCCGGGGAACCCGGAGGTCCCTGGCGGTTCCAGGGAGACCCTGACGCGGTCACCGCGAAGACTTGTATCCCGGATGGCATCTGGGAGGATCTGCCCGCTGAGGTTGCCGGGGCCGTGATGTACCTGCGAATGTGCCGGTCCCAGTTGCAGGAGCCCGACCCCAAGAAGTTCGGCCAGCACGAGGGAGTGAATGGCATTGCGCACGCCAAGAAGCTGTTCGCCGCGGCGCTGGAGTCCGGTGCTGTCGACGAGAAGGGGTGCGAGGCGTGTCCGGCGGGCCACCTGTGCACCCGCACTGAGGACTGAGCGCGAGCGAGTGGAATGGGGCCGCGACCCCGGCAGTTGCGATGCCGGGGTCAGGGCGTTGTCACCGGTGGCTATCCGAGCCAGGTAATGGTGAGGACGGAGATGCGGCGCAGGGGCCGGTTCACCCAGTAGGTGAGGGAGAGCTGGCCGACGGAGGCGTGGCGGACGTCCTCGCCCTCGGGATCGTCGGCGTTCCACTGCCGGAAGCCCCACGGGTTGCCGGCGGCGGCGTCCAAGACGTCCCACACCATGTCTTCGACGTGCTCGGGCAGGGTGTCGAGGACCTTTGCGGCCGGGGCGGAGAAGCGGACCGCGTACGGCTGCTGTGCGGTCACCGGCGCCTGCCGCGGAGCTCCGCGATGTCGATGAAGTCGCTGTCGTCGTAGCCGGAGGCGACGAAGGCGTCGACGGCCGGGGCGGAGGCGAGGCGGCCCTGCCAGTCCTGGATGACCTCGTACAGCCCGCCGAGGGAGAACGTGCGCCGCGATTCCTCGAGTGCGGCCGCCCACTCCCGCTCGAAGGCCGGCGCCCACTGTGCGGCGCGCGGGTCGGCGCGCAGCTGGGCGAGGAGTTCGGCCGGAGCCCCGGGCGCGGGGGCGTAGGACGGGGTGGGCGTGTGCTCGGGCTGGGCGCTCATGGGCTCCTCCAGGCGGGTCTCATCGCCACGGTAGCGAGCGTCGGGGTGCAGGGAGAGGGGTTCGGCACTCATGGGAGTTCTCTCTCCCTTGCCAAGGCTGTCGTGCAGGGTGGGGGAATGTCGGGCAGCGATGGGGCGGGTTCGTTGTACACGTCGTGGACTTGGCCGTCCGTGCTCAGCAGCCAGGCGCGGTGAAGGGCATCAGGGTGGGTCGCCGTCAGCCTCGTCAGGACCTCGCGCACCAGTGGTGCCGGAAGGTCGAAGATGGGCGGAGGCGGCTTGCGTGGAGGCTGTCCGGGCGTGACGGGCCTCGGCGGCTCCCACCCCAGTCGCCCATCGATGAGGAGCGCGGTGTTCAGTCCGAGCTGACGCGCTCTCCTCAGTTGGCCCGGACGCCCATTCTGCTTTGCTTCGTTGATCTTCTCGACGATCGGGGCACCGACAAAGCCGCGAACGTGCGTTGCGTCGTGTCGCCAGCCCCATGGTGTGGGCAGCACGGGCCAGCGAAGGGCGTCAGCGGGGGCGAGGGCGATCGTCAGTTCCACGCGCTCGTCAGGGCCTGGGGGCTGCCAGGGTTCTGCCACGGGATAAGGGAGATCCGGATTGAAGTCGGGCGCGTCTGGGTCGTAGACAGGACGACCCGTGATGGCAGCCCGGTGGCCGAACGCGACGAGACGGTCGAAGTAGCGGCGCCGGTCCTTCTTGCTGCCGGTGTGCGGGGTGACCGTGACACGCAGACCACCAGTCGGACTGAGCAAGGCGGCGCCGGCCAGCTCCCGGTTCAGCTCGTCGTGTGCGGCCCGGATGGCGGCCGGCAGGTTGTTGCCGCCGGGCGCCCGCAGCGTGGTGTGATCCACGTAGAACTCTTGGCCGTCGACGCTGACGTGTGCATCGACCGTCAGCACCTCCGCCTCAAGGCCAAACCGTTCCGCGTAACGCCTGGGTTGGACATCGGGGAAGCCGAGCGGTACCACGGTTCGCCCCTGGGCCTCCAGGCCAGCCGCCCAGGCTCGGAAGGCGGATTCCTCCTGCGGATGCCCGGCCAGCATCCGCCAGGGGCTGAGGTCATGAGACATGGGGCACCACGTGAACCTCTGTGAGCCGAAGCTCAGGAGTTGTCACCAGCGGGACCAGCTGAGCTGGCGAACGGGGACGGTCGAGGCAACCTGGTTGTCACCCACGAGGCATCTGACTTGTCACAGACGCTCATTCAGCAGTCTTTCTGTCACCAGAAACGAAGATCGGGAGCCTGGGGACCTCCTCGGCGCTTCCATGGGCCCATGGCCGCTACACGTGCTGGGTCGGGAAGGGTAGTCGAAGCCGCTGACACCGGGTCCGTCTGGTCGCATCAGTGCAGCTGGGAGGACCTTTTCGTGCCGACGGACGTCGACGCGGGCAGGTCCGGCCTGGATCTGGGCGACGGCTGGACGAGACGGTGGACGGTCTCGTGGCGGGCAGGCGGGGACGATGCGTCCTGCTCGGTGCACGATCTCGTACAGGAGCCGGTGCTCACGAGCGACCCGATGCGGCACTTCACCTGGCGCCGGGACCAACGGCACCGTCCTGGCCTGCAGTTCCTGACCAGCACCGGTCGGCACCACGGCGCGGAGAGCCTGGAGGAGAGCCGGGTGCTGCTGGCCCTGGACTTTGCCGGCGACGTGGTCGACGTCGTCTCGCAGCCGCTGAAGATCTCCTTCGCAACCTGCGGGAAGCGCCGCGCCCACACCCCTGACTACCTCTCGGTGACCCGCCGCGGCGTCTGGCTGATCGACGTACGCCCCGAGCCGCTGATCAAGGAGCCGGACCGGGAGTCGTTCGCCGCGGCCGCCGAGGTCGCCGTCGCCTGCGGCTGGCGCTACGCGGTGGCCGCCCGCTGGCGCGAGCACGCCTTCGCGGGCCTGGACGCGATGGCATCGCGGCGCCGGCTGAGGTCCGATCCGCTGGGGCTTCGGCCGGTGCTGCTCGCCGAGGCCGGCGGCGGGCGGAGGTTCGGTGAGCTCGCGGCGGCGACGGGCTGCGAGCCGGTCGCCCGGGCCCAGCTGCTGCACCTGCTGTGGTCCCGGCAGCTGGGCGTCGATCTGGCCGGCCCGCTTGGGGACCGCTCGCTCGTGCTGCCCGCCGGGGAGGCGGGCCGGTGACCGCGGCGGCGGTGCTGGACCTTTCCCCGGGCGCCGGGCTGGTGCTGGACGGGACGGAGTGGACGGTCGAGCGCCGCGAACCGCACCTGGGCCGGGTGCAGTTGGTGAAGGACGACGGCACCCGCGAGCGGGTGACGTTCCGGTTCCTGGCCAACCATCCGCAGTGCCGGCCGTCGTCGCGGACGTCGGCGGCGGGGGCCGACCGGGGCCGCCAGCGCAAGGCGTCCGAGGACCTGAACGCGGGCCGGCTGGAGCTGACCGGGCTGCGGATGGCCCACCTGCTGGAAGTGGCGACCGGGTTCCGCTCCGGCGACCCGTTCCACCCGGGCCCGGGCGAGCCGAAGCCTGAGTACGACCCGAGAAGGACGACGCTCACCGAGCGCCGGCACGCGAAGGTGGCGGAGCTCGCGGCTCTGGACCCGCAGCACGCGAGGCTGCTGGGGCTTGGCTCGGTCGGCTACCGGACGCTGATCCGGTGGGAGAACGCCCGCCGCCGGTTCGGGCTGGTCGGCTGCGCGGACGACCGGTGGCTGCGCCGCAGCGGCGGGACCCGCACGGTTTCGGAGCCGGTGCGGGAGGCGGTCTGGGCGGTCCGCGAGGAGACGCAGCGGATGGCGAAGGTGTCGATGCGGACGAAGGACCGCATGATCCGCCAGTACGTCCGCGAGGAGTTCGGGCCCGAGACGAAGGTGCCCAGCTACGACACCCTTCGCCGGCTCTGGCAGGAGTGGTTCGGTCCCGGCGGCGCCCGGCAGCGCTACGCGCGGTCGGCCGACTTGCCGGAGTCTCAGGGGCACGTCCTGGTGCACCGGCCGGGCCAGGTCGTCGCGCTGGACACCACGGTGCTGCCGGTCATGGTCCGCGAGCACGTCTTCGGCGATCCGGTGAAGATGCACCTCACCCTGGCCCTGGACGTCTGCACGCACTCGCTGGTCGCCTTCCGGCTGACGCTGGTTTCCGACACCTCGGTGGACGTCGCGATGGTGTTGCGGGACGTGACGATGCCGCTGCCGATGCGGGCGGACTGGGGCGAGGACCTGGAATGGCCCTACCCCGGCCTGCCCGCCGCGGTGGTGGCCGAGTTCGCCGGGCACGCGGTGGCCGGCCTGCCGTTCTTCACCCCGGAGACGGTGACCACCGACCACGGATCGGTCTATCGCAACCACCACCTGGTCGAGGTCGAGCGTGTGCTCGGCTGCCAGGTCCTGCCTGCGCGGGTGCTGCGGCCGACCGACAAGGCCGCCGTCGAGCGGGCCTTCGGCGTGATCAGGCAGCTGCTGTTCGAGCACCTGGTCGGCTTCACCGGCGTCGACGTCGCCGACCGCGGGGCCGATCCGGCCGCGGACGCGGTGCTGACGGCCGACCAGCTCGAGCACCTGATCGCGACGTGGATCGTCGGCGTCTGGCAGAAGCGGGAGTTGGGCGAGTACGCCCCGGCCTGGGATCCGGACGGCTCGCACAGCCCGAACTCGCTGTTCGCGGCGTCGTTCGCGCAGACCGGCTTCGCGATGGACATCCCCTCCCCGGAGCTGTTCTACGAGCTGCTTCCGGCCCACTACGTCCGCATCGACAAGCGCCGAGGGGTGAAGATCCGCGGACTTTGGTACGACGACCCGGACGTCCTGCGGGACTACCGCGGCGAGCTGTCGACGCGGGGCGGCAAGCACAAGGGCAAGTGGCTCATCCGCCGCGACCCTCGGGATCGGCGCCAGGTGTTCTTCCAGGACCCGCTCAGCCATGCGTGGCACCCGCTGCCCTGGACGGGCATGCCCCGAGCCGGGCAGATGCCGGCCTTCGGGGACGCGCGGGCCAGCGCCCTGCTCGCGAAGGCCGCCGCGGCCGGGCTGAAGCCGAAGTCGGACACCGAACTGCTGCCGGTGCTGCTGGAGCTGATCGGCTCGAACATTCCGGTCAGCAAGTGGCCGACCCAGATGAAGAAGTCCCAGCGCACCGAGCATGCCCGCGAGACGCACCAGGCCAGGGCCGCGCAGGCCGACCGGCCGCCGAGCACGGCGGCCGCGGCCCCACCACCCGCCCCCACTCCCGCTGGGGAGGAGACGGCGACGGTGCTCAGCTGGCCGGGCCGGGCCCGCCAGATGCAGGACGCGGTCGCCGGGGAACGACGCCAGCGGCGGGAGGACGTCCGGCCCGCGCCCGTCCCGCCGCCCGAGCTGGGCCACAGCTTCCGGGCCCGCAGCGTGTTCGTCCTGCCCGAGGACGACCTGGAGGAGGACCGTGGTGGACCAGACAACGCCGGATGAGCACGCGGTCGTCCCCTTCCTGCGGGCCGGCCCGCCGCCGGACCGCACCCGCTGGGAGGGCTGGCAGCAGTGGCGGAAGATCCGCGGCACCTTCGTGCCCGCACCACGGCTCACGCCGGCGGATTACCAGAGCCTGAGCCCCCGGCGCCGGGCTCTGCACGACCTGCACCGCACCGCGACGCACGTCAACATGCGGCTGCAGGAGACGCCGATGAGCGCGCGGGTCGCGAACATGATGCGCGGCCGGCTGCAGAACAACGCGGTGAAGTTCATGCCCGGCACCCGCGACGGCCTGATGATCAACGGCGGCGGGTTCCAGGGCAAGACCGAGACCGCCTGCGACGCGGCGGCGTCCTTCGAGGACCTCTGGCGCGAGGTCCACCACCAGCTGCTGCCCGCATCGACCCCCGGCACCCGGGACGTGTTCGTCCCCGTCGCCTACTGCCGCCTGCCGGTCCGCGCGACACCCAAGGGACTCTGCAAGGCGATCTTGAACGTCTATGGCAACCCGCACCCCGGAACGCTGGACGACCTGGTCAGAGCGGTGCGGGACGCGATCCGGGACCATCACACCACCGCCCTGCTGATCGACGACATCACCCGGCTCCGGCTCCACCGTGAGGACGACCAGGACACCCTTGACCTGATCCGCGAACTGATGGACCTCAACGTCACCCTGATCCTGATCGGCGTGGACATCCCCGGCTCCGGCCTCCTGCGCGGCGCCTACGTCGACCAGCGCACCGGGCAGTGGGTCTTCCCCGACAACGGGCGGGGCGGGCGGCACCACGTCGCGGCCGCCACGCAGACCGGCCGCCGGTTCGACATGGTCGATCTCGATCCGTTCGACTACTCCACCCCGTCCGGCATCACCGCCTTCCTCGACCACCTGGCCGGCGTCGAGGACCAACTGCGGCTCCTGCGGTCCTTCGAAGGCATGCTGACCACCGGCGAGATGCCCGAGTACCTCTTCGGCCGCACCCGCGGCGTCGTCGGCCTGCTGCGGAGGCTGATCGAGGACGGCTGCACCGAGGCGATCCTCACCGGCGAGGAATGCCTCACCCCGGAACTGCTCGCGAAGACCACGATCCACCTCGGCAACCTGGACGACCTCGACCCCGGGGCCGGCGAGGTCCCCGACATCCCGCAGAACACCACCTCGCCCACGAAGCCCAAGCCCCGCCGGCGCGGACGCAACACGGTCCTCGACGACCGCGGGAACAGGCCGGCCGCGGGTGACTGACGCGACCGCCGGGCTGCGGCCCTTCGGACTCAGCCTCGATCCGCTGCAGGGCGAGTCCCTGGCCGGCTTCGTCCTGCGTCTGGCCCACCGCCTGCACGTCTCACCCAACGAGCTCGCCCGGCAGACCGGCCTGACCGAACAGGACCGGCTCGGCCGGGCCCGGGCCTCGCTTTCGACGTGGCTGAGCCCCAGCGAGGTCAGCAGCTTCGCCCTCACCACCCGGCTGGACCCCCGCGAAGTGCGCGCGATGACCCTGGAACCCTTCGCCTCCCGCTACCCGCCGGCGGCCCGCAGCATCGCCGACGTCCGGGCCGGGCGGGTCTACTCCATGCACACGGACCGATGGCTGTTCCCCACCACCGCCCGCTACTGCCCTCACTGCCTCGTCGGCGACGGCTCCGACATCCAGCACGCCCACGGCGGCCCCTGGCAGATCCTTTGGCGCCTGCCCGTCGTCTTCGCCTGCCCGCTGCACAAGGTGTTCCTGGAACACCTCTGCCCCCACTGCCGCAAGCCGATCAACTTCAGCAGCAGAACACAGCTGGTCCCCCGCCCCGCCGCCACCGGGGTCCACCCCGCCCACTGCCGGTCCTCCCTGACCCAGGACGTCCCGACCACCCGGCCGGGCGACCCCTGCGGGGCACCGCTCGCGCACGACCCACGGCACCACCAGCCTGGACCCGCCCTGCTCGAGCTCCAGCACAAGATCCTCGGCCTGCTCGGCCCCGGCCGGCCCAAACGGCAAGCACAGCAGTACTTCACCGAACTCATCCTGCTCGCCGGGCTCGTCATGATCAGCTGGCCGCGCATCCAGCCGGTCGGCACCACCCGCCCCCTCGCCGCCGCCGTCGACCGGCACCTCGCCATCCACGACGGAGTCGACTCCCGCCCCTACCGCTCCACCGCGGCACCCGTCGACGCGCTCGCCTGCGCCGCCCTCCTCCAGGTCACCGATCGCATCCTGACCGCCGACGACCTGCGCGAAGCGCTCTCCCCGCTCGCACCCGAGGAGAACCGGAACCGCAGCGGAATCGTGCCCACACGGCATCTGATCTGGGACAACGTCTTCAAGAAACAGCGCAACGCATGCTCCGAGCGCTTCCAACAGGCCGCCGACACGATCGTTCCCACCTTCAGACGCACTGGGAAAGGCGGACTCCGCCTCCCCTCCACCGGCGTCGGCCTGCGACCCGAACACATCCCTGCGTGCTTGCCCCACGACCTTGCCGAACGCCACCTCGGCTTCCTCTCGGACACCACGCCCAAGATGCGCCGACGCGCGGCCGCGGTCTTCCTCGTCCAGCGCGCACGCGGCGGTGGCTTGGACAAAGCCGCACAGTTCCTCGGGATCAATCCCGAGAACAAGAGGCTCGGTTACACCCAGCTGCTGAACCGCCGCCTCCGCACCAGCGGCATGGCCCGCGACTTCGAACAGGCCCTCGACGCCATCACCGCCGAACTCCTCGCCGGCCCGGTCATCGACTACCAACACCGACGCGAAACCCTCGCCACCTGGACGCTGGAACCCGAGAGCTGGCAGCACATGCTCGCCCGGCTCCCGGACCTCACCAGCCACCGAAAGCCCCTCAGCGACGACCGCCGGCGCCTGGCCGTCAGCGCCTACATCTGGACCCGCGTCACCGAAGGCGAGCCCGACTTCGCACCCTGCCCGCCGCACATCGCCCCCGACCCCGCACTACGCGCCGTCTGGACCCGGGAGCGACACAACGTCTTCCACTGGCTCCGCACAACTGACCATCAGCCCTACTACGGCGCCCTCAAGCCGCTGCTCGAAGACCACGCCGAGCGCCTGGCCAAGGCGACCGACCACCGTCAGTGACGGCATGCACAATGCGTTCATGAGTCACGACTACAGGCCCGGTGACGTGCTGTTGCTGGAGTGCCCGTTCACTGAGACCGCCGTCACCGGGGTCACCCCTTACTACGTATCCGTGCGGTGGCCGTGGTTGGAAGTGGACCCCCAGGCCGAGAACATCAGGTGGAACGGCCAGAGGGCGCTTCCAACGCCCGTGGCCCGCGAGTGGGAGATCTTCCGAACAGAACCGGCGGAGACCACCCTGAAGCCGGGCGATACCTGCCTGGTGGGAATCCCCACGACCGTGGTGCACGTCCAGGCGGTCCACCGCTTCGATCCGCCCCTGGTCACCGGCATGCTGCCCCGGCCCGCGTCCTACCTCGAGGTCCTGCAGCAGGGTGAGACCCACGACCCTTCCCTCGAAGACCAGGGCTACACGATCGATCCGGCCGGCGGCGAACCCATACGCATCGAGCTGTTCTTCCGTCCGTACGCCTTCCTCGAACTGGGTGATGAGGTTGCCGACAGGAACGGGCGCGCCTGGCGGTTCGATGCGGCCTGGAACTGGCACCCCTTCGACGGCGAGCAATCGGGCACTCCGACCTGGCCCCTGAAGTTGATCACCCGCCGTGGTGAGCCGACACCGAAGGAAGCCGAAGAGGTCGCCCGGGCAACAGCGGCCGGCAGCCACTCGGACGAACTGGAGCGGTGGAGCGTACTCACTCACGCGCAACCAGCCGCCCATCAGCAGTAGGCCCCGCAGGTGACAAGAAGCCTGCCTATGTGACAACTATCTTGCTTCGGCTCACTCTGGCACGAGTTTCTCGCTTAACGGGGGCACGGTCAGAATTCCAGGTCCAGGTAGTCGATGTCGTTGATTTCGACGTCCGTGAGTCCCATGGCGCGGCCTCCGCTGTCCTGGAAATAGACGTCCTTTAGTCCTTCCGCGATGATTCCACGCATTTCCTGGTCGCTGGCGCCCGTGTCGCGGGCGTCGAACAGGCGCTGCGCGTAAGCCGGAGGGAGGTGCACGGTGAGTCGCCGGAACCGCCCGTCGTCGGTCGTACCGACCGGCGCGGTGTACCCGAACCGGGCCCTGGTCTCCACGGTGATCCCGCCCGTGGTGGCGGCCTGGCGCTGCCGGCGCTTGCGCACCAGCGGCTGCCAGCGGGACCGGACGGCGCTGTCGATCTTCGCTGCGATGTCCTTCGGTGGGTGCTTGCGCTCGCCCTTGCGGTACCGCTCCACCGATCGCTGGCTGACCCCGAGCTCCGCCGCAACGGCCTTGGTCGTCTTGAGCTGCTTCAGCAGAAAGTTGATGCGGCCCTGGAGGGTCTTGGGCGGCTCCCGGGTGAATGCCTCGCGGTCGGCGCGCTCGATCGCGTCGTCAATCTCCCCCACGGCCTACTCCCCTTCGTCCAGGACAGCGTCGCCGCCCTTGATGTGGCGGGCCGGGTTCAGCCCCTTCTCCATGAGGTCGATCGCCCAGAGCATCTCCTGAACGCCTTCCAGCTTCGCCAGGCCCGGGGTGGGCCCGAGGCGGAACCCGCCCGGCTGCGGCTTGCCCGAGGCCGCGTACGGCAGGAAGTCCAGCGGGCTGTCGCCGGGGCTCGGGTAGACGACGCAGTCGGAGAGCACGGCGAGCGGGAACAGCCCGGTCATCTTCGCCATGTTGTTGAGCTTGCGGTGCATGTTGACCCGGGCCTTGCTGATGACGGCGGCCCGGATGTCGGGGCGCCAGGTCGGCCGCTCCAGGGCCGGCCACCGCTCGCCCTCCTTGTAGTGGCGTCCCTGGGGGCGTTCGCGGAGCTTGCCGACGCCACCCTTGACCGTGGCCTTGATGGCCGCGAGGACGGCGGCCAAAGCCGGGTCGACCTGCTTGTGTTGCTCCATCGCGGCGAGGAACTGACGGTCGTCCAGGCCCTTGGTGACGCCAAGGTCGGCGAGGGTGTCGACGTACGCCGTCTTGAGCCTGTCGTGCCACGGATCCAGATACGCCCCGGTCTCACGCCGCAGGTACGCCTCGATCGGGTGGACGTCGTAGCCGAGCTCCTGGGCGTAGGCGACAGTGTGCGTCTGGTACCAGGCCGGGCCCGTCGGACGGGAACCGTCCGGCGTGAACGGCGAGGGCAGCCGCGGGTCCAACTCGATGTGGGAGAGGTCGACCAGCCAGCTTCCAGGGATCTTCGGGTTGAACTTCACGTTGTGGAAATGGTCGGGAGCGGACAGACCGACGACCAGGCGGGCCGCGGCGGCCAGGAACGCGGTGTTGAGGTCGAGGCCGACCGCGAAGGGGAGCATGCACTCCTCATCCGAGAGCGTGTCCACCGACCGCACCCACTGGTACGCCTCCTCATTGAGGAACCCGCCGGACCAGCCGGACTGAACGACGACCGGGTGCTCCGGGGTGGCCTCCGGCGGCGCCGGGTCCATCGGCTCCGTCCCCAAGCTGCCGGAGTTGTAGCCGGAGATCCAGTTGCCGGTCTCCTCATCGCGCTCCGGCTTCGTCGGCGGGCGCATGGCCGTCATCAGCTCCAGCCCGGACACGGCGGTGGAGCCGCGCGGGGTGATGACCCGCTGGGCGTAGATGCCGAGGACGCGGGCGATGTCGGCTGGCTCCATCTCCGCAACGCCGGGCCAGGACCGCTCATCGAGGGCGTCCCAGGACAGGATCGCCAGCTGCACGCACTGCCGCTCGCGGCCCTGCGCCTTGCGGTAGATCCGCGCCCACGGACCGAAACCGCGCTGCGTCAACTGCCACTTCGCCTTCGCGACCTGCTTGACGACCGGGTGATCCTCCGGCAGGCGCAGGGAACGGCGCTGCTCGTGGCCCTCCAGGCGCTCGGGCAGCCCGAGCTTCACGGCGGCCGCCGCGGTGAGCACGATCAGCGGGTCGCTGTCCTTGCCGTAGCGGTGGAGCTTCGGCGCGCCGATGCCGGACTCGCGCAGCGTCCACTCGACCAGCTCGGGCACCGTGGTCGCCGGGCAGTCCAGCACGATCCCGCCCGTGCCGTACGCGGATCCGTCACCGTCCAGCACGGCGAGCGGGCCGTGCGGGAAGCGCGGGTCGACGGCGGGCTTGGCGGCCTTCTTCGCGGCCGGGCGCGAAGACGTTGCCGGGCGTGCGGCCGTGGCCGACCGGGCGGGGCGGCCCTGGGCGGCCGGAGCGGCGGGGACCTGCGCCGGTGCGGCGGCCTCCGTCTGCTCGGGGGCGGCCGGACCGGTGAACGCGGCCGGGGCCGGGGCGGGGGCGGCGGGGGCGCCGTGGGCGGGGTACTTCGCCGCCCACCCCTTCAGCAGCCGCTGGTACGCCTCCAGGCGCGGCGGCTTCGGCTCGGACCGGCCGTTCTCGTAGTTCTTGACCGTCTGCACGGTCGACTTCAGCGCGGTCGCGAGACGGGCCTGGGTGATGCCGGCGGCCTCGCGGAGGCGGGCGCGCTCCGCCGGGGGCGGGAGCTGCGGCTCCTCCGCCAGCAGGGCGTCGACCGACGCGAACAGCTCTTCCTCGGTTGCCATGTGGATCTCCTCTCGTGCCACCACCCTAACATCATTTACCTCAACTTTTAACCCACTTATTTAACCCGTTCGAACTTTTCTCGAAGGGGTGAAACGCCTGAAGGCCGCCCGGCGGGTGCCGGACGGCCTTCACGGAGAAGTCTCAACCCTGGGTGTGTGACCTGCCCTTTGACGGACTGCCAGGGACGGGTCCAAGGTCTTCGCCCCCAGCGTACCCGCGTGGCACGCCCTTGCGCAGGAAGCTCCGGCTGGCGCCGCTGAACCCCCATCAGGCGCTCGTCAGGTACTGGTGCTGGCGCTCGGGGACGTCTCGGGGCCGGCAGGGGCGACCGCGTCGTCCACGGTGGCCGCCGGGACCTCGGCGGGCGGGGCACCCTTCCGGATCCGGTCGACCACGGGCGCGATGGCCTCATACATCCGCCGCGACATCGGCTCGACGCTGCCCCTGCCGAGCAGTCCGCCGCTCATGTCCTCGTTCAGCTGCTTGAGGTAGTCCACGAGTTGCGAACCGGTGAGCGTGACTTCCACCAGCCCCCGTTCCCCGGCCGCGCCGCCGGACCTGCGGGGCTTGGCGTCCTGGAACGAGTCGATCGGCTTGTCCGGCAAGGCAGTGGTGCGTTCCCACATGTCCTTCGCGCAGGTGATCTTGAACGCGGCGACACCGGCGGCCTTGTGGAGACGCTCCTCGTGACCGGCCGGTGGATCGTCCGTGCAGCCGGTCACCAGGGCGAGGAGGGAAACGAGGGTCAGCGCCGTTCGGGCCGTGCGACGGTCGCGGCTGCGGGAAGGGGGCTGGGTGATCACCCGCCGATCATCGGTGCGCCCGTCGCGAGGGCGGAGCCTTTCGGCAGGTGATCACCGGAAAGGGTGAGGCCGGGTCACGTTCCTGACTGCGGGTTCTGGCGGTTCCTGGCCCGTTCGACCTGCCGCAGGAGCAGGTCGGCGAGCTGGATGATCTCCGCCGCCTCCAGCGGATCGTCGAAACTGACGGTGCGGTGGCTGGACGGATTCTTGTAGGCGCCCATGGCGCCGGCGAACAGGGAGGAGGCGGCTTCCTGCTCGCCGGGTTCGGCTCCGGCGTCGGCGAGCGGGCCCCCGCCCTTGCCGTCCTTGTAGGGGTGGAACGCCCTGCGCATCAGCCCCACGCCGACCAGGGAGCTGTCGAGTCCCGAGGCGTCCCGGACGGCAACCTCGACGGCCTTCATCGCGGCGAAGCAGGCCGTCTCGTAGTCGCCCAGATGGAAGTTGGTGCGCACCGTTCCGTCCAGGGCGGGGTGCAGCGGACCGGACAGCCGTCCGCGGGCTTCGAACTGTGCCAGGCCCTGCGGGTTCTGCGCCAGGTGTCTGCCGTCGCGGGAGAGCTGCCGGAAGCCGTCCGACTGACCCGGTGCCCGGGACAGCAGAGCGTGCGCCTCCAGCCAGGACCAGGCGTCGGACAGGCGGCTCAGGAGCGCAACGCTGTCCGGCTCCCCCCGGAACGCCTCCCGTGCTGTACCGATCGTCGCCCCGTACTGCGGGAAGCTGTCGGCCTTGGCGAGGTACTGCAGCAGAACGAGTGCGGCATCCCGGGTGGGCAGCTCCCGGAGTTGGTCCGCCGGAACCGCAGGTATGTAAACATATCGCATTTGCTAACTGTACGTCATCACTCGAATGCTGTATGTAATTTCCTGTGGTTGCGGTGAACGGCCCTCGTCCGTCGGTGATGTCTCCGTCCAGGGGGCCGTGACGCGCCAGCCGCCTTGCTCCAGGGCCCGACCTGGCGGCGTCGGAGTCGAACGGGAGGTCGGGGCCGATGCCGGGGCAGCAGCCGAGCGGACCGAGTTGCCAGGAGACGGCTCCTTCCGGCTCGCGTGCTCGCTACGGTGGCGGCCATGGCGGAGGGCAGCGGCCCCGGGAGGGGTGATCGCGTCGTCCGTTATCCGGACCGACAGGACGGCCATGACGTCCATCACCAGCAGTAGTCCGAACACGAGGAGACACCCCGTCATGCCGATCGATCTCCGTGCTGTCCCTTCCGCCCCCGAGGACCCGGCGTTCACCGTCGACCAACTCACCCCGGAGGACTTCGCCGCCATCACGGCGTTCCTGGACGCACGCCTGGAAGAGCTGGTTGCCGACGGCCACGCCGCTGCGGCTACGGCGCTCGCCATGGCCCTGGACCCGCAACTGGATACGCTCCGCGGGTCCTTCGAGTGGGAGGCCGACCGTCCCTCCGAGCCGGTACCGGACAACTGGCTGTCCGAGCGGCAGTTCGCATGGCAGCAACTGGCCATTGTGCTCTGGTCCGGGTGGTGCGATGCCGAGGGCTACGACACGGTCCGATGGACAGTGCCATCCCTGCGCAGGAAGCAGCCGGCTCCCGGAAGGGACCGCGTGTCACGAGCCGTCGAGTAGCCGGAAGCCCACGACCGGCGACGTCGGTCTCGTGAGTGCGCGCCCCGTGCCCGCTTGGGCCCGGGGCGCGCAGGAGGCGGATCAGCGGGTGCGGGGCGGGGTCATGCGGGCGTGGAGCAGGGTGGCGCGGGTGAGTTCGGCGCCCTGCTTGTGCTCTTCATTGAACAGGGCGGTCAGGCCCTTGGGAGCATCCCAGTGCTTGTGCAGGTCGACGGTGGCACCGAGGTCGTCCAGGAGCTGGTCGACGACGGCTGCGGCCTCGCTGGCCCGGTCGCCCCCTCCGTCTCCCCACCACGGGTGCTCGGTCGGCGTGCATGGCGCAGGGTGGACCTGGCCGTCGCTGGTGAGCACCCACAGGGTGTGGTGCAGGACAACCGAGGTGAGTTCCGCGCTGCCGGCCGGGAGGGACAGCGGTGCGTAGAACCGCCACACCTGCTTGCCGCCGTCGCCGAGGGTGCGCCGGCGGGCATGTCGGTGAGCGGGTCGATGAAGAACGCCTCCACCTTGGCGTCCTGGGCGAGGACGGCGTGGGCGGCGGTCGGGTCGCACATCGTCAGCCGGTGGGTCCACCGGTCGCTGACGGTGCCGTGCTGGGCGGGGATCTCGGAGACGGCCCCGAAGGGCAGCAGGTCCGGATCGCGGCCGACAGCAATCTCGAGCGCGGCCACGGCGTCGGGGTGGGTGTCCAGGGCGAGCCCCAGCCAGCCGGCCTGGAGAGCCTCGCGGTCCCCGTCGCAGGGCAGCGGGTGCTGGCTGGTGTCGGGCACGGCGCCGGGGACGACCTGGTTCGGCGTGTCGCCGTACCCCTCTTTGCAGAAGATCTCGATCTCGTGGCTCGTGGTGTCGATCCGGTTGTTGCGGATGCCGTTGGCCATGTCCATCGCGGCCGCCCGCGAAGTGACGCCGAAGCTCTCGTTGGCCGCGGCCCGGCGCAGGATCTTCTCGTTGCCGTTGGCCGGGACCTCGACCACCGCCGCCTGGGCACCGGGCCTCCACTCACGGACCAGGCTCGAAAGGCGCAGCAGGTCGGGCCACCAGGGCAGCACCTGGCCGACGTAGGCCGCGACGTCGTCCCAGCCGGCCTCGTACTCGATGCCCGGGTGCGCGGTATCGGCGGCCACCCAGCGCCGGCCCTCCGAAGCCCATGTCTCCGTACAGCGCGCACACGGTGACGACGCCGTCCTTGTTGCCGCCGCTGACGACGGCGGAGGCGACATCGGTCGCGGCCTTGGAGTCGTCACAGTGCACGAGGCGGATCACACCGATGTCGGTATGCCAGTCCAGGGCCGGCCCTCGCAGGGTGTCCCGATATCCGAGCCAGCGGCCCGGAGCCGGGTTCTCGGGCGCGGGGCGCAGCAGGACCGCGCCGCGGTGGGCGAACTCCGCCGTCCCGGCCGCCCATGAGTACACTTCAGTGCCGCCCCATACCTCCTCGGGCTCCGGCCGGTTGCGGTTGAACGGGCTGTACGGCCTCTCGTCCGGCTTCGGGAACTTGTCGTACTTCCGCGCCAGCCGCCACATCCCCTCGGCCACAGCCACCGCAACGCGACCCTCCACGACGGTCTGCACGCCGTCCTCGCCGCCCACGCCTCCCTGCAAGCCTCCCGTAATGGCGCCACTACGGCCGTCCCATCTCTCATCGACCTTGGTGCAGCTTGATCACCTTGTCCGCCACCGAAGGGGCGTGCTCGGTATTCCTTCGGCCATGTCCACTCCCTGCATGCCCAGGGCTTGCTCCTCATCGACGACGACGGCTCCGTATGGATGTCCGTGCCGCCCAGCACGCCGTACTCCGCACCGAACGGCGAGTGGGCCCTGGTGGAGAAGAAGATTGAGGCGCCTCCGGAGCTCCGCGAGGCAGCACTACATCCCTGAGCCTTCTACCCATCCCGGGCGAGACGGCACCGCCGCAGCGGGGCGGCCGACTCGGGCGCGCGTCGGCTCCACCTGCCGAGTGGCGGCGGCCGAGCACCCCTTGGACCACACCACCAGGAGGAACCAGTGTCATACCCGCAACTGCTCACCCCCGAGGAGAGGCTCACCGACGCGAAGAAGCTGTTGAGCCTCCCGCGTATCGTCGTGATCTGCGGCTCCACCCGCTTCATGACCGAGATGAACGAGGCCGATCTGCGGGAGACCAAAGCCGGAAAGATTGTCGTCAAACCGGGCTGTGACATGAAGTCGCCGCACGAACTTTGGTCCGATCCTGTCGAGGCCGAGGCGCTGAAGGTACGACTCGACGATCTGCACCGGGCGAAGATCCGGCTCGCTGATGAGGTGCTCGTAGTCGGCGACTACATCGGAGACAGCACCCGAGCCGAAATCGCCTACGCCCGGTCGCTGGGCAAGCCCGTGCGGTTCACGCACCCCGAAGTCGACCCTGACGCCTGACCGCCCGCTGCCACCTCAACAACCAGGGCCGGCAGCCCGCCGCCTGACCGTCTCGCGGTGGCTTCGGCCGCCGCCCACCCCACACCCTCCGCAGGCATCCTTTGGCTTTATCGACGTCACACGACAGCAGTCGTCGACGACCTCGGGAGGCACTCACAGCGCCCGGATCTCGATGTCGACGAGAACGGGAGGCACCCGCTGGCACTCGGCAACGGCGGGACGACGGCTGCCATTTGCGCCCGTAGCCAGCGTTTCTATCCCGGGCCCCGGCCGAGCGGCACACGGCGTCCTGCCCGTCGGCACCGAGCTGCTGTCCGAAGCCATCCACGTTCGACGCGGGCAGCGCCTCCCGAACTGCCCGAGAAACGCTGCTCTTCGTCACCGACAGAGCCAGCCGCCTTGAGCAGGTCCAGGGCGCCGCGGCCGAGGCGCTTCATCTCGTGCACCACCAAGGTCACCTTTGCGCCCGTGGCCCGGTACTCCCAGGCTGCGGCGAGCGCGGCCTTCATCTCGGGCCGCTCGCGGACGCGGGTGCTGACGTGCTCCTGGAACAACCGGTTGATGTTCGCCGCAGTGAGGGCGTCGATCTGAGACTGGATCTCCTGCTGCTTCGTGGAAACGCGGGCGTACCCGATGCGGATCTCGGCATCGAGCACAGGGCCGGTCGATGTCGGGGCCGACAGCTCTCGCTAGGTGGCCCCAGGATGGCGGACCACCTATGAAACTGGGCCCCCTATCTGGCCCCTACGGATGCCATGCAGAAGGAACCACCAGTCCGGTCGGCAGATGTGATCCACCGGACAGCAGACCGAGCGGTGCTGAACCGTGAGCGTCTGTGAAGTCGACCATGCTTCCGGAGAACGTCGCTCCGCCGAAGTCGACGGTTCCTCCAGAGAGCACCACGTGGCGGAAGTCGACAGTGCCTCCGGAGAACGTCACGCTTCTGAAGTCGACCCTGCCCTCGGTGAACGTCGCGCGGTTGAAGTCGACCAGGCCGTCGGAGACGGTTGCCCCGCCGAAGACGACCACGCTCCCGTCGAACGTTGCCTCGTCGAAGCTGGCCCTGCCGCCGGAGAACCTCACTCTGTCGAACTCGACCAGGCCGTTGGAGAACACCGCCTCGAAGAAGTTGAGCATGCCGTCGGAGACTGTCGCCCCACGAAAGTCGACCCTGCTCCCATCGAACATCGCCCCGTGGAAGCTGACCCTGCTTCCGGAGAATGTCGCACCATTGAAGATCGCTGTACCACCGGAGAACCACGTCTCGTCAAAGTTGACTTCGCCACCGGAGAACACTGCTCCGCTGAAGTTGACTGTGCCACCGGAGAACCTCGCCGCCGAGAGGTCCCCGCCGTCGAATGTGACCTCGGTCAGGTCAAAGTCGTGACCCTGCCAAGAATGCTGATGCTCATGGGGTAGCCGGAGATGGTCACGGATGAGCCGGATGACAGTCAGGCGGACTTCCCGCAAGGCCAGATAGGTGTGTCGGGCTTCCGCGTCGCCCGCTGGTAGGTCGGCCTCGGCGATGTAAGGCAGGCGGAGATAGGCGCACAGAACGTCGATACAGGTCTGCCGCAGGGCGCGAGTGGGGGCGTCGTCGGCGAGGCCAGCCAGAGCGTGCACGCCACCGAGGCGGACGGCTGCGGAGTCGTTGCCGAGCTGAGTAACGGCAGTGGTGAAGCGCTCGGTGTGCAGACGGGTGGCCTCGCGCAGGGCACCGTCCTCGTCCACGCGCTGGCGCCGGTAGGCGACAACCAGGGCGACCAGGGCGCCGGCACCGGCGACCACCCCGAAGGACAGCTTTACCAGGTCGAAGAGGGTCTTGGAGCCGATGCGACGCTCGGGCTTGAGCTCGCGGGCGCCGAGAAGGTCCCAGCCGGTATAGAACACCGCGGCGGCGACCAAGATCGCCGTGGTGAAGGTCAGGCTAACCTCGTGCTTTCACGAGCGGCTGCGTCCACTGCTTGATCAAAGACGCGAGGAGTGCTCCTGACCTGCAACGATGGGACTCGTCTAGGGTCCTGTTCGTCGCATGGGAAGAAGTACTCCTCAGGTGAAGAAGCGAATCGGCTCGTGTCCGCGTTGAGGGCGGTGGTCATGGGGTGGTCTCACAGGCCGGCGCGGTCCTGCTGGTGGAGACGGCCCGCCGTCCGCCGACCACATTGAAGCCGCCCGCCTGGCCCTGGCCCAGCTGCCCAAGAAATACCGGCGCGGAAGCTGGACACTGATCCGCACCGACTCCGGCGGCGGGACACACGAGTTCCTGAAGTGGCTCACCCAGCGGGGGCGGCGGCTGTCGTACTCGGTCGGCATGACCATCACCGACGCCATCCACCAAGCCGTGCTGAAGGTCCCGGCCGGCGCGTGGCCCCCCGCCGTCGAGCCGGACAGCGAGATCCGCGACGGCGACTGCCTCAAAGGTGGCCCAAGGGGATGCGGCTGATCGTCCACAAGGAACAGCCCCCACCCCGGCCTCCAGTTGCGCATCACCGACGCGGACGGGATACGGATCACCTGCTTCGCCACCAACGCCGAGAACACCCCGATTGCACAGCTGGAGCTGCGACACCGCCAGCGCGCAAGAGCTGAGGACCGCATCCGGGCTGCCCGTGACACCGGCCTGCGCAACCTCCCTCTTCACGCCGCCGCACAGAACCAGCTCTGGCTGGAGATCGTCCAGATCGCACTCGACCTGCCGGCCTGGATCCCAATGCTCGCGCTGACCGGCCAGGCTCGGCGGTGGCAGCCCAACCGCTACGGCAGCTTTCCGCTGCCGCACAGCTGGTCACCACCGGCCCCGCTGCTGCCTGCGGCTCGCCCGTCACTGGCCCTGGGCCGACATGACCACCAGCACGTTCGAGCGACTGCGAGCCCTGCCGAACCCTGGATGATCAGCAGAGAGGCCGACAGGGTTCGACGTGCGCCGCCCTGCTTGATGGGCGAGCCTTGACCCAAGGAGCCTTTCGCGCCTCGCCACGCCCGTGCCCGGGTAAGGAGGCACATGGTGTCCGACACTCTCGCCCGGCTCTCCGCGCCCGGGGTGTCGATCTGGTTGGACGACTGGCGGGTCTCGATCGGGGTCGCCCCGCGGCTGGCACATGACACCGCGCGCACCATCGCCGAGGCCCGGGCACTGTGGTGGCTGGCGGACCAGCCCAATCTGTTCGTCAAGATCCCCGCGGTCAAGCAGGGCCTGGGAGCGATAAGCGGATGTCTGGCCGAAGGCCTCAGCATCAATGTCACGCTGCTGTTCTCCCTGGACCGCTACGAGGCGGTGGCGGAGGCGTTCCTGACCAGGATGGAACGCGCACAGGACGCCGGGCGCGACCTGTCCAGGATCGCGTGGGTGGCGTCGTTCTTCGTCTCGCGGGTGGATACCGAGATCGACCGGCGGCTTGACCGGTTGGGCGGCGTCCGGCCCGCCGCGCTGCACGGGCGCGCGGCCATCGCCAACGCCCGCATCGCGTACGAGCACTACGCCGACGTGGTGCAGGTGCTGGAGGACGAGGGCGTGGAGAGGGTCGACGCCAGCTGGAATGAGTCGGTTGAGAAACTCGCGGTCAGCCCGCACGAATCCGACAGCGGCCGGCCCCACGGCACAGACCGCAGCGGGGAGAAGGTGTGATGGTGCAATCCACGTTCGTGATCGTCGGAGCGAGTTTGGCAGGAGCCAAGGCCGCTGACGCGCTACGGGAGAACGGCTTTGAGGGCCGGATCCTGCTCATCGGGGACGATCCGGACCCACCGTATGAGCGTCCGCCGCTGTCCAAGGGCTACCTGATGGGCAAGCAGGACCGCGAAACGATCTTCGTCCACCCGTCGCAGTGGTATGCCGATCAGGGCATCGATCTGCGGCTGAACACCGTCGTCACGGCCATCGACCGTGATCGGAAGGCGGTCACCGTCTCCGGTGGCAAGACGATCGGCTACGACAAGCTGCTGCTGGTCACCGGTGCCTCCCCGCGCCGCCTGGCCGTAGCGGGTGCGGACCTCGACAGCGTGCTTTACCTGCGCCGTGTAGGCGACTGCGAGCGCATCCAGCGTACCTTCCGCTCCGCGTCCCGCATCGTCCTCGTCGGCGGGGGCTGGATCGGCCTGGAGGTGGCCGCCGCCGCACGGGAGGCAGGCGTCGAGGCCACTGTGCTGGTGGCAGGCGAAGTGCCGTTGCTGCGCGTCCTGGGCCCGCAGATCGCGCCCGTCTTCGCCGACCTCCACCGTGAGCACGGCGTGGACCTGCGGCTCGGTGCGCGGGTCAGCGAGATCGTCGGCGAGGGAGGGAAGGTCGCGGGCGTCCGGTTGGCTGACGGCACCCGCATTGACGCGGACGCGGTGGTGGTCGGTATCGGCGCCACTCCCAACATTCAGCTGGCTGCCGAATCCGGTCTGCAGGTCAACAACGGCGTCGTGGTCGACGCCTCCCTGCGGACCTCCGACCCGGACATCTACGCGGCCGGCGATGTGGCCAACGCCCTTCACCCGATGTTGGGCAAGCACATCCGTGTGGAGCACTGGGCCAACGCCTTTCACCAGCCTGGGACGGCCGCGCGGTCGATGCTGGGCAAGCCCGCGTTCTACGACCGTGTTCCGTACTTCTTCACCGACCAGTACGACCTGGGCATGGAGTACGCGGGCTATGCCGAGCCCGGTAGTTACGAGGACGTGGTGGTGCGCGGTGATCTCGCAAGCCGGGAGTTTATCGCCTTCTGGCTGGCCGGCGGTCGCGTTCTGGCCGGCATGAACGTCAACATCTGGGATGTCAACGACGCGATCCAGCACCTGGTCCGTTCCGGCGAGCAGATCGACCGGGACAGGCTCGCCGACCCGGATGTGCCGCTGGAACTGCTGACTGCCGGGTGACGTACGGCCGCGGGCCGCTTCACGGGCTCGTCGGGCGCCCGCCCGCAGGGGTGGGCAAGCCGGCGATGCCCCAGCGAGGCTGAGTCCCCTGTTTCCTGCCCTCGCGCTCCGGCCGGTCGCGGCGCTTCAGTCAGCTCCGCATCGGTCAGGTCCGACGGACCCCGGCGTTGCTGATTCGGACGGTTGCCCGTGTTCCCATACCCGATGTGAGCCGCTGAGCCCTCGGATCACATGACCGGGGGCGTCGGATCGACAGGCGATCGCGGCTCCGGCGCGCATGCCGCCACTGGTGCGGGTGTCGGCTGAGGGTGCAGCAGGTCTTCGGTCGGGTCGAGGTGCAGTCTTTGTCCGTCTTTGCCTGCGGTCCAGTATGGACACCGCAGAAACTTTCCTGGCTCCAGGCGTACTGCTACCCGCCGTCGCAGTGAAACAACGAAGACTTCGCTGTGGGATTCGTTTCGCTGAATGGAATCCACTGTTTGCCCACTTAAAGTAACCCACCGGGTTACGCCCTTTCGAATACCCCCGGGTGGCGTAGCCCGGTCGCCTATCTGCCTGAAACAGGCCGATCGCGGATCGGTCTTGGATCACACCCGCCCGTGCGATGGGGAATGCGTAGAAGGAACGATGGCCATGAATGCGAACTTCTCTGTGCTGGTCCGGCGGTCGCGCACGTGCCTGGCTGCTGTCGCCGTTGCCGGAGCACTGGGACTGCTCAGCGCGTGCGGCGGATCGTCATCCAAACCAGCAGGAGCACTGAGTCCCGGCACTGGCCAGACCCTGCCCGGAACGCCCGGTGCCTCCGGAACGGGCGGTACGGTCACCCCACCACCAGGCACGCCCTCGACCTCACCGACCGCCGGCCAATCGTCCGCTCCGGCCTCGGCCAACGCGGTGACGATCAAGAACTTTGCGTTCTCCCCGGCCAAACTGACGGTCAAGGCGGGCACGAAGGTGACCTGGACCAACACGGACCCCGACACTCACACCGTCACCAGCAAACAAGGATCGGGCGGGCCGCTGAAGTCGGCAGGCCTGGCCACCAACGCCACCTACAGCTACACCTTCACCAAGCCCGGCACCTACGCCTATTACTGCAGCATCCACCCGTTCATGACCGCCACCGTGGAGGTGACCCCATGACCGAACCCACACGAGACTCCGACGGCGACGGCGAGCACGGTATGAACCGCCGTCAGCTCATGCGGCACACCGCCTGGTTCGGTGGCGCCGTCATCCTGACAGTCACCGGGGGAGAGGTGATCAGCCATATCGCCGGTTCGCCGGACCCCACCCCGGCGGGCAGCACAGACCTGCGATTCGTGCAGGTCTCCGACAGCCACATCGGCTTCCACGGCCCGCCCAACATGAATGTCACCGGAACATTCAGTGCAGCCCTCACCCAGATCAACTCCCTCGGGTTCCGACCCGACTTCGTCATGCACAGCGGCGACCTGACACACCTTTCCACCCCCGCCCAATTCGACCAGGTCAAGCAGATGCTGTCGCAGCTGCGCACGGACCGGATCTTCACCGTGCCGGGTGAGCACGACTCGATCGGAGACAACGGACGCGCATACCGACAGGCCTTCGCCAAAAACACCCTCGGCGACGGCTGGTACAGCTTCGACACCCATGGTGTGCACTTCATCGCGCTGGTCAACACTCTGCACCTCGAGCAACTCGGCCACCTGGGCAGCGATCAGATCGACTTCGTCCGCAAGGACATCGCCGGCCTGTCATCGGACACCCCTATCGTCGTCTTCAGTCACATCCCGTTGTTCGCGATGTATCCGAAGTGGGGCTGGGGCACCGACGACGCGGTGAAGGTGCTGTCGATGCTGCGCCGTTTCTCCTCAGTCACGTGCCTCAATGGGCACGTCCACCAGCTGTTCACCAAGACCGAGGGCAACATCACCTTCCACTCGGCCGCCCCCACCTGCTATCCGTTTCCCAAACCCGGCCACGGCCCCGGCCCCATTCCGCAGGTGCTGCCCGCCGGACGCCTCAAGGACGCACTCGGCATCCGCACCGTCAACTACCGGCAGGGCAGCCACGCACTGGCGGTCAAGGACGAGAAACTCACTTGAACCCCCAGAGCCTGCCCGCCCTCGCACTGCGCTTGGTCCTCGCCGCCACGCTCGCCGCAAGCGGATACATCCACGCCCAGCTCTACATCAACGGATACCGCTTCATCCACGTCATCGGCCCGTTGTTCCTGCTGCAGGCCGCCGCAGCCTTCGCAGTTGCCGCACTTCTCCTGTTGGCGGCACCCCTGCTGCTTCGAATCGCCGCCGCCGCGATCGCCATTGGCGCGCTCGCAGGGTTCGCCACATCCCGCACCATCGGGTTGTTCGGGTTCACCGAACGCGGTCTGCAGCCCGCCCCGCAGGCGCTGCTCAGCCTCATCGCCGAGACGCTCACCCTGCTGATTGTCGTGGTCTGGCAGGCGTTCGAGGTCCGGCGACACCGTAGCGCCCGGCCGCACCATGACGCGACCGGCCGAGTGCGGCCCGACCTCCGCACCATGGCACCGGACAGATGAACCAGACACCGACGCGCCTCCGCCCGCACAACGCGCTCCGATCGCCGTCGTGCACCTGCGAAGGGCCGCACTTCGGCGATGTCCGCCCGCTCGCGCTCGTCGTCCCGGCCGGTGCCGTAGGCGGTCCGACGACTCGGACACGTATGGCTCTACGGACCCGGCCTCTCCGTCACCTGGGTCGGCATGTCGCTCTCATCGGCCGTCCGGTCCAACCGCTCTCCTTGATCCGCGTACCTGCTGGCGCGCCGACTGGACCCGGACGGGACTGTTCGGACGTACTGGCGAGATCGGCCCGCAACGCCTGGAGAACCTGTTGAGAAACCCTCGCCTCGCGACCGGCTCGGTCGCCGCTGACGCCCTGCGTGCCACGGTGGACATCGGTTGCTCCGGTAGCAGAAGGACGACGATCGGCGTGAGCCCGCAGCCTGCACCGGCGGCAGTCGCATCCGCCCGCACCGATCCTCGCTTTGTCTCCGGGCCGTCGGACCGCACCACCGGCACTCCCAGCGCCGCGCTCGGCACCACGTGGAGTGCCCTCCAGCTCCAGGGCGGCAAAAACGAGAGCGTGGGCGGCTGATCACGTGGACGGTCTCGCTCACCCTGCCAACCACCGACGGCGCTACGGCGTCCTGTGGATGCTCCTGCCCGTGGCGGTCACGGCCGGCCTCTACTGGTACGGCCGGGTACACACCCCCGCCTACGAGAACAGCCTCTTCGGGCAGCGCGGCGACGACGCCAGACTGCTCAAAGCCCAACTCGGCTCCGCACTGCTGGGCCTGGCGCTGATTCAGCTACTTCTCGCCCTCTGGATGTACGGCCGCCTGCCCGCACTGCGAACCGCACCGCACCGGGTCCACACGACGCACCGCCTCATCGGTCTGACCGCCTTCCTCCTCTCCCTCCCCATCGCTCAGCACTGCATCACCACCTACGGCGTCCAGCTGACCGACACCCGCGTGGCGGTGCACTCGCTCACCGGCTGCTTCCTCTACGGGGCCTTCGTCGCCAAGGTCATCGTGGTCCGCCACCGCCACTGGCCCGGCTGGGCGCTCCCGCTGGCCGGAGGCACCCTCGTCACCGCGATCGCCCTGATCTGGTACGCCGCCGCCTTCTGGTACCTGAACGGCTTCCAGGCCCCCGGCCTGTGAGCAGAGCACGAGACGTCTCTTCCAGCAGCCAACGGCGGCCCCGGCCGGACCGACAACACCACGGTGAGCGACACACTGCCCAGCGACCCCCCAGCACAATCGTGGCCGCGGTGGCCGCGGCCTCTGCCGGGGTGGTCATCTGCTTCGTCTACAGCCACCACGCCGGAGGCAGGCTTCTGCGAAGGGCCTGCGGACCAACCATGCCCGTCTCCGACCCAAGCGTTTCTCCGCTGCCCGCTCTGCGGGAAGCCGGCCGCCGGCTCGTGCCCGAGTGGAAGCGGCCGTAGGCGGCGCTTTGACCTTGCCGTCGTACCAGTGCGAAAGGCGGGGCTCGGCGGGCACCGACCAGCAACCGGCGCAGCTGGCTGTAGCCAGATGGCCACAGTCCGGAGTTGCGGCGTGCTTCCGGAACCCGCAGGCTGTATCTGGCAAGCGACCTTGATGACGCAAAGAGGTGATCAGGTTGCAGGACCACTCGCGCCCGGTCAACCCCTCGAAACATGGGCGCGGGTGACGCGCGCCGCCTCAAGGGCCGGTACCCCGGTGAGTCCAGTCGCAATACTCCGACGACCGCCCCGGCACGGGACTCAGGCAGACGGAACTGGCTTCATACCCCAGTCGGACTCCCGATCAGGTGCCCGGAGTACTTCTTTGCGGCACACGCTGCGGACTCCCCTCTCGCTCAGTGGTGCCCGTTGACCGTCTGGCCCGAAGCGGCCCACGTGGTCGAGGTGTAAGACCCACCGGTTGCCCCAGCCCACCACCCACCACAGGGAGCCACAGCACATGGACGGAAAGCACAAGATACTCGCTGCACTGACCGGAACTGCGCTGACAGCCGGACTCACTGGCCTGACCCTCGGGCCCACCGCCACCACACCTGCTCACTCCCCAACCCTGCGCGCCGCCGCCGGGCCCTCTGGGATGTCGGTCGTGGAGTGGAACCGTGAGCTCATCACCGTCCTGAGCGATCCGAAGGCCCAACCGCCCACCGTCCACCCCACGCGCAGCTTCGCGCTCCTTCAGGCCGCCGAGTACGACGCGGTGGTATCGGTCACCCGGGCCGGCCCTGCCTACATGTTCTCGGTGTCGGCGCCGCGAGACGCCCGTGCAGACGCAGCAGCGGACCAAGCAGCCCACGATGTGCTGGTGGCCCTGTACCCGGCCAAGCGCGCAAGCATGGACCGACGGCTGAGCAGCCAGTTGTCCGCGATTCCCAACGGCCCTGGCAAGCAGGCGGGCATTCGCGTGGGAGCCGAGGTCGCCCGCCGGCTGGTCAGCCTGCGATCCCATGATGGGTCCTCGACCAAGCCGCCGCCGTTCAGTCCCCGCAACGTGGCCGGCGGCTACCGGCCCACACCGCCCGACTTCCCCACACCGGTGTTCACCAACTGGGGCTCGGTCAAGCCGTTCGTGCTTGCCAAAGGAAGCCAGTTCCGCCCGGCGCCGCCGCCGGCCGTCAGCACCGCCGAGTACGCCACAGCCTTGAATGAGGTCAAGAGCCTGGGGAGAAAGACCAGTACCACCCGCACCCCCGATCAGACCGCAGCCGGGAAGTTCTGGGCGGCAGCGCCCGTCTGGAACGTCTGGAATCAGATCGCGCAGGGCCTCGTCACCTCCCAGCACGCAAGCCTGGAGAACGCGGTGAAGGTCTTCGCCCAGCTCAACCTGTCCCTCGCCGACACCGCGATCGCGATGTACGACGCCAAGTACACATACCGCGTATGGCGGCCCGTGACCGCCCTCCGGCTCGGTGGTACGCACTACAACCCGCGCATCGCCGGCGATCCCAACTGGACCCCCCTGCTGCCGACCGCCCCGGATCCGTCCTACCCCGCCGCCCACGGCGCTCTCAGCCAGGCGGCGGCAACGACGCTCACCAGGTTCTACGGTGCGCAGCACCACCTCGTGGTGACGTCGAAGGGCGTCACCCGAACCTTCGCCGGCTTTCAACGCGCCGCCACCGAAGCGTGGCTCAGCCGGATATGGACCGGCCAGCACACCTCCATCGACAACCGGGCAGGCCAACAACTCGGCACGCAGGTAGCCGATTTCGTGGCGCAACACATCTGACTGCCCGCACCCGTGCAGCGCCAACGCGACGCATGGCTGTGGCCAAGGAGCCAGCTGTACCCAGCATATCGGGTACAGCTGGCCCGAACCTTGTGCTAACCACGGGCTTTCATGTGGGCGGGTGTCCGAGGTGTGATCGGAAATGCGAAGAGTGCTCCTGACCAGCAACGATGGGACTTGTCTAGGGTCCAGGTCGTCGCATGGAAAGAAACACTCCTCAAGTGAAGAAGCGTATCGGGTCGTACCCGCGTGTCCGCATCGAGGGCGGCGGCCGGGCGGTGGTCTCGCAGGCCGGGGGCGTGCTGCTGGTCGATACCGTCCGCAAGGCTGGCTTGGACACCGCGATATCAGCGGCGCTGACGCCGTGGCGGAAGGCTCGGGCGGTGCACGATCCGGGCAAGGTCCTGCTGGACGTGGCCCTCGCGGTCGCCCTTGGCGGGGACTGCCTGGCAGATGTCGGGGTGCTGCGGGCCGAGCCGGCCGTGTTCGGGCTGGTGGCCTCCGACCCGACGGTCTCCCGCCTCATCGATAACCTCGCAGCCTCCGAGGAGAAGGCCCTGCGGGCCATCCGTGCCGCGCGGGCTGAAGTCCGCCAACATGTCTGGCGGTTGGCCGACCGGGAAGCGCCTGACGCGGGCGGGACGGTGACCGTGGACCTCGACGGGGTGCTGGTCATCGCGTACTCGGACAAGGAGGACGCCGCACCCACGTGGAAGCGAACCTACGGCCACCACCCGCTGATGGGGTTCGTCGACCACGGACCGGGCGGCACGGGTGAACCGGTCGCGGCCCTGCTCAGACCAGGCAACGCGGGATCGAACACGGCGGCCGACCACATCACCGCCACCCAACTGGCCTTGGCCCAGCTGCCGAAGAAGTACCGGCGCGGGCGCCGGACCCTGATCCGCACCGACTCCGCGGGCGGCACCCACGACTTCGTCGCCTGGCTCGCCCAGCGGGGACGGTGGCTGTCCTACTCGGTCGGCATGGTGATCACCGAGGCGATCCACCAGCACGTGCTGAAGGTTCCGGCATCGGCCTGGACGGCGGCCGTCGAGGCGGACGGCGAGATCCGCGACGGCGCCTGGGTCGCTGAACTCACCGGCGACGTCCTGGACAGCTGGCCCAAGGGCATGCGGCTGATCGTCAGGAAGGAACGACCGCACCCCGGGGCCCAGTTGCGGCTCACGGATGCGGACGGCATGCGGCTGACTTGTTTCGCCACCAACACCTTGGGCCGGCCGATCGCCGAGCTCGAGCTCCGTCACCGGCTGCGGGCCCGGGCCGAGGACCGCATCCGCGCCGCCCGTGCCACCGGCCTGCGCAACCTGCCCCTGCACCGCACGGCCCAGAACCGGATCTGGCTGGAGATCGTGCAGATGGCTCTCGACCTGCTGGCCTGGATGCCGATGCTCGCCCTGACCGGCAAGGCCCGTCTCTGGGAGCCCCGCCGCCTGCGGCTCCGCCTGTTCACCGCGGCCGGACAGCTCGTGACCACCGGCCGTCGGCGAATCCTCCGCCTGGCCCGGCACTGGCCCTGGACCGGTCACATCACCGCAGCCCTCGACCGGCTCACCCAACTGCCCGACCCTGGCTGACCAGCGGATTCCCCGTCCCTACGACAGCACCTCAACACCCGGAGCAGTGGAACCCGGCGCCACCCCGAGGCGACACTCGGGCCCTCGGCCTGCACAGCCTCAGCCCACGGCACGAAAACGGTCCACCGACCCCGTCGGCGGACCGTCACGAAACTTCGAGGCTAAGTGCGATTCCGACAGGCCAGAGGCGCAGGCCGCGCCGATCAGTTCGGCGTTGGGGCGGATGAAGGCTCACCGTTAACAAGACAGTCGAGGCACACGAATGGTTGCGGTCGGTCCGACTGCCGCTGACCTTTCATGAAACAGGCCCGGGTGCACTCTCAACGCCCAGTCCGCGCACCACGCCCCCCTCCGTCGAGCAGACCGACCGGGCCGTCGGGCCCCCGCCATCCACTCCAGACACGCATGCAGCGGCACACCGTCCGCCTCGCCTCCGTTGTCTGCCGACAGGAGCACAATGCTCTCCACGGCGGACGAGGAGGGGTGGGCATGCCTGTTGGACAGCGGCTTCGGTACGAGATCTTGCGGCGGGATGATCACACATGCAGGTACTGCGGCGCGAAGGCGCCAACTGTGAAGCTGGCTGTGGACCATGTGGTGCCTCAGGCGCTGGGTGGAACAGATGAGCCATCGAATCTGGTGACAGCATGCGAGGAGTGCAATAGCGGCAAGGCGTCCGTACCGCCAGACGCAGACATCGTCGCGGACGTTGCCAAGGACGCTGTGCGCTGGGCGACAGCAATGAAGGAAGCCGCTGCAGCTGCCCGTGAGGACTACAGCACGCGCCTCGCCTACCGGGACGGCTTCACGGCTCTCTGGGAGGAGTGGACGTACGGAGCGGACAACAAGACCTTTCCGCTGCCGGATGGTTGGGAAGGCAGCATCGACTCCTTTCGCGCAGCCGGCCTTGAAGCCTTCGCCTTCGAAGACGCTATCCGACTCGCGATGAGCAACACCAAGGTCACCGGCGCCAACAAGTTCCGGTACTTCTGCGGAGTGGCCTGGACACGAGTGCGGCAGCTGCAAGATCACGCCCGAGCCATCCTCGCCTCCGGCGGGGGGCCCACAAACAGCGCCGGGCCCGACCAGGAATATCGCCCGCAACACTCCTGGGCCGATTGCTTCTCGCTGACGGCAACGGCGATATGGCTCGCAGGTCGCCGGGGGCAACCGACGGTGGCGACGGACAACGAGGACGTGGAGCGGATCGTTCAAGCCACTGCACAGGGCACCAGGATCGGCGCTGTCTTGGAGGACAAGAATCAATGGCACCGACTCCACGAAGTGATGGCAGCGGTCCACGACGCCACATCCCGGTACCAGGTCGACCCGAACGAGCTTCTCCCCGACGTCCCGACCGGCGCAGACGCCGCACAGGTCACCAGCCTGGCTGATGAGTTCATTAGCCTGTGGTGGAGCGCCCATCAGGCACAGGGTGTTAGCCGGCTCACCGGCACAGGCGACGACAATGTCAGAGCAACGGCCACTGCCGAGATATGCGGCATGATCAACAGCCACTACTCGCCTGAAGAGATCACGGCAGCCTCGGCTCGTGCCGTCGGCGAGTTCAGCACACAGGTGTCTTCCTACACCGACGGCTCAGGCAACGTCCTCCACGACATCACCGCAGTGTGGCTTCACGCCTGGCGAAACGCACCCAAGGACACCGCCGGGCTTCAACGCCCCTGGGTGCCCCACCCCTCCGTGGAGAACTGGGCTTCCTTTACGAGTGAGGCCAGGGATCTCATCCGCAAGGGCCACGATCACCAGGAACTGGTACGCATGGCCCAGTCCTCCGGCAGTGATCAACTTCCCGGCCTATGGCTACACGGCGTGGATGACTTCCGGTGGCCTCCTCACCTCGGATGAAAAGCCCACTGTGGTGCAGCGGGACAGGCCCGGGGTGCTGCGCCTCTCGGACATCTCATCGAGCTGTCGGCGTACGAGTGGAGGAACTCGTACGCCGACACGCGTCAGCCTTCGGACTTCGGCCCCCGGCAAGGTCAGTTTGGTGAGAACTCTCCGTGCCAGTGGCTGGCGCCCAGAACAGGGAGTAGGCAATGGCGAAGACTGAACCCGCGAGAGTGATGACGCGGAGCGCTCGGCGTGCGGCAGGCGCGGCCGCTGATTCCTCAGTCATGCAACGGGCTCCCCCGGCAGCGCATCGTTCGGAACGACGTCGGGCTCGAGGATCTCGCGGAGGCGGAGCTCGCGCATCGCCCGGTTCTGGTGCTTCGCCGCCTTCGCGATGTCCGGGCCTGCCCGCGACGGCGACGGCACAGCAGGGCCCTGCGGGGTCCCTCCCCGGCACGTTAGACGCGTCGGCGGGCGCCGGTACGACCGTGGCGAAACACCGACCGTCCGAATGCGGCTGACATTCATTTCCGATGACGAAGACACCGGCCAGTCTGGTGTCGGCCCTCCTTCGGGGAATCGTTTCTCCGGTGAACCTGTTCACTCTTGCGGCTGATCACCGAGTGGTCCGGGTCGGGTGAGGGTCCGGCAGGGGCTATCACGGCGTGCGTGATCAAGAATCTGGTACGCGGTCTTGCGGCGCTCTCCCTCACCCTCGCCCCGCTCGCGGTCACCACCCCGGCCGCCCGCGCCCAGGCGGCCGAGCCGACCGTGCTGCCGATCGGCGCCGCGGTCTCCGCGCTGTCGCTGGGCACCGAGTCCCGCGACGGCTACACCCGCAGCGCCTTCCGCCACTGGAACGCCGGCGCCAACCCGGGCGACGGCTGCAACACCCGTGCCGAGGTCCTCATCGCCGAGGCCGTCACCCCGCCCACCGTCGGTGCCCGGTGCAAACTGACCGGCGGCACCTGGTGGTCGTACTACGACGGGAAGACGGTGACTTCCGCGAGTGGGCTGGACATCGACCACATGGTCCCGCTCGCCGAGGCATGGGATTCCGGGGCCTCGGCCTGGACCGCGGCCCGCCGTGAGGCCTATGCCAACGACCTCGGCCAGGACGCCAGCCTCGGCGCGGTCACCGGCAGCTCCAACCGGTCCAAGTCCGACCAGGACCCCGACGAATGGCTCCCCTCTGCCCCCGGAGCACTGTGCCGCTACGCGGCGGAGTGGACCGCGACCAAACTCCGCTGGGACCTGGCCGTCGACGAGCTCGAGAAGGACCGGCTTCTGGACATCGCGGCCGGCTGCGGCGGAACCCCCGTCACCTACACCCCCGCCCCCTGACCCAACACCCCACGAAACGGGGCCCGGCGTTCTGCCGGGCCCCGTTCCCACAACCAGCCGTTGACGCTACGCGGCGAAGCCGATGCTGGTGACGTGTACTCGTACTGGCCCCCTGATCAGCACCGACCGGTTCGCCCCGTACCTGGCCGCCTGCGGCGACGGGACGGCTGCGCTTGCGCTGTACCGGGGGACGATGCAGGTTCCCCGCTTGTGGCGGATCCGCCACAAGCGGGGACTGGAACAGCGAGGCCGCGGCCGCCTTCTAAGCCGGACAGTCAGCGGCGAACGGCCTTGCCGTTCTCGACCCGGGTGCGGCCATGCATCTTGTTCAGGAGGTCGCCGAGAACGGAGAGGGATTCGGAGTCGGCGTTACCGATCTGGTCCGTGACCGTAAGTGCCTGGAGGGCAGGGGCGATCTGCTGGGTCAGGGCGAGAGCGTCAGGAAGCTCGGCAGCGTACATGGCCTGCCCGTACGAAGGGCCGTCCAGGCCGATCAGGTACCGCGGTTCCGGGTGGGGGTGACACCGGAAGTAGACGTTCACGTGGAGCGGGGTGTTGTAGAGCTTGCCGGCGCCGAACCAGTGCACGAATCCGGCGGCTTTGAGGGAGTCCTCGTATCGGTCGCCTTTCTCCGAGCGGACCGGGTCGTGGTCCAGGCGGGTCCAGGTGCCGTTGGAGTACAGCCAGGGGCATGGGTGCTGCTGCTCGTTGTCGGGCATGTGGTTTTCCTTCGTGGTGCTGTCGGGCGGTTGCGGGCGTCTTCAGGAGAGGGCGATTGACGTGCGGGGCGGTGGAACGGCGCGCAGCGGCTTCCACCGTGGGCGTGAGCCGGCCGCCCACGCCAAGTCGTCTTTGCAGGGCACGACCCACGCCGAATCACACCGGGTGGGTCAGTCCTTTTCGGGTTCGCCGAGGGTCCAGCCGCTGATCTCCGAGATCGGGCCGCGCCAGGTCGGCAGGGTGTGGGTGGTGCGGCCGGAGCGGTAGGTCACATCCTGCAGGTGGAGGAAGCGCTGGTCGGTCTCGCGGGGGCGCCGGCGTTTCTCGGCGGCCTCGTCCAGGTGCCCGATCGCGTGGCGGGCGACCCGGCGCAGGGTGTCGTCGTGGTCACCGAGCTGGCGCAGATGCAGGCGTTCCCAGGTGTCGGTGGAGGCCAGTGTGCCGGTCACCAGCGCGCCGCCCAGGGCCAGGGTCACCACGATGTCCTCGGCCTCGATGTCCTCGTGCTCCGCGCCCAGGCGCAGGATCTCCAGGTGCGGGTCGATCCGGGTCTCGGGCTGGAGCAGCATCCGCAGGGCCGGCTGGACCGCGTCCTTCCACGACAACGTACTTCTCCCTTTCCTGAACCTGGACGTCCTGCTCGGCTTGTGCCTCTGGCTATGCGTCAGCCGTCTTCTCGGCCGTCGCCGTGAACAGCGCTTCGGCTGTCGGGGGTGTCGGGGTCCAGTGGCCGGTGACGCGCCAGCCGTCCCGCTCCAGGGCCCGGTTGGCGGCGTCGGGGTCGAACGGCTCGTCGGGTCCGGTGCCGGTGCAGTAGCCGAGGGGGCCGCGGTCGGGGTCGTCGATGTAGACGTGCCAGTCGGTGTCGTACTCGGCCCGCGCGGTCAACGCGGCTGTGGTGGTGGGGCTTCCGTGTGTCATGCCGACACCGTAGGACCGGCGACGGAACGCCTCACCGAACTTGCTGGTTCTGGCACACACCGGCTCGTTATGTGCTCAGGGGCTTGATGATCCGGGAGCGCGGGCACGACCGTCTGGTCGTGCCCGTCGTAGCGGCGATCCGGCCGATCCGCAGCATCAGGCCGTCGGAACGGCCTCGAGCCGGGTGGTTGCCTTCAGTTCCATCCGCCGCTTCACCAGGTCCTCGCCGGTGAACGAATCCCAGTACGGGTGTGTACCGACGGTCTCCGACAGGGCCAGGCACTCCTCACGGAGCTGGTCGACGTCCTTCTTCTCCTCGTCCGTCCAGCCAGGCGACGGCGGCCGACCACCCGTGACCTCACCGGTATGCGCATGCTCCTTGCCGGGCCAGCCCTCGTGCGGCTCCACCGACCAGGGCAGGGTCCGCCCGAGCGCGGCGAGCTCCGCGGCGGCCCGATGCAGGCGGACCTGCGCGGCGCGAAGATCATCGGGGAACGTCGTCTCAGCCATACCCGAACGATACGCGTGTTCGATTTTCGGGCTGGGGAGACACCGCTGGGGAAATGGGGGCTCGTCTACCGTCATCGCCGTTGGTGATGTCTCGGTGACGGTTGGCTGAGAGGATACGGGAGGCACGAACGGCCACGCCCCAACTGGCCACGCCCCAACTGGCCGGGCCGGAACCGACGACTGCACCGGGACCGGTGGAACGCGGGCAGCGGGAGCGGCCAGCGTCGTGTCGACGGTGGTAGGCGAAGGCATGGTGGCCGGTCGGCATGTGGGAGCACGGTGGCTGGCGCCCGTGGGAAGTTCTCGCTCCCCCTCCGGGCTGGCAGGCAGAAGAACTGGCCTTCCGTTGTTGTGGTCATCGAGGCGGTCCCGGTCCGTGTCCGTTACCCAGAACCGGTGCGTGCGTGTCCCCGTCCGGTGCTCGACTGGCACGATCAGCCCGGCCGCCGTCTTACGCACCAGGTCGTCGAAGAACACGTCCCGTGGCTTCGGCGTGACGTGCCACTTGCCGCACCGGTTCGAGGTGTCTGGGCATCGGTACAAGGCCCGGATATCGCACCGCCAGAAGTCCAGCACTCGGAAGCCCGAAACAACACGCAGGTCACCCGACTTCGCGATCACCTGCGTCGGCAGGTCGTCGCTCCGCGTCCAGTGTGTGTCGCTTCGGCTCGCATAGTCCGAGCGGTCCGTGTGCCACGCTGGCGTGATCCCGTACTTGGATGCTTTGTTCGCACGCGCTCGCACGCTCCGCGGCCCTTCGTGTCCGGCAGACGAAAGCTGAATCTCCCACCCGATCCGGATCCCGTTCGCACCCTCGACAAGTGTGTCGGTCTGGATCCACGATCGAGGCCCCACGGCCGTACGCACCTCGCTCGCAGCCCGATGCCCGTCCCCCTCCGACACTCGCACGATCCGCTCCTGGTACGCCTTGTGCTCGTCCGACAACGCCGCCTGGTGCCGTTCCTCATCCTCGGACCGCTCGTGCACAGCCTCCCGGCGCCCGTTCCGCTCCCGCAGATACATCCACGCGACCACGCCCGCGTCCCGGCACACCCCACCGCATTGCAGGCCCCGCTCAGGCACTGGCACGCCTCTGTCGGCGTACAGCCGATCCGTTTGATAGAGCAGCTCCCATAGGCCAGGCCTGCTCTCCCAGCCGAGATCGTCACGGGTCAGATCCAGCTCGATGCGCAGCTTCTCGTGCCAGACGATGTTTGCCAACGTGCACCGCCTTTCACCATCGGAGAACTATTTCCTCGACGGTAGAACCGGGCACTGACATCCCGTCAGGAATATTTGATCAGCCGCTCGAAGCAGGGTGTTCTGTTCGGGCGGGTGCGGAAGTAGCTGCGAGGAGAAATGCCCCACCCCTTTGTCGGCGGGGCGTTCTTGCGGGCGGCTGCCCGATCCAGATCACGGTAGCCACTGTGAGGTTCGCGGAAGAGGGGTTCGGGTGCCGCGGCCAGTCGATGGCGTCTCGTAAGACAGGTGCGCACCGAGTACCTGGATGGTGTACGGGCGCCCCCGGCCGGACCCGCCCCCGGTCTCCCTGCCGGGGCCCGGCCGTGGTGTGAGGGATCTTCTCCAGACCCGTGCCCGCTATGAGGAGTACGCCAGGAGCCTGCCGTGGTCGATCGAGCCCCTGCCCGGCTGGGAGGGCGAGAAGCAATTCCACAGCGGCTACCGGTCCGGCAAGGCCGACAGCCCCGGCTCGTCGACGCGCGCATGGCGCTCAAGCACATCCACGAAGACAAGGCGTAGCTGAGGCCCGGAGGGCGTCCAGCCTGGACGGGAACCGGGTTGGCTGAGCCGGACGTCAAGAGTGCTGCCCCTTGGCTGCGGGCCTGGTCACAGGATGTCGTCCGGGGTGAGGTCGGGGCGCAGGCGGTGCCAGGTGGGTTGGCGAAGGAGGCCGGCGCGGGTGCGGGTCGCGTAGCGGACTTCGCCGACGAGTCGGGGGAGCACCCATCGTGCTCCGGTCACGGCGGGTGGGGTGTCGAAGGGGCAGGTGTCCGTTGCAGCGGCCCGGAGGAGGTGAGCGAGAACGGCGCGTTGTTTGTCGCTCCATCCGGTGCCGATGCTGCCCGCGTACCGCAGGCGTCCGTGCTGGGGCTGGCCGACGAGGACGGCGCCGGGCAGGCCGGTGAGCCGGCCGCGGCCGGGGACCCACCCGCCGACGACCACGTCGGCGACCTGCAGGTTGCGGATCTTGATCCAGGCGCGGGAGCGGACGCCGGGTTCGTAGACGGAGGTGAGCCGTTTCGCGATCAGCCCTTCCAGGCCAGCGGTCCGGGTCATCTCCAGGGCCTGCGCTCCGTGCCCGGTGACGGCTGACGGTGTCGACCAGAAGGCTCCCTGCAGTTCGAGGCTCTCCAGCACGGCGCGGCGTTCGGTGTACGGCGCCCGCACCAGGGAGTCCTGTCCCAGGTAGACGGCATCGAACAGGACCAGATGCACGGGCACCGAGGCCGCCATGCGGGCCGCTTTCGTGGGGGATCCGGTCAAGCCCATCCGGGACTGGAGCCGCTCGAAATTGCTGCGCCCCTCGGGGTCCAGGGCCACGATCTCCGCGTCGAGAACCGCGGACTGGCTGAGAGCGGACCCGAGTTCCGCGAGCTCCGGGTAGGCGGAGGTGATGTCCGTCCCGGAGCGGGCCCGCAGGAGGACGGTGCCGTCGGCGGGCAGGTAGACCATGGCCCGCTGGCCGTCCTGCTTCACCTCGAACGCCCAGTGCTCGTCCCGGGCCGGCAGCGGGCCGGGGGTGGCGAGCATCGGCTCGATCCGCGGCAGTACAACCATGGCGGAGGGGACTCTGTCAGGATGCGCTGCGCTTCTTTGCGGCCGTCTTTTGGGCGGTGGTCTTCTTCGCCGCGGTCTTCCTGGCCGGGGCCGCCTTCGGCCCCGTCTTCTTGCCGGGCCGCATCTCGTGCACCGCCCCCTCCTTCGCCGCCTGGTCGACCGGCTCGCCGCGCGCCTCCCTGGCCGCCTTCACCGATGCGTTCAGGGCGGCCATCAGGTCCACGACCTTGCCCGGCTGCCGCTCCTCTGCGGCTGGGGCGGGGGGCCGCTTGCCCTCCGCCTTCGCTTCGATCAGCTCCTCCAGGGCGTCGCGGTACTCGTCCCGGAAGCCGGCGACGTCGTCCTGGGCCATGGTCTCGGCGAGCTGGACGGCCTGGTCGACCTCGGCCTCTTCGAGGTCGACGGACTTCGGGGCGAGGGAGGCGGGGCTGCGGATCTCGTCCGGCCACCGCATGCCGTGCAGCACGATCGCACCTTCCCGCACCCGCAGCAGCCCGAGCCGCTCCCGGCCGTGCCACGCGAATTTCGCAACCGCGACCTTGTCCGCCCGCTCCAGCGCTTTACGGAGCAGGGTGTACGGCTTGGCGGCGACCTGTCCGTCGACCGCAAGGTAGTAGCTGTCGCCGATCCGGACCGGGTCGATGCTGTCCGCGTCGACGAACGCGACGATCTCGATCGCCTTCGCGGTCGGCAGAGGGATCTCGGCGAGTTCCTCGTCTGTGACCGGCACCATCTCGTCCCGGGTGAACTCGTACCCCTTGCCGATCTCGTCCTGCGGCACAGTCTCGCCGTCGATCTCGCACACCTTCCTCGTACGCACGCGGCCCATGTCCTCCAGGTGGACCTGATGGAACCGGACCGAACGGTCCTCGGTCGCGGAGACGACCTTCACCGGAATCGTGACCAGGCCAAAACTGATCGCGCCGGTCCACACGGGCCTTGGCATACCGACCAACCTCCAGCCCCCGCACACCTTCTACCCCGATCCTGATCCCGGCCCGGACCGTACGCATCTGGATCAGCTGGCCGCACCAGTCATAGTCGTCTCCGCCCTGGTTCGGGGCCCGGCGACGCGATCGGCATGGCGGAGGTCATACCAAGATCACTCCCAGTATGGGTGTTCTTTTCGAGATTGCGTGCCGATTGCCCGTTGGGTGCCGACGGAACTGTCCGATCAGGACGGACTTATATAGAAGATGGGAGCAAATGCCCGAATGGCATTGGTCAGAGCGTGTCACTACGCTCACGGAGCGCGAACCCCGCTCTTCTCACGGACCAGGGGTTCGCGCTCCCAATGTGATGACGACCCAGGAGGTCGCAATGCCTTCGTCCCCGGATCACTCCCGAGCCAAACGCCCCTGGCATCGGCTCAGGGGTGACAGTAACAAACTGGCTGCGGGCGACAACATGCCTGTCAACAACAAGGAGTTCGCAGGCAACACCGCCCGTCGTTCCTCCGCCGCCGCCGGTGTCGCTCTCCCGCCGGTGTTCATCGTTCCCGGCTCGCCCGGATACGCAGCCCTGGCTCTCATGCTGGCCCCGGTGGCCCTCTGGGCGCTCGTCGTATGGCTGAGCAGCCGCAGCGGACCGACATCCGGCTGACGGCCTCTCAGCCGTGAATCGGGCCGCCTCGCCTACGAAACGGTCAGGCGGCACCACTTTTGAACACGCCACCCGGGCGACGGAAGCCCCTTTCGTCGCCCGGGCCCGACCTGGCAGAGAGCAGCACCATGGGGAACACATTTTCGTCAGACAACTGTAAATGGTGTGGCGGCGACCGAACACCGAAGCACACCGGGCGGCCTGGGCAGTACTGCAGCACGAAATGCCGTCAGGCGGCCCACGCCGAACGGCACAAGGCACCGCCGCCCGACACCTCCGTCTTCGACCACTTCCTTCACGGCGAACTGGAGGCGGCCCGCGCGGACATCCGCGCTCTTCAGCACGAGCTGGCCTCCCCTGCCTTACCAGCTGAGCAGCCGCTGGAGCGGCTGCTCAGCCTGCAGCGGCGCATCGAGCAACTCGTGCCGGCGACGGTGGGCCGCACGAAGCAGGCGGGCAAGTCCTGGGAGGACATCAGCCAGATGCTCGGCCTGAACAAGGACACCGCCCGCAAGAAATACAACCCCTCGGCCGTGCAGCGGTCGCTGTCCCGCCCGCACACCAAGGGACCCGCGGCCCGGCCGGCGCCGCGAACCACCCCGGCGTCCTCCGCACCGCCGGGCCCCCTCCCGCCCATCCCGGCCGCACGGCCCTCCCCTGCCGACGACGGCCCCCGCACCGAGGCGATCGTCGAAGAACCATCGGACAGAACCGCCGCCCCCGACCCGACCGACTTCGCCTGCGTGCTGAGCAGCCTCCAGCGTGCCTCCCGCCACAGCCTGCGCACGCTCAGCAAGAAGGCCAGGCTCTCCCCGAGCTTCCTGTCGCGGACGATGAACGGCGAGCGGTTCCCGAGCTGGGAGGCGACGGTAGCGATCGCCTACGCCTGCGGCGCCGACCCCGAAGCCCTCAGAAAGGTCTGGGAAGACGCCGACGCCCGCCGCCGCAAGGCCACGCCCCAGGACCTCGCCTGCGCCCTGCGCTACCTCCACCAGCGCGCAGGCAACCCCGCCCTTTGGTCGATATCCGTCACCAGCGGGTACGCCCTGCACCAGAACCACATCGCCGCCCTCCTCAACGGCACCACCCCCGGAACCTGGGAAGACGTCCAGAAACTCGTCCAGACCCTCGATGGAGAATGCTCCTACTTCGAACCTCTCTGGCAGCAGGCCGCCGCCAAGCAGCCACCCATGCCTCCGCCCGCCCCGACAGCCACCCGGGGAACCGCCACCCGGCTCGAAGACCTCATCGCCGCCTTCGGGAAGGTCCTCAGCACCACCGGCCGCCCCACCACCCCGCGGCGCTTCCTTCCCACCCCCATCGAGGCCGCCACCGCCTGGTACAGGACCACCCCCCGCCCCCACCCCACCGCATGAACCGGCAACCCAGACCGCGCGGGTGACACTCCGCCCGCGCGGTCAGCATGTCCGTGTCGTGGCCGTCGGCCCCACCGCTCTCCGGACACGGTGCGCGCCGCCGCGCCGTCCTTCATCCTTGATCGGCTGTTTTGCGGCACTGTTGGCCGGATGATGCCGCCCGGGGAACGAGTTCCTCCGTATCGACCGTAGCCGTCAACGGAGTTGGGCAGCATGCGCATTGAACTCACACAACTACTGCATGCAACCACTGGGGGGCAGATGGTACGGCCGAAGGAAACCGACTACACCGGCACGCTGACGATGCTGCACACCGCCGTGACAAGCACGGGGACCGATCTGCGGGACGCGATCGGCAAGGGCATCGAGAAACTGGAAGCGAGCGGTCAGGCCGCCCAGGAGACCACGAAACAAGCCGTGGTCGACGAGCTCAGCCGGATGCGCACAAACCTGCGGGAGGCCCGGGACCGGCTGACGGCCGGCGGGGAGATGCTGAACGCGGAGGTACATTGGGCCGTCGCCGAGCTCCGGGACGAGATGCGCGAGGTGCGGGAAGCAGTCGAAGCTCTTACCCCACCCGGCCCGGCTGAGCCGACGGCTCCCTTCACCGCCGACGGGTCCGGGCCGTTTGTGCACGAGGCTCCGCCGCCGGAGACCACCGGGTCCCTCACCGTCGCAGCCGGACCGGCCCCGGCGGCCGTGGCCGTCCAGAACACCACGCCGCAGAGCACGGCGACCGCCACGGTCCCGGAACAGCGCAACGGCAACGACACGGGCGACGCGGACAATCCGGTGGTACCGGTGGAGGAGATCCGGCGCGCCGTCCGCGAGGCCATGACCGAGGAGCTCGCGACGCTGCGATCAGCCCTGGAGAAACAGTCCCTCGCGTCGCTGACCAGTGTCCGTGACGACGTGCGGGCGCAGCTGGGCGGGGCGGTCGGTGTGCTGCGAGGGCAGTTGGAGGCGGCGCGGGAGGAATCGCGTGCCGGGCTCGCTGCTCTTCGTGAGGAGGCGGCCAAGTGGCGGGCGGAGGCGGAGCAGAAGGCGGCCGCGGAGCCAGAGGCGGTCAAGGTGACCGAGGCGCACAGGGCGCTGCTGCGGGAGGCGGCCCGAGTGTCGTCGGCGACGGTGTTGTGTCATCGGGACGCGTGGGAGTTCATCACGGCCCACGCGGGAGGGCAGCCGCACTTCCGGGCGCCGACGCAGGTTCTCGACCAGGGTGAAGAGCGTGTCCGTGCGGCGCTCTCCGGGCGATCGCTGATCGCTCTGCTGATCGCTCTGTACTCGGTCAGGGAGACCGCGGTCGAGGGGGACGGCGACCAGGAGCTGGCCACCGCGCTCTACGAGCGGGTCCAGGAGAGCCTGTCCGACCTGTCCACGGCGGGCCACCCCGTCACCATCACGCTGGACGACCGCGTTCCGGCCGAGGACGCAGCGCCGTCCGTGGAACCCGATGCCCCGGCCCCGGGCCCGGCGGGTGCGGATGAGCCGCAGGCCGGGCCCAGCCGCGGCACCGGTGAGCCAGACGGCGTCGAGGGCGAGAAGGAGTAGCCGGCCGCCTTCGGTCCGACGACGCCAGGAATGGGAGGGCCCGTGCGGATCACGTATCTGTACGGGCCTTCACGCGGGAGCTGTGGTGGTCGCCGCCGTGCCTACCAATCGTCAGCGACCTCCTCGCTCGTTCCGGGGCCCTCGGGCTCTACAGGTGCTGCTGGATCCACCAGAAACCGAGGCCGACGAGTCCCGCACCGGTGGCGTATGCGGCACCGCGAAGGGCGCTGGAGAGCAGGGCGTGGCGTCGGCGTACGAGCCAGTGCTTCGTGTGGTGGATTCGCTTGGTTGAGGCTGCGGTGCGGGGGCTACTCTGCACGAGGCGCTCCGTTCTTTCGGGTGCTGTGTTGAGGTCCGGCGGGGGCTGGGCGGCGTAGGAACCTTCGGCCCCGGCCGGACCTTCGCTGGTTGAGGGATGCCCGACGCTGGGCTATTTGAGGATCCACCTGCGGCGGGCATTCACGCGCGGGTTGGATGTTGTTCTGCTGACAACGCCGGGTTGTTCGCAATAATCCTTGAAGGAACGTCAAGAGTGAGTGGGACCAAGCGGCCGGGCCGCCCGTGGGCGGCTGCGAAGGGGCACTGCTCCGAGATCAATGATCTTGTCGGCATCGTCAGGTCGTGGCTGGATGAAGCAACGATGAACGTTTCGCAGTTGCACGCCCGACTCGTTCCGGACCACTTTCACGACAAAGCGGTCCCCTCGCTTCGGAAGCTGCGTGAGCGGCTTGCCGGCGACGGACTGACATGGGACCTGGTCGAGGCGGTCGCGGACACGTGCTTTCCCACGAGCCCCAAACAGTGACGAATCATCGCTTAGGTCCCGCCCGTGCCTTGTGGGACGCCGCTCAGGCGCACCCCACCGTGCTCGCTTTCGACGGCGAGCCAGCAGTATCCGCCCGCGAGGTCTTCCAGGCCCAGGAGCGAACCCTCAACGCGCTGGAGGAGCTCAACCGAGTACGACAGGCCTACGAAGCCAGCGAGCGTGCACGTAACCAGTCGCTGCAGGTTGCCACGGTCCTCTTCAATCTGCTGGGCCAGGCGCAGGCTCAGATCTCCGGGCTCACACGCCGCCTGGACGCCCTGACCGCAAACCCAGACCCCGACACCACAGATGTCGGCTCCCTGCGGCACCGTCTGGGACGGGCCACGGCGCAGAAAGGAGACCTGGAACTCCAACTCGCCCGTGCGGAAACCGAACGAGCAAAAGCACAGGCTGTCGCAGACATGGCAGCACGCCGGATCCTCGTACTGGAAGCCGAGATCCAGGAGCTCCGCACCACAGGCAATCCGGGCGCCTCACCCCAGCCGGACCCAAGCATCCAGCTTCCTCAGCAGCTCACCGGCCTCCACGACGAGGACACCACACTCGACCGAGTAGACGAAGCGCTCCAGACCGCCCGATTCGTACTCGACCGTGAGCATGACACGGTCAAGGAAATCGCCGACGAGCTCGGGTGGAGCGGCTCCCTTGCGGCCCCACGAGAGACGAGGCAGGAAGTCCCGGCCTCTGGCGAGCTTAGAGAGGACAGCTGGGGTGCCGTCACAGGGTTGTCCGGAACAACCCCGAACAACCCTCCCAGCAGGAGCGAAGGGCCGGGAGCCGAGCTGGTCGCGCGGGGGGAATCAGACCGATTTCGCTTCGTCGGGGCCGCGACTCGGCGCATCGCTCGCGGGATCGACCTCGACGAGATCATGCTGGGGCTGTGCCGGGCCAGCGTGCCGACGTTCTCCGACGCCATACTGGTCTACCTCCGCGACCCGCTGCCAGTCGGTGACGAGCGGCCGGTCTCCCCGTTCGTGCTGCGGCTGCGCCGCTCGGACGGCCTGCAGCTGGACGAAGACGAGGCAGATACCCTGGCCGAGGCCGAGCGGCTGGGCCTGCCGATCGTCGCCCCGCACAGCGACCTGCCACTCCCTGTCGAGCTGTGCGAGGTCCGCTCGGGCGGCGCGCTGGCAGAGGTGCTGCGCGGGGTACGGCCGGTCTTCGGGGACTCCGCGGCGGCCCGCGCGGCGCTTCCCGAGCTGCTGGGCGCCGACCCGTCCGTTCCCACCGGGCATCGCGCGATCCTGGCCCCGCTGCGCGGCCGGCGGCGCGTGATCGGCGCCGCCGTTTTCCTGCGTGCCCCCGAACGGCGCGCGTTCGAATGGGACGATCTCTTGGCCGCCGCCCAGCTCGCTACCCAGGCCGCGCTCGGCATCGACAAAGCCGTGCTGTACGGGCGCGAGGCGTACATCGCCAGCGAGCTCCAGCGCACCATGCTGCCCGACTCGCTGCCGCAGCCGACCGGCGTCCGCCTCGCCTCCCGCTATCTCCCGGCCGCCGAGACGGCCCGGGTCGGCGGCGACTGGTACGACGCGATCCCGCTGCCCGGCAGCAGGATCGCCCTGGTCGTCGGCGACGTCATGGGCCACTCCATGACCTCCGCAGCGATCATGGGCCAGCTGCGCACCACCGCGCAGACCCTGGCCCAGCTCGACCTGCCGCCCCAGGAAGTACTGCACCACCTCGACGAACAGGCCCAGCGGCTCGGCAGAGACCGCATGGCCACCTGCATGTACGCGGTGTACGACCCCGTCGCGCACCGCATCACCATCGCCAACGCCGGGCATCCGCCGCCCGTCCTGCTCCACTTGGACGGCCGTGCCGAGGTGCTGAAGGTGCCGCCCGGTGCCCCGATCGGCGTCGGCGGAGTGGACTTCGAGGCGGTCGAACTGGACGCACCGGCCGGAGCCACCCTGCTCCTGTATACCGACGGTCTGGTGGAGTCCCGGAAACGCGAGGTCTGGACCGGCGTCGAGATGCTGCGCGAACGGCTCGCCGCCGCCCGGCTGACCGGCCGGGACCACTCGCCGCCGCTGGAGGCGCTGTGCGACGACGTCCTGGACATGCTCGGTCCCGGTGACCGGGACGACGATGTCGTCCTGCTCGCCGCCCGTTTCGACGGCATCGCGCCCAGCGATGTCGCCTACTGGCACCTGGAACCGAAGGAGACCGCCCCGCGACAGGCCCGCAGTTTGATCCGGCAGACGCTGAACCGATGGGGGCTCGACGAGCTGTCGGACTCCGTGGAGCTGCTGGTCAGCGAAGTAGTCACCAACGCGGTCCGTTACGCGGAGCGCCCCGTGACGCTGCGGCTGCTGCGCACCGACTTCCTGCGCTGCGAGGTCGGGGACGACGCCCCACAGCTGCCCCGGCAGCGCCGCGCCCGCGGCATGGACGAGCGCGGGCGCGGCCTTGTCGTGGTGAACCGACTGGCCAGGCGATGGGGAGCGACCCGGCTCTCGACCGGCAAGGTGGTCTGGTTCGAACTGACCCTGCCATCAGATCGACTACGGCCTAGTTGATGCAATGCCAGTTAGCCGAGCGGAGCCGCCATGCTGGGCGGCGCGCTCGGCCCGAGCGCGCCGGAGCGCGGTTTCCTGGGTAGCGGCGGCCTGACGACGGTGTAGGAAGCGGGCCGCCTTGATCGGGGCCGGCGCATCATCCGCCACGACGTCGGGCTCGGGGAACGCCCGGCGCGACAGCTCCCGCATCGCGGCAGTCTGCCGCTCCACCGCCTCCGCGATGCCCAGGTCCGCCAGGGACGGCCGGGCGGCCTGCCGGTGCGCATCGATCGCGCGGCGGTAGCACTCCGGCGGGGTCCGGCGCTCCACCGTCACGGCGGGCACGGTCGGTTGCGAGGCCGGGTCGGCGGCCGCCGTAGCAAGGCCAGCCTTCGCGGGCGCGGGCGCAAGGACGTGGACGGCGCGGACGTTCTGCGAGCTCGGGCGTGGCCGCGGCAAGGATGTCGTCGAATTGGGCGAGGACGCTGCCGCCGACGGCCGGGGCGACCATGCCACGCTCGGTCATCATCATGCCGATCGCCGCACCGAGCCCGACCGGGCCCCGGCCGTCGCGCCGCACGACGGCGCCGGTGCGCCCTGAGTACGTTGGCGGCCGCCAACCTGACCGCCTGCCAGGGCCTGCTCCTCGCCGCGACTGACTACGCCCACCGCACCTTCAACTGCGCCGGGCTCAGCGCCCTGATCCATGAACTCACCCAAGGCCCCCGCGCCACGTTCGAGCCTCCCGCGCTGACAGCCCTCCTGGACCGCGTCCGTGCCGCGCACCGGGCCGAGAGCGGCCACGCCGGGCACAGCCGTGTCCCGGACGCCATCACCTGGCCGAACATCGCAACGGCTTCCATGCCCGAGCTGAACCCCACCCCCTGAACCCGTCCACTGGAAGTGCGATTACCAGGGGCGGAGCTCGGTGGTCAGTTCCTCCCACCACTGATGTTGGCGTTCGTCTTCGGGGTCGGGGCAGGGGCCGAGGGCGAGGACCTGGTCGTCGACGTGGTAAGTGAGGCGGTAGAGCAAGACACGGGTCGCACACTCGAGCCAGCGTTCAGTGTCTCGTGCTGGTGGGGCCGGGCCGAGCACGGTCGCAAACCACGCGGGCAGGAGCAGGCGGTTGCTAACTGCGTCGGCCAGATTGCTGCGTAGCGCCAGGGTCAGCCGCTGCTCCGCACGCTGGCCGGCGGCGATGGCCGGCTGTTTGTCGGCGTTGGCCGCCCGGTCCGCAGCGAGGGCCGCGGTGGACGCACGTGCCTCGAAAGCCTGCCGGGCAAGGCCCTGGTGCTCGGTTGCCTCGCGCGCGATGACGGAGCGCAGCTTGGTGGCGGCCTTGGCATGGGGCTGCGTGTTGTAGCGGGTGGAGAGCAGCGTGCCGACCAGGGCGACGGCTTCCTCCCGGGTCGCCTGGTGCCGCGCCTGGGCGTCGTGGAAGCGTTGCACCCGGTTCTGGTGGTAGGCGCGGAGGGCGCTGGTGAGGAGGACATCGGCGGCGTCCCACCCCGACTCCATCGTGGCGGCCAGGGCGCGCTGGTCCTTGGTGAAGGTGTCCAGGTCTGCAGGAGGGACGTTCCCGACCGCCATGATCTGGCCTTCCAGCAGCCGAACGTGCTGGGTGAGCCTCTTCACCGTCCGCTCCGCAGTGTCGACGCGGTCGTCAAGCTCGTCGACCCGGCCGTCGACTTCCCCGGTCGTGGCCTCCAGGCCGGAGATGTCGTCGCGAAGAGAACGAAGCTCGTGGTCCAGGTCCTCGGTATAGCCGAACCGGGACTTCAACCGCTCGTGCTCGCCCTCGAGGTCGTCCAGCCGACTGTCGAGATCGTTTACGCGCCGGTCGGTATCGCGGACCCGCCGGTCGGTGTCCCGGAACTGGGAGTCCAGAGCGTCGCTCACTTCCCTGCCTCCTGTCCGTCTGCGGCAACTGTTCCCACGAAGGCCCAGCCGATCACGAGGGCGACGATGAACCAGGGCGACAGGACGCCCAGGACGATCAGGACGAGCAGGACCCCCATCGCGTGCAGGGCGATGGACGCGGTGCGGCGGGCGAGGTGGTTCTTCACGGTCGCCTTGAGCGGCCAGCCGAAGAAGGTGGCCACCAGGTGGGGCACGACCAGGGCGTACCACCCGTCCGAGTACCCCAGCAGACGGAAGGCGAGGATCAGCACGATCGCCACCGCGCTCTGGATCCGCCAGGACCAGAAGATGACCTTCTCGCTGCGTACCCGCTCCGGTTCGGCCAGGAGGGCCGGCATCTGCTGCTCGTACGCCATCAGCGTCTGCGCGCGTTCCATCAGACCGTCGAACGCCTCGTCCGGAATACTCTCATCCTCGCCTTGGACGACGGTGAGAGCGTGCTGATCGGCCAGAGCACGGACCAGCTTCTCGTGCTGCTGGTGCACCTCGTGTCCCGTCTGCGCCTCGCCCACCGGGCCCCCTCGCTCCGAGCCCTCCCCCTGCTTTCCGAAGGCGAGCGAAACGAGTATCGCGACAGCCGGACGGGCCCGCTGGATCTTGACGAAGGATGGCGCGAACCCCACCATCCCGGCCTGAACCAGGCCTGCCGGGTGCATGCCTTCCCCGTGGTGTAGGTTCTCACTTTCAATGTCAGGCGCCGACGTTGTGACCTGGACGTTCCCCTGCAGCCTTACGACGTGACGGCCATCGGCTGTCTCAGGGCGATGTCATTTCCTCAGGCTGTCCGTCAGCCATCCGTTCCATCCACTCGCGCACGGTCACTGCGTGCTCGATGCGGTTGACGATGTCCTTCTTGGATGCCGGGTCCAAGGTCTCCGCGATCTTGTCGAAGGTGTCGGGAAGGACGTCGAGGAGACCCCCAGATCTGGCCCCGACTGGTTCCTGGCCGCGGCGGCCGTCGTCCCGGTGCCCGATGACGAGGACGACGGTGTGGTGCGGCTGGTGGACGACGACGAACTCGGCAAACACCCCAATCCTGCGGCCGTCCTGCAGTCCTGGCTCGACTCCCCCGCCACCGGTGAGATCCTCTCCCGCTCCGAGGTCTACCGCGCCGTCGTGAGGTCCCGCTACCGCACCCTGGAACACCTGCGCCAGATCCCCGCCGACGAGGTCCTCGCCAACCACGAACCCGACGTCACCCTGAAGATCCTGCTGTACCGCTGCGGACGCAGCACCGACCGGTGGGAGGCGCTCGCCGCTGCCATGACCTTCGACTACAACGACGAGAAGATCACCTTCGGGGAACTCCTCGACTCCCTGGACCCGACGCCCGCAGAGGCGCAGACATCCTGACAGGCTGCTTCGACTATGTGCCGCCAGGGCGAGTTCACCATCCTTCGACCCTTGCACCGCATACGGTGGCCTCGCCGCCCGCACACACGCCCGGCACGGCGGGGAGCGGCGGCATGCATCGCAGACACGGCACGGGAGGAAGACCGGGATGACGCAGGCCGCGGTGAGCGAGCTGGACGAGCGGGTGCCGGGGCGCCGTTGGACAGTGCGTCTGGACGCCGCCGGCCGGGGCAGTGCGGCCGTACGCATCTCATGCAGCCGTCCCGCCTGCGCCGAGCAGCGCCTGCCGTCCGCGGCCGCCGGCCGTGCGGCCGCCATCGCCCACCTCAAGGCCCACCTCCGCGCCGCCCCCGCCCCCAGGCCCCAGGCGTACTGCGTATGCAAGCTTCAGGGCTGCCACACCCACCTCCCGGACACCGGCCGGCATACGCGTACCGAGCCCTGGTGGTGCGGCGGTCCGGTCGTTCTGGCCGTGATCACGGATCGGGAAGGGCGCTGGTGGCAGGCCATGGAGTGCTGCTCGAGGTGCGCGGCCGCCACTCCCGGAGGAAAGATCGCCGCCACCGCCCAGGCGTCCAGCCCGCCAACCACCGGCCGCCCGGCCCTCACCGCCACGGACACCGGCGCGGGCGCAGGTGGGCCGCAGTTCTCCGACCGCCCGGTCGCCGTCGGGGCGGGGGTTCCGGCTCCCCGCTCGGTACCTGCGCGGTGCCGCCCGCCGCAGGCGAAGATCGCCCAGCGGGTCATCCCCCACGACCTGCGGCCGGTCACCTTGCGGGACGAGCTCATCGAACTCGGCGACCTCTTCCGCGCCTACCAGCAGCGCACCGAACCCGACTTGGCGCTGCTCGCCGACCTCCAGGAGCGCAAGGCACGGGCGTTCTCCACCTGGGCCGATGTCACCTGCGACGGTGCCCTGCGGTTGGAGGCCCGGCGTGCCGAGCAGGCCGCTGCCGCTGCCCGCCTCCAGCACCAGCAGCGCACCGGCAACATCACCGGCGGCACCACGGACAACGACGGGCCGGCCGTGACGCGGGTGCTGACCGTGGCACCACAGTGGGAGCACGCGCGCTCGGTCCTCGCATACGTGGCCGACCACAGCCCGCTGCCCGGCCCGGAGGCACGGCTGCTGGTGCTGATGCTGACTCTGCGCACCGCGCACACCGGCACCGGCAACCTCGTCGGACAGGACATCGCTGCGCTGGGCCTGACCGGCCCGGAGGACCTGGTCGAGGAGCTGACCGGCTGCGGCTGGCTCACCCTGCCCGGCACCGCCGGGGACCTGCTCGCCTCCCGGCCGGAGAACCCCACTCCGGTCCGTGTTCCCTCCCTGGTGCCCCGCGAGGACAAGGCGGGCCCGTTCACGTTCGGCAAGAAGATGCGGCCCAAGCTCTCCGGCTGGGCCCAGAAGGTCATCTCGGACAAGAAGCTCCGCAAGACCAAGGCCACCGCCGCAACCCGGCTGCTCGCCCTGACGCTGGCCACCCAGACCAACGCCTCGGGACGCCTCGGCCCCGGCGGCCAGGGCATCGACCTGACCGCCCTCGCTGCTTGGGTGCCGGTCGGTTCCGAGGAGCTGCAGCACCTGGTCGACCAGCTGGCGCAAGCGGACTGGCTCACCAACGTCGGCCTCACCGGCACCCACCTCACCGGGCAGCTGACCGAACGAATCCTCCCGCTCACCTGCCCCCTCCGGGCGTGAGGCACAGCAGCCGTCCGAGTGAGCCCGCGACGCAGTCATTTTCTGGCCCGCCCATCGGCTCCGGTGTGGAGGTGGGGTGTCAGTTCTCGTGGATCACCCGTCGCGCAGTGCTTCGAGTTCTGCCCGGGTCAGGGTGAAAGGAGGGGTGCGGCCCTTCCAACCCTGTTCGACGGCGTGCCGCAGGCCGGCCGACGGTAGTTGTCCGTCGTAGCCGGGGGCCGTATGGGTGATGTCGTCCAGGAGCAGGCCGATGAGCCTGGCCAGCGCGATCGGGCCGCCGCCTGCGTACCCGTAGGTGTAGCCGCCGCCGATCTGCGGTGCGGGGAACACCGTCCCGTCCTGGGTGGTCACCCATACCGAGTTGTGGCCGCGGCCGATGGTCAGATCGGCAAGCGGTGAGTGCGCCGGCAGCCGCTGCGGGGCGACGGTCTCGATTACGTCGCCGGTCCGCGCGGCGGGCATGTCGGTCACCGGGTCGATGAGGATGTCCCTTTCCTGGTCGTCGCCGAGGTACGTGGCGAGCGCGATCCGAGGGCTGGCCTGCAATCGGGACGCCCACCGCCTGGCCTGGACGCAGGAGGACGGGTCCACGGTGATCTTGCAGGAGCCGGGGAAGTACCGGGTGGCGCCCAGGACGTGTCCCAGGCGGGCGCATTCGGTGGCGAGGACGTCGGTGCGGTGCAGGATGCTCCTCCAGCCATCACGCAGGATCTCCTCGGCGACCGGTTGCGGCGGGTGCGGCATGACGGGGCGGGCGGCCACCGCGATGGACGCGATGCCGTCGCTGGCATCGACGTACTCGGTGATCTCCTTGTGTGCGGAGTCCGCACAGTCCCACAGTGCGCGCCGTGCGGTCTCGAGCGCGGCTGCGGCCGCGTGGGAGCCGTCGGGTTCTTCCGCGGCCAGGCGCAGCAGCGGCGCCGGGTCCGGAGTGACGACGGCCGGCATGTGCAAGGTGGGCGCGCCGGGCTTCCAGGCCATCATCAGCTCGGGGTCGCGCAGATTCGAATGCCAGTAGGGGGCGGGCATGCCGAGCACCCGCTCCAGGCGGTGCCAGGTGGTGCCGTAGTGCTTGTCCGGGCCGGCGGCGTCGATCGCCTCCAGGCTCGGTCCGTCAGGAGGGCCGTAGTCGGGTTCGACCACGGCCAGGGCCACAGCGTTCTGGGCCAGTTCGCGCAGCAGGGCGAGGCTCGGGAAAGTCATCCCCGTCTCACCGTCAACCCCGTGGGCGAGCACGACGATCCCGAACTCCGTGTCCCACCGGTACAGCACCCAGTCTTGGCGCCGCTGCGCTCCCAGGAATTGGGACGGTCTGGTCGCCGCCGCGTTCCACAACAGCCGCGTCGTGCTCCCGGAGCGTTTGAACACCACGAACCTGGCCCCCTGACTTCACCCAGTGACTCAATACCGAAGGACCATCCAAGCCGAGTCGGCGGTCGTATGTGGTCAGATCAGCGGAGTGCCGAGGGAGAGTTCCCTGTGAGAGGTCTGCTGGGTGCGAGTGCTCGGGTTGCACGTGCCGGCAGTCGTCGGGGGACGCAGCCGGTCAGCTGGCCCGGTGTCCCAGCCCTGTTCCCGGCCACGGCTCATCAGGCGAAGGCCGATGCGCGCTCACACCTCTCCCTCTCCCGCCGTTCCGGGACTCAGGCGTCCTTCCATGCCCGGAGGAACTTCTGCTGGTCGTCCCAGGCTGTCCGGCTGCGGCCGGCGTGCAGGACCTGCCAGGCCGCGCTTTCCACCTCGCGTAGCCACAGCTCGCCGACGTAGCCGGCGTCGTAGCCGCTCAGGTGTTCCGTACCGATTTCTTTGCCGATCACTCTGGCGACCGCGGAGCGCTGCTCGCTGCTCATCTCCGCCACTGCGCTCAGGAGCTGGTCGGCCAGGGCGGTGCCGTCGCCGTCCACGGCGCGCAGCAGCTGGTGCCGCAGGTTTCCCGGCAACAGGACCGGGTCGTCCGCCGCCCGCCACAACTCGAACCAGAAGTCGTGTGGTTCATCGCTGGGCACAGGCAGGCTCGCCATCAGCGAGACGAGCCGGGCCGTTCCCGCGTAGGCGGGTGCGTGAGCCAGGGCCAGCAGCGCCAGGTCGGCAATCCGTTCCACGCTCAGCTGCCCGGCTTCCAGCTCCGGAGTCATGTTCATCTGGTGCGAGAGCAGCTCCGCGAACGGCTCGGCCTGGTACACGCGGGGAACCAGCATGCCCCACCCTTTCCGTCGTGAACGATCCAACAGCCCCTGATCTTCGCAGTGGTGATCGCACTCCCGCTTGCATTCGCGCGAGTTGGCTTGATCAGCTGCACGGCTCAAAGGCAACCCTGCCGCCGGCCGCGGGTCAGTTCTTTTCGGGTTCGCCGAGGGTCCAGCCGCTGATTGCCGAGATCGGGCCGCGCCAGGTCGGCAGGGTGTGGGTGGTCCGGCCGGAGCGGTGGGTCACGTCCTGCAGGTGAAGGAAGCGGGGGTCGACCTCTCGGCGGCGCCGGCCGTTCTCCGCGGCCTCGTCCAGGTGCCCGATCGCGTGGCGCGCGACCCGGCGCAGGGTGTCGTCGTGGTCGCCGAGCTGGCGAAGGTGCAGGCGTTCCCAGGTGTCGGTGGAGACCAGGGTGCCGGTCACCAGCGCGCCGCCCAGGGCCAGGGTCACCACGATGTCCCGGGCCTCGATGTCCTCATGCTCTGCACCCAGGCGCAGTATCTCCAGGTGCGGGTCGAGCCGGTTCTCCGGCTGGAGGAGCATCCTCAAGGCCGGTTGGACGGCATCTCTCCACGACAACGTACTGATCCCCCTTGCCAGTTGAACGTCTGGGTCGAGTATGTCCCGCTCGCGTGCCGGTGATGCGGGGCCGACCATGGTCCGGTGGGCTCCTCCGGTGAAATGCGCCAGGCAGGCTGAAGGTGTAGCGCCGACGGTACGGTGTCCGCCGGCTGGACCTGATCCACCACTGGTGATCGGCGTTTCACCCCAGCCCTCTGCGCCCCCAAACCAGTGCGCTCTGGCCGGGGGCGCAGCTATGTCTCCGCTGTCACCCCGCTCCGCTCCCCGGCCCGTTCAACCGTCGCGGTGAACGGCACCTCGGCCGTCGGCGAGGTCGTCGTCCAGGGGCCGGTGACCCGCCACCCGCCCCGCTCCAGCGCCCGGGTGGCCGTGGCGGGGTCGAAATCCTCGTCGGGTCCGGTGCCGGTGCAGTAGCCGAGCGGGCCGTCGACGGGGTCGTCGACATAGACGTGCCAGTCGGTGTGGTACTCGGCCCGCGCGGTCAGCGCCGCAGCAGGCGCGGTGAGGTGATCGCGTGTCATGCCCTCACGGTAGGGGCGAGGGTTGGGGCCGTGGCCGGTCTTCCGGATTCCGGTCCGCCGGTCCCTGAGGACAGGTATATGCGGTGGTTGCAGAACGTGGCGACGGCCTCATCGGCGGTGGTCCGTACGATCGGGGAACATGACGACCCGCCGCCAGCTGGGCCCCGGCCCCGCCGAACACCGCTCCCCCGCCGAGGCGAACGCCGACGTTCCCGGTCCCGTTCGTCCCCGGGTCCAGGCGGCCGACGCGGATCTGGACGGGGGCACCCTGTACCGCCCCGACCTCGACTCGCTCGCCGACATGCGCGCCCGCGGAGTGCTCGGCCACCGCCCCGCAGCACCGGATCCCGACTCTCGGACCTACGGCCACGGTGCAGGGCCGCGGGCGGAGAGCTGACAGGGCAACCGCCGCCCCGGGGCAGAGCTGGCCTCGCCGCCAGCGGGCGCCACCGAGCAGTCGCCGGTCGCGCTGAGAATGGGCAGCGTCGGGTCAGGCCGCGTCAGCTGGTTGGGCGCCGGTGCCGCAGGCCTCTCTGCCCCCGCGGGAAACAGCTCCCCTTCCGAGAGCCGGTTCAGGTGGGGTTCAACGGAGTGATACCGGTACCGGCGTACAGCTCGGGCTCAAGCGACAGGACGGTGAGCGGCTCCCCTGCCTTCACCGCGTGCCAGGCGATCGCAGCCGCGTGCGCCACCGGCCAGTCCACGTTCCTCCAGTCCATCGCGTCCACCGCGTGCCGGGTGGTGAACGGGACGTTCTCCGCCGCAGGGACGCCCCGTGCCTGCCCGCGCCCATGACCTGCTGCTCCGCAGCGAGGACCGACAGCGACGGAATGATGACGCGGCCGGTGCCGCGGGAGGCTTCGATGTACAGGCCGGTGAAGAAGGGATCCGCACGGTACAGAGCACGCGACGATGACCTCGTGGTGGTGTTCATGGCGCCTGGGAAAGCAGGGACGCGGCCGACGGTACGGGCGTACCCCGGCGCTTGTAGGCAAGGGCGGCATGGATGCTGTCATCGACAGTGCCGTCGGTGTGGGTGGGGTCGGTCGTTCTGGGCCCGCTGGTCACCCAGGCCGCGCGCCGGTGTCTGCCGGTGCCCCTTCTGAGGGGGAAGGGTGCGCCTCGGAATCGGGGCTGCCGTCGGTCGCCGTGCCATTGTCGCTGAGTGAGGCGCTGTACTGGGGCGCTGCCGGGTTGCAGGCGGGGCATTTGGCCATGCGGACGGGTTCTTCGTCGGGCAGTGTGACCTGGATCCATCTCAGGGAGAGGTCGGGGCCGTCGCAGTTGCCGCACCATTCCGGCAGTGGGCCCAGGCGGGCGGTGGGTACGGGAGCGGGCTCGGGGATGATCCGTTCCCTGGCGCTGGCGGCCTCGAGGAAGGCGGATGCGAGCTGGGCGTGCCCGGTGGCGGTGCGGGTGCGGCCTTCTTCAAGGAGTCGTCGGGCTTTGTGAAGGAGCTCTTCTGCTGTGGTCAGGTGGTCGTACGGGGAGGGCATGGTGTTCGCCTTGTCTGTCAGCTGGGGGATCCGGGTGGCTGGCGCCGGGGGAAGGAACGCCGTGGTCGATCGCGGATCTGCGGAGGCGGAGGGGCACCTCCGCGTCTTTCGGCGATGGTGCAGAACAGGCAGCGCGGGCCTCCCGGGGCATCGGGGTCGAGAGGGGCGCCGGGATGCCGCGGGCACCGGGAGGAGGAACGTGGCCGGGACAGTTCACGGGCGATGATGAACGCCCCGTGCACGAGGTCCGCCGTGAGAGCGAAGTCTTCTTCAGGCGACCGGAAGTTGAGTTCGAAGACGACCTCGTTGATCTGGCGCATGCGCGCGAGCAGTGCTTCGTGGGTGTAGGGCGGGGGTGGTACCTCGTACTGGAGCGGGGTGTTCTGCACTTCCTGCCGGGCGCGGGGATCACCGATCCTGCGGTTGCTGTTGCAGAACAGGCACTGCCCCCACCCTTGGGGGGACTGGGGATCGACCGGGCCGTACGGGTGGATCGAGCAGTTGGTCGAGTGGCGTGCCGGCGCGAGGTTGCGGGCCGTGATGAACACCCGGTACAGCGCGTCCGCGATCGCGTCGTACTCGGTTGGGTCGCCGTATCCGAGGAAGGCCCGGACGCGGTCGTCCGCGCTCGGCAGCCGGGAACGTAGCTCCTTCAAGAGCAAGGGGCGCTTGGTCGGGACGCGGTATGCCGAGTGCTGCGTGAATTCCACAGACGGCACACCACCGTACGCGGCGTGCCGCGTACTGCTTCTGCTGGTCGATGTCACCCCGGGGAACGAACCGATCCATCCCTCTGGATTCTCTCGCCTGGGGCGAGTTGACGTCCAAAGCGATACCCGGGCGGACACCTTGCCGACCGCAGCGGTCAACTTCGCTACACCACAGAAGTGTCTGGTCGATCACGCCGCCTCGTCCGGCCTTCGGTGGCGGGTCAGTACGCCGGCGGACTGGGCGGCGCGTTCGGCGCGGGCACGGCGCAGGGCGGCGGCCTCCGTCGCGGCGGCCTGGCGGCGACGCTGTGCACGGGCCTGATCGATCGGGGCCGGCGCATCGTCGGGGATGGTGTCGGGCTCGGGGAAGGCCCGGCGGGATAGTTCCCGCATCGCGGCGGTCTGCCGCTCCACCGCTTCCGCGATGGCCGGGTCCGTCCGGGAGAGGCGGGTGGCCTGGCGGTGCGCCTCGATCGCGCGGCGGTAGCCGTCCGGCGGGGTGCGGCGCTCCACCGGTGTGACGGGCGTGGTCGGCTGCGGGGCCGGGTCGGCGGCCGCCGGGGCGGTGCTGTCGGTGCGCGCAATACCGGCTGGCGAGGCGGGGGCGCCGGTGTTCAGCCGCTGCCTTCACCGTCGGCGGCCAGTGGTTCCCACGATCATTGCGCGAATGAGAGGCGGTGCAGAGGCGCGGCTTACCATCTCGGAGAAGACCGGCAGTACCACCGAAGGGAACGTTCGTGGCGCAGATCGTCCGGCAACAACATGTGGAAGCGTATGTGGGGTACCACGCGTTCGGGTTGCAAGAATCCGACGACGCGGACCTACCGGTTGCTTTCCCGGACGAGTTCGACTTCGGCGTATTTCTCAGCGCCCATCCCGGGCGCCTGGACATCACCAGCGGCGGCCACACCCACACCGCAACGGTGAACGTCGAGGTATGGGACGGGCCTCCTCCCCCGCAGGATCCGGCTGGCTGGGACGAGCAGGCTGAAGCCGGTCTCGAGTCCACCAGCGGACAACTGGCCATCTGGTCCATGCACACGGGCCGGATGGACGATGTCATCACGCTGGCAGACTCCGGCAGCTCCTGGCGGGTCCGGGTCAGCTGCGCCGGCCGGGCAGAGGCCGCTGCCCTGTCGGAGGGCGAGGGCACCGGAGTCGGGGTGGAGCGCTACCTCATCCAGTTCTGGCCAGCGGACACGTAGACGAGGCGCGCGTCGGCGGGGTGGTCTGGCGTCCGCACCGCCGACGCGCATCTCAGGTCAGGAAACGATCTTGACGATGAAGCCGTCGTCGAGTCCGTCGAGGATGCGGTTCTTGCCGTAGAAGCTCTTCAGGATCAGGCCGCCGGCCTGGTTGTCGGCTTTCGGAATGGGCTTGGCTGAGAAGTTGAACTTCCGGACTTCCGGGTCGTACTCGGGTTCCGCCGCTCCTTCGTAGGTACTGGCGAACGGGTACTCGTCGCACTCCTTGCCGCCAGTGGTGTAGTTGGGTCCCCAGTACCGCTTGCACTGCTTGACAGCCGCAGCGCGGTTCTTGTCATTGCGGCTCTGGCTCACCGTGCGGTGCAGCGGGTCCTTCGCGGCCTGTCCGGGCACCTTCTTCGCCGACATGTACGGCTTGGTGTCCTGTGGGACGAGAAACGCCTGACGGATGTGCGCGGCCTCGGCCTGCTCCTCCGCGCCCTTCTTCGCGCTCAGGGTGAGCGCGGTGAGGTAGCTGAAGGTAGCCGCGCCCTTCTTCTCCGGCTTGCCGCCACCGGTCGAATTGGCCAGGTACGACGCCGACTCCCAGCGGGGGGCGAGCATGAACAGCTTGCCGCCCAGCGCCCCTTGCAGTGTCCACCCTGGCGGAGGCGTGTAGCTGATGGCCGGCTCGTAGACCGCGAAGAGCAGGTCCAGGTTCTTCTTGCTGCCCTGCCCGGGCTTGGCGGTCACCGTCTCGTTGAAGGTCCGCTGCGCCTTCAACTGGGCGAATGTCTTCGTGCCTGGCATCTTGCCGCCGCGGATGTACTTCGCGCCGGCAGGCCAGCTCTGCGGAATGTTGCCCTTGGTCGTGATCGGCATGGCTGATGCACCGGTCGTACCGGTGGTCAGGAAGTCGGTGAAGTAGTACTGGAAGTTGATGACGCGACTGTTCTTGGCGATCGTGCCCACGGCGCGGACGTTGAACATGCTCTCGCCAACCGGCTTGTTGTTCCGCATCCATGTCTGCAGGAACGACGCCCCATTGCACACCGCGAACCGCGACTTGACGAAGAACGACTTGTCGCTGCCCAGCCCCTTCTTGCACTCCTCAAACGTCATCGTCCGGGCCGGTTCCGGAGCGGCCGCCGAAGGTCCCACCGCCGGCTGTGCCGCAGAAGCGCTCTGCGCGGGAGCCGTACCAGACGGTCTGTGCGACAGCGGTGCGTACGTGGCCGCCGGGCCGACCGTTTCCAACGGCAGACGCGCCCCGGGCTCCGCTTGCGCCACCAGATCCCGCAGGCGCCGCATCCCGGAGCCGCCCTGCAGGTCCTCCAGCGACGGCTTGGCCACGCCCACCGGCAGGACGTACGACTCCACCCTCAGATCCCCCGGACCGCCTGTGCCCGCCACCGCAGGAGTTGCCGCTGACACTACAGCCAGTGCTGTTGCGGCCGTCAGCAGCCGTGTGCCGAACCGCCACCACGCTCTGTACATCAAACAACCCCCGAACATGCGTCATGCCAGGCCTCACACCTGGCACTGGTCACATCCCACCCTTCCGAACAAACGACCGAAAACAAGAAGGGCGCGCCGTTGCTGTCTTGATCACCTCGGAACCTTGTCCGAGACCATCACCAGGTCGGCGGCCGCCGGCTCCTGACCGAACCGCTCCCGACGGGCCCGCCGTGCGCGCCGCGGGCTGCCTACGGGTTCCGCCGCGATCTGTCCATCAGCAGCTGGCCGAGCATGGCGGTGGCTGGTCAGTACGAGGTTTTGCCTGACGTTCGGCGCCGGAAGAGTTGGTCGAAGGCCGCCAGGCCCAGGAGACGCCTTCCGTATCCACTTCGCTCTGCAACGTCGTTTCGCGCAAGGCAGCGCTCGGACGCGCTTCCTACGCCGCAACAGTTCCGAGCTGCAGCCGGGCGCGCTGCTCCGTCTCCCGCACTCCAAAGGGAGGGCCTGAGCGCAGGGGCCGGTTCACCCGGTAGGTGAGGGAGAGCTGACTGACGGAGGCGTGGCGGACGTCCTTGCCCTCGGGGTCGCCAGTACACCGACGAGGTCGAGCGCGTACGCCTGCTGTACTGGGTGACGGCTTTGCGCACCGTGGTCGTCGTCGCGTACATCGAGGTCTGAAGTGCGGTCGATCGCCCAAGAGCTCTCCGGTCACCGCGACATCAAGGAACTCCGCGTGGTGGTGGAGTGCCCCGCCAAGGCCGCCGTGCTCCGCGAGGGCCCGGCACAGGAGTCCGGGCCCGGCGCGGCCTGGCTCGCCTACCTGTGCCCCATGCACACCGCGGACCTGGGCGGGTGGCCCGGTGCCGCGGACCACCCGGACACCGGCACGATGCCGTGCGGCACCATGCTCGACTACCGCCCGCCCGAAGCACAGCTCCAGTCGCACGCCGACCTGTGGCTGACACCCCTGGCCGGCATCGACCCGAAGAAGTACGGCGGCGTGTGGTCCGACGTCCTGGACCAGGCCGACCGCGTACTGCTCGCCCAGGTCGAAGAGGCTGCCGCCGCCAGCGCGGACAGCCCGCTGCAGAGCATGCTGGCGGTCATGGACCTGGCCCGGCGCTCCGCAGCCGAAGGCGATCTCAGGGGGGGCGGCAACGGCCCTCGGGTACTGCGAGACCCTCGCCTCACGCTTGTAGCCGCTGTTCGTGCTCCTGGCCGTGCGGGCGGGGCAGGGCAGGGACGACGAGGCGCGACAGCAACCCGACCACGCGGGGTCGTTCTCTGCGCACCCCACCAGGGACCGCGTGGAGGCATCCAGCCCCGGTACGACGGCGCCCTCGGTGAGCACAGGCTCGACGCGCTTGGCCAGTACCTTGCCCAGCGCCACGCCCCACTGGCCGAAGGAGTCGATACAACCGGGCCGAGAACCCAGACCGCCGATTTCGGCCGCATGGTAAGCGGGTCGGGGTTGGCCGCGTGCAGTTTCTCTTCGACGGGGCTCAGGCCGCCGCTTGTGCGGCGGCGGCCCGGCTGTTCTTGCGTTCCTAGAGCTGGCGCCATTGGGTGCCGACCTGGTCGGTCTGGCGGATGACTTGCTCGTCAGCCATCGGGGCAGGCCATGCCTGAAGCAGGTACGCCTCGACCGGGTCGTCGTCCGGGCCGAGGCTGTCCTCGGCCCGCCCGGCATCGCGGCCGCGGGCGTGGACACGCATGCGGTAGCTTCCCGGGCCGGCGGAGGCGAGGTCCGGCAGATCCTCCACCTCGCCGTCCTCCCACGAGGTGACCAGGGCCGAGCCGGTACTGGAGGTGAAGGACGTCTCCACCACCTCGTCCCAGTCCCCCTCAAGCGGCGGCTCGGACTGGTGTGTGGTGACGGTGACCTCAACCGGACCGACGGTCAGCCCCGTCAGGATGCCGGCCCCGTCCTCCGCCACAGCGACCAGCCCGTTGCCCGCATCGGAGATGTCCGGTGCCTGATCGGTGCCCAGTTCGGGGTCGACGACGTAGAACTGACGGGCATACACCCACACACGGGCGACCCCGCGTCCTTCCGGCATACCGGGTTCCTCCTCGGTGTCAGGAGATGGCGACCCAGAAGGCGTCACCGTTCAGGATCCTATTGTCCTTGTACGCCTTGAGCAGGTACTTGGATCCCCCGGCCGTGCTGTTGTGCTTCTCGTTTGACCCGCCGTCCGGACAGCTGCGCCAAGTCGCGAGCGCCAGGATCACGAACACAGAGTGGTCGGGCCCTCCGCTACTCGCATCACATGTGCGTGCCCGCCCAAGGCGGTTCCGCCGCAGGCCCGACTGGAGTAGCCGGCCGGGTGTTGGTCTGCTGTTGTCCGTACCGTCGGGCGTGAGTGCCCTGACAGGACGGCGCTCTGGTTGGCCCTACGGTCACTTCGCACGCCCCGCAGGGCCAACCTCGTTGCCCTCAGCCACCGCCGCGGAGGTTGCCGCAGTCGCCGTTGGCGTCGCCAGGCCGGAATCACAGCCACCGTTCGCCGCCCGCCGCATGCCGTCCGTTTGTCGGCTGGGCTCGGCCGGTATGCGGTACAGTTGATCTTGACGGTTCGCCACAACTTACGGCAGCTGACGTTGCGTTGGTGGTCCAAGGAAAGACGCCCCGCTTCCTGCGGGGAAATGCAGGTGCAAGGCCTGCCCAGCGCTCGCACACGAAGCCCTTCCCTCCACCGTGGGAAGGGCTTCGTCATGTTCCCCCGCACACCCTGGAGGAGTAGCCGGCGGTCTTCCGCCCGATGACGGCTGGCGCGATCGACACGTCCGGGCGGCAACCGGCATCGCGGGGTGCATTGAGAACCGCAGGTCAGCCGTGTGTTCCTCGCCTGCGCCCCCAGCCGGGGAAGGACTCTGATCGACCGACGGCTTTACCTCCCCGAACATCTCCTGGTTCAGTGATCCCGGACGTCGCACCGCGGCCGGAACCCACTGACACCGTACGGGCTGACATCGCGACCACACTCATGAAGTTGGCCCAAGACGCAGGCAATGTGCCCTACTGCGCGACGCCGAGTTCGAGAAATGATGGGACTCCGCATGCGGTCGGACCGGCAATTTCATGTGGTCGGTGGCGGGTCGGTCTGGGTGAGGCATATTCCGTAGCCGAGAGACCTCACGGGCTCGGGTTGTGGCGGGCCGTATCCCTGACTGTTTTCCTGTAGTAGCACGGTCAGCAGTGGGCTGTTGACCGTCTCGTTGCTGAGTGTCGCCCCTGTGTGCTCGGACACAGCCCGCAGCACGGGGGGCCAGCCGGGGAATTCCTCTGCGGCTTCGCTTCGCCGGAGTTCGACAGCGTCCCACCACGGGCGAGGTGGTTCGGGCCGGGTGCTGGGCATGCCCGGCTCGAATCGTTCTGCCAGATGCCCGTCACGCCAGAACTGGAACGCCTGACGGCCGCGGGCGTCCTGCTGAAGGCTGAGTGTTTCGGTGCCCTGGGAGAGCCGGGTCAGCAGAGTGGTCATGGAGCCGAGCCAGCCCCACTCCTCAAGGCAGAACGACCAGTTGCCGATCGCTCCGACGCGCAGGACCGTTGCCGCGAGTCCTTCGTGGCCGATTCGCTGGCCGAGTCGGTAGGCTTCCTGCGGGTCCAGCAGTCGTGCCTCCTCGGGCCGGGCGCCGTACCGGGTGAGCAGCCCTGACGGGGCCAGGCCGTTGGTGAACGTCAGGCACCACATGATTTCGTGGTCAGCCCAGGACGTCGACGACCGGGGATCGGTGTGATCGCTTTGCACTGTGGTGTCTCCTAGCTGGGCGTCTGCACCGGGCCGGGCAGTTGTCCGGCCCGGTGCAGACGATGCTTTTGGGGTCAGGGGGTGAACTCCAAGCCGAACGTGGGTGCGCAGGCCGTCGTCTTCTACAGCACAGGCACCAGTGATGCGGTGTCACCCGTGAGAGCGGATCAGGCCGGTGCTGAAGAAACCCGGGGCGTGGCCACCCGTCGGTAGGCGCAGGGAACCAATCCACGACCACCTGCAGGGGGACCTACATCACCCCGCCTTTCTTCACTTTGTACAGTTCGAGATCTCTGTTCACGAACAGCTGTACGTAGCCGCAGTCCCAACAGATCAGCCCGGTCGCCGACTCGTTCGCCCAGCCGAAGTTCAGGAACTCCATGCCGGTGCTGTTGAGTTTCACCTCACGGTCCCGAAACAGATCGCCTTGGCAGAAGCGGCACTTGATCCACACGCCCCCGAGAGCCGCACGCACAGGCTTGGCCACGCCCCCACCCCTTCTTCCCAGAGCAACCGGAGTGGCGCAACCGCCGCGCACACCCCGCGCGTTGATCAGCATAGTCAGGGCCCTCGAACCGGGCCGTGAGCGGGAGGGACCCCGGGCGGCGTGCGGCCAGGACCCGGGACGCGAGAACTCCCACGGCACGCCGGACGTCCTCCAGCGCTTCCCACAGCCCAGCCGTCACCTCACGGCCCGTGCCGCGCTCAGCGGCGGCAGCACCGGTCCGGCGACGTCCTGGTCGCGCTTACCCATACCTCCAGTGTGCGCCGCACCAGTGTGGCGGCTATTCCCCGGCGAGGCCCTGACGGGCAGCGTCGATCGCGTCCTCCAGGGGGTCCCGCACGGCCACCGGGGCGAACTCACGGGCCGGAACAGGGACCGAAACGGGCGCAGCAGGGACCGAAACCGGGGCCGGAAAGGTCCGGTCCAGGGTCTGTTCCCGCCGGGCAGCTGCCAGGCGGGCGCAGACGGTTGCGGGCTCGTCTCCGGTGACGGTGGCGATCTGATCGATGCTCAGCAGCAGTTTGTGGTGCAGGAGGTGGGTGTCCTCGACGGCGGTGGAGGTGCGGCCGCTGCGGCGTGCGACGGTCTGGGTAAAGCGCTGCCATGCCCAGGCCGAGGGGCGCCGTTCGGCAACCACGGAGGTCCAGGTGCTGGCCACGGTCTCGAAGAGCTTCGATGTGGCTATCTGGGCCTCCTCCGAAGGAAGGTGGGCGGCGGCGTAGGCATGGTAGGCGCGTCGGTGGAGGTCGTAGAACGCGTAGTAGGCGTTTGTGAGGACGGCGAGCGAGGGCTTCATGGTCAGCGTTTCCTGGTTCTGCCGTTCCCGGTCAGCCGAAGGCCTCTGCGGGGAGGCTGCTGCCAGGCCCATGGGCGGACGTGGCGTTGCGCCACAGGGGCAGGGCGATCTCGGGCCTGCTCAGCAGGGCGGTCGCGAGCCGGTGGTACACACCCCATTCCGGCACCCCGGGGCCGTGGAAGGCCCGCCGGAGTTCCTCGATGGTGATGCTGCGCTGGGTAGAGCTGAGGATCCGGTCCTCGCGGGGGGAGCCTGCGGCGTAGTTCAGGGCCTGGAAGTAGGTGCGCAGGGTGTGCACTGGGTCGGCGGTGCTGACGGGCTCGTCGGCGGCGATCTTCCAGAGCAGTGTGGCGAACTCGGTCTCGGTGACGTCGCCGCACTGCCCGGCGATCAGCTCCACGTACAAGAGGGTGGCGGACCGCTCGCCGGAAAGGATGCGCGAGAGGTAGGAGCGGTGGATGTTCATGTGCTTGGCCAGCTCCTGCTGCGGAATTCCGGACCGTTTCCACATGAGGGTGAGCGCACAGGCCAGGCGCTGGTGGGGGTCTCGCAGCGAGGCCTTCTTGGGCATGGCCCGTTTGGCGGCGCGCTGTGAGCCGAATGCCAGTGCGGGGCGTTTACGGGTGGCGAGATCGCGGTCGACGGATCGCGGCGGGTACTTCCTGCGTAACCGGTCCGCGCTGACCTTCAGCACGGGCTCGAGGTCGGTGAGCGGTTCGCCCCGAGACCGCTGGCGCACGACGAGCGCGGCGGTCGTGTCCTCCATGAGGTGGGTGAGCTGGACTGTGCATTCAAGGAGGTCGGTGGTGGGCGCGTTGGGGTCGGAGGCGCGTGCGGCGAGTGTCTCGGCGATCCGGACGGCGTCTACGGCCATGCCACGTACCGCGGTACTGCAGCGGGCGGCGCGCTCGGTGTCGGCGGCCGGCTGCCTGGGAATGGGGGGCGGTTTGTGCGAACTGGTGGGCACTGCGAACTCTTTCGTGGGTGTTTGAACGGGTATCTGGACCGGTTCTGTCGTCGGGCTCTGCGTGGCCTGGACTTCGGCCGTGGCGAAAGGAGCAGCCGCGGCCGAGCCTTGTTTCAGGTCAGCGTCGACGCACCCACTGGCGGACCAGGGAAGATCCGTGAGCGGCTGTCAGGAGAAGCATCAGGGCGGGCAGTACCTCGGGCGTGAGAATGCCCGGGATCACGAGCAGCGGCAGAGAAATCGCCACGACGGGCATGCTTCCGCGCATGGTGACAGAGGTGACAACCTCGCACGAGGTTTCAACCATGCGCGGGGCAGAAATGATAGGTTCGCGGCTCGTTTCCCCTGCAAGCGCGTGAGCGGGAAGACGGGTTCGGCGTCGGTTGGCCATGGAGGGGCGTCCTTTCAGGGTTCGGCTGAACGTTGAGACAGCGACAAGAGACCCCGGCGCCCCGGCTACCAACCTGCGGCCGGGGTCTTTGTCTGCCCCGACGGAGAGTCGGGGAAAACGCAACCTACTACCTCGGCTCATGGTTGGTGCCGCAATGTAGTGGTCAATGGGTGCGTGCACCCACCCCGCCCACCACGGTCAAACAGTCACGTAACTGACCAGTAAGGCCTAAAAGCCGACCAAAATCAGTCGGATGAAACGGACAACGGTAGCGAAGAGCTCGAATCCACTGGAGCGGAGTGCCCCCGCGCAATGTCGCGCCACCCCCACTCCCCCCGGCCGCGCCCGGACGGTTTCCACGGAACTTGGCACCAACCGCATAGCTCGAACGGGTGAACGGCCGTACCCGCGACCGGCGAACCGGGTACCGATGCCCAGCGGCGTCGCAGTCCTCGCCCCGGCGAAGCCACTGCAAACGCCTATATGACGATGCGTCAGCCTCCGTTGTTGCTCTCTGAAGTCATGAGGCTGTATCAGCCCTCGACTTCGGAGCACCGCCGTGAAAGCACGCCGCCTCGCACCCATCGCCGCCATCTTCCTCGCGGCTTCGCTTGCCGCCTGCAACCCAAGCTCGGCGAAGAGCGAGACCGATTCGAAGCCGTCAGCCCCCGCCGCCGCGGCCAGTGCTCCCGGCGCCCCGGCCGATGGAGCCTCTGCTGCCCCGGGCGCCCCTGCCAGCGGCAGCGACCTGTCCCTCGTGGAGGCAATCGCACAGATCCCGGCCGCGGACGAGAGCCGGACCGGCTACAAGCGCGTTCCGTACACGGCCATGCACGTTCACGTGTACGCCGACAGCGCGGGAAGACGTGTGGTGCTGCGCCTGCAGGTCCGCAGGTTCATCTGCGCGGACACCTCCTGTGGACGGCAGACCTTCGTTGAGCAGATCCCGGGACTGACCTGCCGTCACGCTCAGCGGACTGACCGGCTGCGTTCGACCTTGGCCGAGGTGGGTCTTGCGTTGGCCGGCCGTCGCGGTGGTGGAGCGGCTGCTCAGCCTGCAGTGGCGCATCTGCGGGACCTGGAGCTGAATGCCCTCGGCGTTGAGGTGTCGCCGGTGTTGATCGGTCTGGCCCGTGAAGTCCGGGCCTGCGATTCGAGCCCGATCCATAGACGCGTGTCTACTGCTTGAGGGTAATAAATGAGCCATTCTCGAATGATTTGACGATGCGCGCATGATTTAGACTTATCCGGGTAACTGTTCACCTTTTCATTACGAAATGATCAAGATCCTTTGAGGCTCCGCAATTTTGTGCCTGCATGTCAGGATTTTTAATCAATCCATCCTCAGTAACTTCACAGGCACATCACATCTGTGGTGTAAATGCACTCAAGAAGCTGAGGGATGATGAAGAGTCATATACGTGCGCCGGAGGCGCGTGGTCGGATCTGGTCGGGGAGGAGCCTGCGTTACATAGCAGGCAGTCTTGCCGTTGCCTTGTCCGTCACCCTTCTTGACGGTGTGAGTCCTGCGGCTGCAGCCCCGTCTCAATCTGTTGCCGCACCGGAGAAGCCAACGGTCACGCAGGCGGCGGACATTGCTTCGGCGCGTGTGGCGGCGCGGTTGTCGGGCCAGCGGGTCGAGGCGCTGTCGGAGCGGACGGAGACGTCGACGACCTGGGTGAACAAGGACGGGTCGCTCACGACGGAGCTGTCCGCTGGCCCGGTCCGGTTCCAGGATCGGGCCTCGGGCAACTGGCGTGATGTGGATGTCGAGCTGGCCGCCGAGGCGGATGGCTCGGTCGTGTCCAAGGCTCACCCGCGTGGGCTGAGGCTCGCGGGCAAGTCCGGTACCCGGGCCGCTTCGCTGCGCGCCGCCCAGTCCGCCCCTGCCACGGACCTGGTCACCCTGGGCAGTGGCGATGAGGCGATCACTCTGCAGTGGCGTGGCGGTCTGCCGGCTCCGAAGCTGGACGGCACCCGCGCCACGTACGAGAACGCCGTTCCGGGGGCGGATGTGGTCGTGGAGGCCACACGTACCGGTTTCGAGCAGTTCGTCGAGGTCAACACCAGACCCGAGGCCGGCTTCTCCTACACGCTGCCGCTGCTGACCAAGGGCCTGAAGGTCCGGCAACAGGCGGACGGCAGCATTCTCTTCACGGACAAGAAGTCCAAGAAGAGCGCTGTGATGCCTGCCCCGGTCATGTGGGACGCCACCATCGACAAGCGCTCCGGGGAGCACACGAACCGTGCCAGGGTCGGTCTGAAGGTCGTCAAGACCAAGGGCGGCGTCGACCTGGTCATCACCCCGGACGCCGACTTCCTCGCCGCCCCGGACACCGCCTACCCGGTCACCATCGATCCGTCCACCTCATCACTGGGCAACGTCTTCGACACGTATGTGCAGCAGGGCGAGACCGTCGACTTGTCCACCGACAAGGAACTGGACTGGGGCAACCCCGGAACGAAGAACGCCAACGGCACTCCGCGTACCGCGGAGTCCTTCATCTCCTGGAACACCACTCCCATCCAGGACGCGCTGGTCCTCAGCGCGAAGCTGAGCCTGTGGAACTTCCACTCGGCCAACGCACCGGACTGCAAGCTCTTCCCGTGGGAGGTCCATGCGACCGCAGCGGCGTCCACGGCCAGCCGGTGGACGAACCGTCCCGCGATGACGGCGCTGAGGGCCACTTCCACCGAGACGCGTGGCAACACCGGCTGTGCCTCTCAGCCCGCCGGATGGATCAACGCCGACGTGACGACGCTCACGCAGGAGTGGGCCTCGGCCAAGGCCACCCGCGGTCACATGGGCATCCGCGCCGCCAGCGAGTCCGTTGTCGCTCAGTGGAAGCGGGTCAACTCCGCGAACGCGGCCTCCAACCCGCCGAAGCTGGTCGTCAACTACAACTACCGGCCGCGTACCGGCACCAAGCAGGAGGCGGGCCCGCCGTACTTCTCCTACGGCGGCGCCTACATGGTCAACACGCTCACGCCGACCCTGCGCGACACCTTCATCGACCCCAACGGCGACAAGGTCAACGGCACCTTCCAGATCTTCGACAACGCCACCAACACCCAGGTCGGCGATGTTCTCGTTTCGAAGTTCGTGCCCTCCGGGCAGGTGGCCTCGGTCACCGTCCCCGCCGGGAAACTGACCGACGGCAAGACGTACAAATTCCGCACGTCACCGTACGACGGCACGCACTACAACACGGGCTGGTCGGCATGGAAGACGTTCACCGTCGACACCAAGGCCCCGTCCGCCCCGACCAAGATCACGTCCACGGACTATCCGTCGGACAAGTGGGTCAAGGGCGCCAGCCAGGCAGGCACGTTCACCGTCACCCCGCCGGGCACGGACCACAACTGGCTTGAGTGGTCGCTGGACGGGGTGACCTGGACCAAGGTCGCGACTGGTGGTGCCACTGCCGACAAGGCCATCAGCGTCGCCCCGCCGAAGGACGGCACCCACATGTTGCAGGTGCGGGCTGTCGACAAGGCCGACAACAAGTCCGAGGCGATCGAGTACACCTTCCACGCCGGTCCCGGAGGCTTCGTCCAGCCGAGCGAAGGCGAGCGCACCGCGCGCCGCCTGCCGCTGGTCGCCGAGGCCGACGGATCGAAGTACGACAAGGTGTCCTTCTCCTGGCGCCGCTCCGAGGCCGACCCCTGGGTACAGATCCCCGCGGGCCAGGTGACTTCGGGTGGTACCGCGCTGACCGCGTGGCCGGTGCCGATGACGGGTGGCAAGAACGCGCCGCTGGTCTGGAACGCCACCGACACCGTCGACCCCGACGGAACGGTCCAGATCAAGGCCGACTTCACCGGACCCGGCGGCACCGGTGCCACGGAGCCGCTGTCCGTCGTCGTCGACCGTAACGCCTCCGGAGCGGCGTCCAGCGAGGTCGGTCCGGGGTCGGTGAACCTCCTCACCGGTGACTACACCCTGTCCGCCGACGACGCATCCGCCTTCGGGCTGTCGGTGTCCCGCACGGCCTCCTCCCGCGCCCCGGACAAGGGCGCCAAGCAGGAGGGCCAGGCCCCGATCTTCGGCAAGGAATGGGTCCCGGGCACAGCGGCCGAGGAAGCGGAGTCGGACTACTCCCACGTCCGCCGGATCACGGACACCGCCGTGGCGATCGTGGACTCCGAAGGCGACGAGACACACTTCACCGCCAACAGCGGCAAGACGGGCTGGATCCCGGAGACCGGTGCCGAGGACCTGACCCTCACCGGCAGCGTGACCGGTTCGTTCACGCTCACCGACACCGAGGGCACGGTCACCCAGTTCACCAAGCCCACCGGGGCCACCACCTGGCAGGTCTCCAGCGTGCTGCTGGACGGCCTCACCAACAGCACCACCACCGTCGTCTCCGAGACGGTGACCGTGGACAGCAAGAAGCTCGCCCGCCCCAAGCGGGTCATCGCACCGACCTCCGCAGCCTCCGCCGCCACCTGTACGGCGACCCCGGCCACCGCCGGGTGCCGGGCCCTGGAGTACGTCTACGCGACCACCACCACCGCCACCGCCGACACGTTCGGCGACTACACCGACCAGGTCAGCTCGATCCGCATGTGGTCGACCGAACCCGGCGCCACCGCCGCCTCGTACAAGACCATCCAGGCCTACCGCTACGACAACACGGGCCGACTCCGCGAGGCGTGGAACCCGCTCATCTCCCCGGCGCTGAAGACCGAGTACCGCTACGACGCGGCCGGCCGCATCACCAGCCTGACACCTCCCGGCGAACTGCCCTGGACCTTCACCTACGGCAAGGCAGGCAACGCCGCCACCGCCGGTGACGGCATGCTCCTCAAGGCATCCCGCGCGGGCCTGAAACAGGGCACCAAGGATGTCGAGGAAGGCACCGCCACCACCTCGGTGGTCTACGACGTGCCGCTGACCGGCACCACGGCCCCGTACAAGATGGGCGTCGCAGACGTAAAGGCATGGGGCCAGACGGACGCCCCGACCGACGCGACCGCCATCTTCCCCGCCGACGCCGTCCCGCCCTCGAACGCCGGAAGCGGCCTGACCGCAAGCTCCTACGCCCGCGCCACGCTCACGTACCTGGGTGTATCTGGACGTTCGGTCAACAGCGTCACCCCCGGCGGGCACGTCACCACCACCGAGTACGACCGCTTCGGCAACACGGTACGCGAGCTGTCCGCCGCCAACCGCGCCGTCGCCCTCGGCACCGCCGCCGACGACAAAGCCACCCAGGCCGACCTCGGCATCGCGCAGCTCCCCAGCACGGAGCGGGCGAACCTGCTGGCCACCACCTCTGTCTACAACGAGACCGGCACACGGGAGCTGGAGGAATTTGGTCCGCTGCACCGCATCGACCTGGCCGCCGACCTGAAGTCAGGGACCACGACTTTGGTCACGGCTGGCACCTCGGTCACCGCCCGTTCCTGGACGGTCAACGAGTACGACGCGGGTCGTCCGACGGACGGTACGGCCAAGGTCAAGGACCAGGTCACCAAGGTCACCACGGGCGCTCAGGTGCGTGAGCACCCGACCGTCCCCGGCGACACCCGAGTCGTGCAGACCGTCTACGACTGGGCCAAGGGCCTGCCCACCCAGACGATCAAGGACCCGGGCGGCCTCAAGATCACCGAGACCACCGAGTACGACGCCCAGGGCCGCGTCACCAAGCAACTCCTGCCCGGCGCCACCGGCACCGACGCCGCGACCCGGGTGACCACCTACTGGTCCGCCCCCGGCACCGGCACCTGCCAGGGCCGCCCCGAATGGGCCGACCAGGTCTGCTCCACGGGACCGGCCGGTGCCATCACCGGCGGCGGCACCAACCCGTCACAGCTGCCGACCAGCACCACCGAATACGACTGGTGGGGCAACACCACCAAGGTCACCGACACCGCGAACGGCACCACCCGGACCACCACGACCACCTACGACAACGCCGGCCGCCAGACCAAGACCGCCATCACGGGCGGCCTCGGGCAGGCAGTCCCCGAGTCGACCACCGAGTACGACCCCGCTACGGGCCGTGAAGTCAAGGTGACTTCCCCAACCGGCGGCACCATCACCAAGGCGTTCGACAAACTCGGCCGGCAGATCTCCTACACGGACGCCGACAACGGCGTGACGACCACCGAGTACGACCTGCTCAACCGGCAGGTCAAGGTCACCGACAGCGTCCCCTCGACCGTCACCTACACCTACGATCACGCCGTCGAGCCGCGGGGCCTGGCCACCAAGACCACCGACTCCATCGCAGGCTCCTTCTCCGCCGCCTACGACGCCGACGGCTCCGTCAGCAGCGAAAAGCTGCCGGGCGGCTACACGCTCAAGCAGACCGAGGACACCACCGGATCGGCTGCCGACCGCACCTACACCCGCGACAGCGACGGTGCGATCGTCTACTCCGACACAGTGACCGAGTCGATCCACAGCCAGGTCACCAACCACGCGGGCTGGGCGGACCAGACCTACCGCTACGACAACGTCGGGCGGCTCACCACCGTCGAAGACACATCCGAGACGGTATGCACCCGCCGGGCGTACGCCTTCGACACACGCACCAACCGCAAATCGCTCACCACGACGACAGCCGCACCCGGCCTCGACTGCGCCACTACCGGAGGCACTACCACCAACCACGCCTACGACAGCGCCGACCGGCTCGTTGACACCGGCTACACCTACGACGCCTTCGGCCGCACCACCGCCCTGCCCGGCAGCACCATCGGCTACTACACCAACGACCTCGCCCACCAGCAGACCGCGGACGGCAAGCGCCAGACCTGGCAACTCGACGCCAACCTCCGCTTCCGCTCCTGGAAAACCGAAACCGGCAGCGGCACCACCTGGACCCAGACCAGCTCCAAGCTCAACCACTACGACAGCGACAGCGACAACCCCCGCTGGATCACCGAGGACACCGCCACCGGCACCCTGACCCGAAACATCGAATCCGCCTCCGGAGACCTCGCCGCCACCACCACCAAAACCGGCGACACCGTCCTCCAGCTCACCACCATCCACGGCGACGTCGCCCTCCAGCTCCCGTTGGACACCAGTAAGGCCCCCATCGCGCTGGACTCGGACGAGTACGGCAACACCCGTCCCGGCCAGGCAGCCACCCGCTACAACTGGCTCGGCGCCAAGCAGCGCTCTGCCGAAACCCTCACCGGCCTCACCCTCATGGGCGTGCGCCTCTACAACCCCACCACCGGCCGTTTCCTTTCCATGGACCCGGTCTACGGCGGCAACGCCAACGCCTACGACTACGTCCGCGCCGACCCGCTCAACCGCTACGACCTCGACGGTAAGTGGGGCTGGTTCAAGAAGAAGTGGAAGCGGTTCAAGCGCAGTGGCGTCGGCCGATGGGTCAAACGGCACCGAGTGGGCCTGGCCGCAGGAGCCGCTGGAATCGGCTGCGGCCTGATATCCATGGGAATCGCTGGCACCGCCTGCGCCGCAGCCGCTGGAATGCTGGCCGCTGGAGCTGCCAAGAAGTTGGGCAACCGGAGAGCGTCCTGGGGATCCGTGGGCCGCGCAGCCCTGTACGGCGGAGGAATAGCTTCACTTGGCTGGGGACTCAGCGCAGGCGCCCGCTATGGTGCCGGCCGGGCAGCAGTTCGATGGGCCCCACGCGGCGGTCGCCACGCCAAGCGCTTCTACAACCACAGGAGATCCCGGTCATGGCGCTGGTGACGCGTACCTGAAGAATCCGAAAAACGCTCCCCGGGGCTGGTCGCACAACCTGAACGACCAGCCCCGGGTCGGGAGGAATTGTGGCAAACAAAGCAAAGCAAACTTCACGAGCGATGTTCTGGGCCGGGGCACTCGTCTTCGCGCTAGGGATCGCCGCATCTCTGCTCTACGGACACATGGACGGCGAGCGGCTCTTCTTCTGCTCGACGATCATCCTCGGATTCGGCTGGGTGGTCGAAAGGACATCAAACGGCTGAACAGCACACCCGCCTCAGCGACAGTGCCGTCCTGTTAGCGAGCAACCAAACGGAACTGTGGAAACGAGGACCGTTACCGCTCGATAACGACAGCCCTGAGCACAGGGAAGCCGGGTGCAGCTAACCCGTCGCAGGCGCTACCGGCCGTAAGCCTGGCCGGTAGCGCCGTCCGCGTTCCGCTTGCGGGATACGAATGCTTGTCCGCGGTGAGGCGGAGCCAGGGCCCCGGTCTTCCTTGGGCGTAGGGACCGCAGTAAGGAAGCTGAGGGCGTCAACCTCGCTGACCGCCGACGCTGCGGAGGCGGTTCTGGCGGCGCCGTTCCGACAGAGCAGTCAAGCCGAAAATCAAGCCCATGACGAGCCCTGCGCTCAGGGGCAGCAAGAGATCGCCAAGGAACTCGTGAGTTTGGCTCAAGGCCATACAAAAAAGGGTGAAGGGTAGGCTCACACACAAAGCCACGAGAAGGGGGTGCCGGGCACCCCACCGCTGCAACCGTGTAGGAGGCTGCTCGCCGCCAAGAGCGCGATCGACGTCCCTGAAGCCGTTCAGTACTGCCCGACGCATACTTGCCATGGTCGCGATCATAAGGCGGCCCGCAGGCATCGATACCAGGGGCTGCCGCCTCGGGGAAGATCCCGCGGCTGAAGCCGCTTGGCGGCGCTGTCACGTTGGCTGACGGGGTGGGATGATCTTCGGGTTGATCACGGTGGAGGGGGTTGTCCGTGGGTAGTACGCCGCCGTCGTACAAGGGGCACCGGTACCCGGTCGAGGTGATCTCCCACTGCGTGTGGCTGTACTTCCGCTTCCCGTTGTCATTCCGTGAGGTGGAGGAGCTGATGCTGCAGCGCGGCGTCATTGCGTCCTACGAGACGATCCGCCGGTGGTGTCTGAAGTTCGGTCAGTCCTTGTCGGATGCTCCGAGAGTCCAGCCGCTGATCGCGGAGATCGGGCCGCGCCAGGTCGGCAGGGTGTGGGTGGTGCGGCCGGAGCGGTAGGTCACATCCTGCAGGTGGAGGAAGCGCTGGTCGGTCTCGCGGGGGCGCCGGCGTTTCTCGGCGGCCTCGTCCAGGTGCCCGACCGCGTGGCGTGCGACCCTGCGAAGGGTGTCGTCGTAGTCGCCGAGCTGGCGGAGGTGGAGGCGTTCCCAGGTGTCGGTGGAGGCCAGGGTGCCGGTCACCAGTGCGCCGCCCAGGGCCAGGGTCAGCACGATGTCGTCGGCCTCGATGTCCTCGTGCTCCGCGCCCAGGCGCAGGATCTCCAGGTGCGGGTCGATCCGGGTCTCCGGCTGGAGCAGCATCCGCAGGGCCGGCTGGACCGCGTCTTTCCACGACATGTACTGCTCCCTTTCCTGAACCCGGACGTCCTGCTCGGCTTGTGCCTCTGGCTATGCGTCAGCCGTCTTCTCGACCGTCGTCGTGAACAGCGCTTCGGCTGTCGGGGGTGTCGGGGCCCAGGGGCCGGTGACCCGCCAGCCGTCCCGCTCCAGGGCCCGGGTGGCGGCATCGGGGTCGAACGGGGCGTCGGTGCCGGTGCAGTAGCCGAGCGGGCCCTGGATGGGGTCGTCGATGTAGACGTGCCAGTCGGCGTCGTACTCGGCCCGCGCGGTCAACGCCGTGGCGGGCGCGATGAGGTGGTCGTACGTCATGCCTTCACCGTAGGGGCGAGGGAGGGGCCGACGGCGGGCCTTTCGGATTCTGGTCCGCCAACCCCCTGAAAACACGTGACGGGCATCGGTCGCTGCCCCTGACGCTTCGAGCTCCTCCCTCTTCACGCGGTCCTGCCCAACGGCGCCGGCTGCGGAACCGAGGCCACCACCACCGCTCCGGCGTCCATTGCCGCGCGCTCCGCACAAGCCCGGCGCAGAGCCGCCGCGTGGGAGGTGTCGGCCTGGCGGCGCCGCTGGAGGCGGACCTGCTCAATCGGGGCCGGTGCGCCGTCCGACGCGGGCGGCTCGGGGAACGCGCGACGGCTGAGCTCGCGCAGCGCGGCGGTCTGCCGTTCCACCGCTGCCTGATGTCCAGGTCCGTCCGGGAGGGGCGGGCGGTTTGCCGGTGCGCCGACGACCAGGCCGTGCCCGTCGGCGAGGACACCGTGCGGCCGGACGCCAGCATCTGACTCTCCATCATGGCGGGCTACTGGCTCTCACGCCTTGCTGGCTTCCTCGAGAGCGCCTTCCGGTACGTCTGGTGTGCAGATCTTGCACAGCCGGAACTTCGTTCCCCCTCTGGGACCGGTACGGGCGCGAATCCACTCACGGCGACGGCCCGCCTTCCGCAGCGGCTGGCGCGGCACCGGCCGGGCCGGCGGCCGCTGACCGGCACCGACTCCTACCGCCTCGCCAGCACCAGGGCCCGAGCCGAAGAACCCGCCACGGCCAGCTGACTCCTGCGGGTTTTGTCCCGGCGGCTCGCCGTCCTCACGGGTGGCGAGCCGTCCCACACAGCGCAACCGGGTCGTTCTCGCGGCCTCTTCACGTTCTCCAGCCGTGTCAGGCCGGCTGTCGCAGCCACGAGTCGAGAGCCGTGTAGTCGCTGCCAGTCAGGCCATGGCGGGGATCGACACGATGGAGCAGGGCTTTCCCCTGATGGTGGGCAGCGACCCAGGCCCGATCGGTGTCGGTGACCTCGTCGTCGACCCAGGCGAACCGGCGTCCCGCGGCCCATTCGACAAGGGCGCGGGTCTTCCAGTGCAGTCCGTTCCGCTCGTCCTGGTCGTCGATGTCGGACGGCTCCGGCCAGACCACCACTGCCAGCTGCGGCAGACCGATGCGGGGCGCGATGCACTCATTCGCGTCCGCCATCCATGTCGTCGCCCAGACCACCTCGCACGGGAGGGCCGCCAGCCGGGGTCCATGCTCGGGATTGATCCTGGTCAGGAGCGGATTCGCGTCGGCACCATGCAGTTCAGAACCCGTCGCATAGGTCGGATACGGCTGGGACACCGCGCCGAACGGGATGAGTGGCCCATCGACATCGAGAAACAGCAGTGCACGCTGCGCGGAACCAGTCACGGAAGCACGATAGCGGCGGATCCCGCCGGTGACCGCCTCGATGCCCCAGGCCCGACAACCGACCGCCGCCCCGCCTGCTGCTATTTCGCGTGAACATCCACGGGTCCCAAGATCCGCAACTGCTGCTCAAAACAGCAGACAAACGCTGCTGCCGGAAGTGAACGAAGCCAACCCCTCGTCGCCGAGCACGAAGCCTTCCGCGACATGCTCCTCGGCCACAGCCACCGCAACGCGACCCTCCACGACGGTCTGCACGCCGTCCTCGCCGCCCATGCCTCCCTGCAAGCCTCCCGTAACGGCGCCACTACGGCCGTCCCATCCCTCGTCGACCTTGGCGCAGCTTGATCACCCTGTCCGCCACCGAAGGGACGTGCTCGGTATTCCGTCGGCCATGGTCGATGAGCGACCATGGCCGGAGTGGTTGGCCGAGGATCCCCTCCAGCGGCCCGCACCCAGGCCCTGGACGCTCCTCGGCGCCTACACGTCACTGACCGAACTCAAAGATGGCGAGGAGCACCGTGGTGCCGACGGCACGCAGGACGATGATCCCATCGGGCGACCAGCCGCATACGGGGCTTCCGGGGAATCCTGAGCAGCCAGGTGATCCCGATGGAGGCGAGGGCGCAGACCGTGAGCCAGGCGAGCTGGGCCTGCCCGTGCGGCTGCGGGGCGCTGGGGTCGAGGTCGTACGACTCCATGTACATCGCCAGAGCGGGCATCAGCCAGCACCCCGACAGAAACGCGGTGACACCGAACACGGTGATCGCAAGCACAAGTCGGCCCTTGTTGCACGTTCCGGGATGCTAAATATTCCCCTTACGCACTATCTGTGCTCTCAGATCAGCCGATGATGGCGACGGGAGCGTCCCAGGTGTTGCGGTCGACGTTGATGGTGTAGCCGCCGCGGGTTTCCTTGCTGTTGGCCTTGTACTGATGGCCGCGGCTGTGGTCGGTGTACAGCTTCGGGTCCCACGGCCAGTCCTTGGTGGTGGTCTCCTGGCCATTCCACAGGGCGTACCAGAGGTTGCCCGGCAGGTCCGTGCGGTCCTTGGCGGTGGCGATCGCCTTGGCGCTGGAGCTGCTGAAGCCGTAGAGACCGGCGCGGTAGGTCTTGGCACGCAGGGTCTTGGTGAAGGACCTTACGTAGGTGAGCGTGGCGTCGTTGCACGCGTTGTTCGTGATGTCGTACGACTCCATGTTGAGGTAGATCGGACTGCCGGGCTTCATCCCGAGCGCGGCCGCCTTGGCGACCGCGTCGTTTGCGTTGGCGGCACCGACCGAGGTCGCGGTGGCGGCGGTGAACCTGTCCTTGTTACCGCTCTGCTGACACGGCGGCTGGGCGCCGACGTACAGAGGGATGACCCGCCAGCCGAGCGTGTCGACCGACTTCACCCAGGACTTCGTCAGGTTGGCCTGGGCGCAGCCGCGGTTCTTACCGCCAATGTAGACGGCGACACCGCTGTAGTAGCCATCCTTCTTCCACGCCGTCATCGCGCTGAGCGAGGGCGCCGCGCAGGCGTCGAACGCCCGGCCCGTGTACGTCTTCTGAGCCGGCCACGCCGTCGCGGCCATCGAAGTCTGCGCCGCAACCCCGGCACCGACGACGACCGCGACCCCCGTGGTCGCCAGCGCTATGTAACGGCCTCTCTTGGAAAGCCGGTGCTTTGCCATATTCCCCACCCATCTGCTGTGTGGCCCCAGGACTCTGGAACCGATTCACTCTATCCGGAGGCGGCGAGCCTGCAGCGATTGCCAGACTCGGCCCTGCCCAGGCTGGCAGCGGCCGTGTGGTCCATTGGCACCTGCGGGTGCGCCACCACGCGTGGCAGCGGCTGCGAGCTCGTCATGCTTCCTGCTCCATCCGCCGGGCGGCCTCGACCTCGGCACGGGCCCTGGCGCGGAGTGGATGGCGTGTCACCGGCCCCTGGGAGAAGATGCGCGCCGCGCGCGGCAAGGTCACGGAGCCGGGGGGCTCGCGGAGCACTGCAGGCCGGGGGCGGATCTCGCCTCCGAGTCCGCGCGGCCGAGGACCGCCGTTGGCGCGTGCCGCTTCCATCGCGGTCCGCAACGCGACCCGGGCCAGGTCGAGCCCGGACGTCTCGCTGCCGCTCATGCCTGCCCCCACGGGGTGTAGCCGAGGTCCAGGTGACCGAGGCCCGCGAGGCGCTGCACGGTCGCGACGAACGCCCGGGTGAACAGGCGCTGCGCGGAGTGCTCGCCGTAACGGGCGATGTGGTCGTGGACGATCTGGTGGTCGGCGGCGGCGCGGTTGCGCCAGTCCAGCACCTGCTCGCGCGTCAGGTCCTCGATGACCAGCTCCTGGTCGTCGTCGACGTCCGCGACCTCCGGGGCCGGGGCGGCGACGGCCGGACGGGGCGTGGGCAGCACGAGCGGGGCCACCGGCGGCCGCGCCTTTGCACCGCGGCTCTCAGGCGAGGGCATCACCGAGTAGCCGGCGCGGGGCACCGTCCAGGTGCCGGTGGAGCAGTTGGGCGCGGGAGTGCACCAGGCCGGTCCGGTAGGCGGGTGGCAGTCTGTCGTAGACGGCGGCCGCCATCGCGGCGGCCTCGCCCGGATCTCCGTCGACCCGCAGACACGCGGCGGTATCCATGGCGATCAGGGCGCGGGTCATCACCGACGGCGAGGTCGTCAGGGCCAGGGCGTCGTCCTGCGCGCGGGACGCGGCGCGGGTGTCGCCGAGCAGCGTGTACGCCTGAGATAGGTGGACGTGGTGCTTCTGGGCCGGGTAGCCGAACCAGGTGTCCGCCGACTCGGGGCCGTCCAACTGCTCGGCCAGGGTGCGAACGTCGTCCACTGCGCGGCGGGCGCCGGGCAGGTCGCCCACGGCTGCCAGGGCACGGGCGTTGACGGCGGCCGCGAGCGCGGCCGCGCCGGACGGGCGGGCACCGGCCTCCCGGCGGGCCTGCGCAGCGATGCGAGCGGCCTGCCCTGGGGCGCCGTAGTTCAGGCCGACCATGGCGTGACGGCCCAGGACCCAGGCAGTCATCCTCCGGTCCCCGGACTCTCTGGCCGCCTTCGCCGCAGTGGCGAACCAGCGGTGTGCATCGGCCTGGTCGCCACGGTCGTGCTGGACGATCGCCACCAGGCCGGAGATCCCGGCAGCCGTGCGCGCCAGGTCGGTGCGTTCCTTCGCAGGGTGGGGCCGGCGCAGGACGGCGGCGAGGAGCGCCAGGTCCTCACGCATCTCCCCGAGGACGGCATCGGGCGCCCGCCCGTTGTAGCCGCCCCGGTGCCGCTCGAACGCTCCCTCCAGGTAGGCGAGGTCCCCGGCGCCGTCAGCGTCCAGGCCGGTGTCGATGCCCTCCCGGGCCTGCGCGATGCCGGGCAGCACGGCGAACCCCGCCGTGGCCGCCGCCAGGGTGAACAGCTTGCGTCGCTTCACGTCGTCGTCCTCCAACCTCTGCTGCCTGCGGTATCTGCGGGTGTTCTCCAGGGCCTGGTCCAGCTGCTCGTCGGTCAGGCAGTAGACGGCGCGGATCGCCGAACGCCAGACCGGAGTCGGTAAGCGGCGCTCGGTCTCCCACCTCTTCAGGTTCTCGACCGTGCACACCAGGCCGGCGGCCGTCATGCGCTTGGCCTGCTGCTCGCGGGTCCGGTCCGCCCTCTCCCTGATGGTGCGGAGCAACTCGCCGATTCCGTCCGGGCTCACCATGCCGGGGCCTCCCCTGTCCAGGTGTCGAAGACCATCCTGGCCCCCCAACGCGGCACCCCGCAGCGGGAATCGGCCCCCCGCAGCGGCACTCCCTTGTGGTCTTCCCCGGACCTTCAATGGTCGAACGGAACCGGCCGGAACAACGCCTCCAGGGGCTCCCCCTCCCAGCCGGCCCCGTACTGGCGCCCGCCTCGCCTGGGGGCGACGGGCGCCGTCCACGCTCCATCCGACACGAAGGAGTACGTCATGAACGGTCTGATCCTCTCCAGCCGCTCCATCAAGGGAGCCGCGACCCGGACCCCCGACGGCGGGGGCACCGGCAAGGGCGACGGCAACGACTGATCGCCGACCATGACCTCCGCGATTGATGCGGCGGTCCGGAGCCTCGGCGGGGACTTCCTCGCCGGGGCTTTCGGCCGCTCGTACCAGCACTGGTCACAGGCCGCCGATCTGAGGGGCCTGTTCACGTGGGACGACCTGAACGACCTGGTCGCCCGCCACCGCCTCGACGCTCCGCGGCTGCGCCTTTTCAACGACGGCACGCAGGTCCCGCCGTACGAGTACCTGCACACCTCGGTCACCAAGCGCACCGAGGTCCGGCACCGGGTCGAACCCTCCGGCCTTCACCGGCAGATCAGCGCCGGCGCCTCCTTGGTCCTGGACGCCGTCGACAAGCTCCACCCCGGCGTCCAGGTCCTGGCCGAGGCGCTGGAGCGGCACTTCCGTACCGACGTCCAGGCCAACCTGTACGCCTCCTGGCACCCGACCGAGGCTTTCGGGATCCACTGGGACGACCACGACACGGTGATTTTCCAGCTCGAAGGTGCGAAGCGCTGGAACCTGTACGGGGCCACCCGCACGGATCCGCTACGCCTGGACGTGGAGGCGCCCGAGAAGCCCGAAGGGCCGCCGCTGGCCGAAGTGATCCTGCAGGCCGGGGACATGCTGTACGTGCCAAGGGGCTGGTGGCACGCGGTGGTCGCCACCGAGGGCCGGTCCCTGCACCTGACATGCGGCCTGACCCCGGCGACCGGGCACCACCTCCTGGTGTGGCTCGCCGGCCAGCTCCTCCACTCCCCCACCCTGCGCGCGAACGTGCCCACGGTGGCCGGCTCGGCCGAGCGCACCGCGTACGCCGAGCAGCTGCGCAAGGAGGTATCCGAGGCGCTCCACCCCCACGTCGTCTCGGAGTTCGCCGCCTCCCTGGACGCCCGCGACCCCGGCCGTCCGGCCCCCTCCCTCCCGTACATCGGCGACGTCCCCGCGGATCCGGGGCTGGTCCTGGCCCTCACCACCGCCCGGGCCGCGCTGGAGGGAGCCGACGAGGCCGTCGTACTGCGCGCCGCCGGACACGAATGGGAGCTCCACCCCTCCGTGCGCCCCGTGCTGGAGGCTCTGGTCTCCGGCGCTCGCCTGCCCTTCGGGGAGCTGGCCGAGCGCTCCGGTCTCACCGTGGAACAGGTCGCAGCCCTGGCCACCGAGCTGGTATCCAAGGACGCGGCAGCCGTCTCCCAGCCGAGGTAGGACCCGCCCATGTTCGAGACCCCCACCCCCGCCACCGCCGACCGGATGCTGGCTGCCCAGCAGCACGCCGCCGATCAGTTCGGCCTGCGAGCCACCGGCCGCCGGGTGTGGGGGTACCGGGGCCGGACCCTCTCCAGCGCAGCGGGCCCGCACTGGCTGCGTGTGGTCTGCGCCGAGGCCGGCACCGAGGGCGGCACGCTGTGGAACGGCCCATCCACCTCCCGCGCCCTCCCCGCATCGGTGCCGCGCCCCGACCTGTTCCGCATCCGGGACTGGACCACCGACGGCTACGCCTACCGGGCCGAGCTCTACGCCCTCGCCCCCGACCCGATGGTCTCCCCGCGCCCCGTCCTCGACGAGGACCCGGCCCTGCCCGAAACGTGGTGGAAGGAGATGGCCGCCGCCCTGGACGCCCTCGCCGACATCCCGCCGCCCGCGGACCGTGAAGCCGTACGCGAGGAGTACCTGCGCCGCGTCATCCCTCAGTTCACCGGCCACCAGGCCGACGCCGCCATCACCTGGAGCACCGCCCACGGCGACCTCCACTACGGCAACATCACCCGCGGCCCGCACATCCTGGACTGGGAAGGCTGGGGCCGCGCCCCGTACGGCTACGACGCCGCCACCCTGTACCTGTACGCACTGCTGGCCCCCGCCACGGCCGCCCGCATCCGGACCGAGCTCGCCCCCGTCCTGGACCGGCCCGAGGCGCGGACCGGCCTACTGACCGTGGGCGCCCAGATCCTCCAGGCCCAGGACCGCACTGACTTCTACGCCGAGCTCGTCGGCCCCGTACGCGAGCGGCTGGCTCACCTGTAGCGGAGCTGCTGCACGTCGCCCGCCGTTTCCAATGGAAACGGCGGGCGCAGCGTCATGTGGCCGCCCCTCACCCATTGGGGTCACGGCGGCTGTGGCGCCTTGCACCGCCGCCTCACTGCGGGCTTCGATGTGCCTGGGCTCGTGAACGCCCGGCCGCGCGATGGAAAACGCCCCCGCACTCTTTCGCCGAGGACCGGCCAGAAGCATCACCATCCGCACGACACCTGTTGGACCACCTCAGCAAAGCGCTCGCCGCCGGGGGCCGGTGTGGCGCGGAACAGCAACCACGATGCCTCAGGCCGCCCTGGCCCTCACCGAAGACCGCCGCCGCTGCACCGGCGAGCCCCACCAAGCACTCCATGCACTCCTCCCGGACACCGACCAGCCGCTCACCATTCCCGCGGCTCGGCACCCGGAGCAGGCACAGCTGGAGGCCGCGGTCATCCTTGCCTGCTGCAAGATCGGCAGCCTCTCCGAGCACCCCCTGGGCATCATCCAGGTGTGTCCAGAGGAGGACCGGACGGCCGGGCGGATTGCCTTCGTCAGGTCACGCCTCTGCGTCAGGCTCGGGCCGGGGCTTTCGAAGTCGGGTGAACTCCTTGGCCCGTTCGACGCGTGAGCGGTGCGGGCCGCCCGGCGTCGTGCACCGGGCGTCAGCGCCCTGGCCGCAGTCAGGACAGGTCACCTCATACACCCGCCACGGGGGCGGCGGCTTCGGCTGGTTCCTCTGTCGTTCCCTGCGTTCGTCGATGATCGGCTGCAGCCGCTCGTCATGGGGCACGTGCCGCACCTGACGACTGCGGCTCCCGTCGTCGACGACGCACTCCTGGCCGCTGCCCACCCGGCACCGTGGACAGCTCGTCTTCATCCAGTGCCGCCGCGCGACCTGCTTGTGCAGCTGCGGGCGCCGACGCGGCTGCTCAACCGACGCGCGGGGCGCGGCGGTCTGGACCGGGGCCGGCTTGTTGAGGCCCGCGCGCGCCTTCCACGCAGCGATCTGGGCCTCCTGGCGCGGCCCGAGACCGCCGGCCTCGGCCGCTGCCTGAATCAGCTGCTGCACCCGAGGGCGCAGAAGGTACGCGGCCACGTCCCGGGGAAGGCGGCGAAGGTCCTCCAGGAGGGCATGTACGCGCTCGGCTGCCGCCGAGGCGACCGAGGCGACGTGGTCGGCGGCCGCGCCGACCACGCGGTTCTCCTCCTCGGTGCGGTCGTGGCTGGCGGTCGCGTTGACGCGGGTGAGCAGCGCCCGAACCTGCTGGGTGTGGCCTGTGGCAACTGCGGCGTCCAGGTCGGCGAAGAGGCTGCGGCGGACCTCGGTCTGCTGCTCCAGCCAGTGCCTGGCGTCCGCGGCGGCGGCCGCCAGCTGTGCCTGCGTCTCCTGCGTGGCGCCGGTGACGTCGGCGATCTGGCCGCACAGCCGGGTCACGACAACGACGGCCTCCACCTTGCGGGCGTCGGCGAGCTGGCGCGGCCGAAACCTCCGCAGGGCGGGCGGCGGCCTGCTCGCGCAGCTGCTCCAGCCGCGTGGCCAGCAGGTGCTCGGCGGTGCGCTCCCGGGCCGCGGTGGCGGCCTTCGTCGCGGCGGCGATGGCGTCCGCACCGTTCGGGTTGTGCTGGAACCAGCGGCGCCCCTGCTCGGTCTTGTACGCGCGCCGGGCCTCCGCCTCGGCTTCCTCGGTCCGTCCGAGCGGTCCGAGGGCGCTGCTGAGGTACTCAGGCAGTGCCTGCTCCACGGCCTGGAGGGCGGTGAAGGCGACCGCGGACGCCGCGGCGACCGGCTCTGCTTCAAGCTCGCCCGGCTGCATCAGTCCCAGGAACTGCTGGGTGGCGGACTCGATGCAGAAGTTCAGGTGCGCCCGTACGTCGGCGGTGACGTCGGCGGGGTCGGTCAGGTCGGCCGACCAGGCCGCGGCGACCAGTCCGGCCTCCACGATCATCGCGTCGGTCCGGCGCCGGTAGCCGCACGCCGCGCACAGCCCGCCGGCCTGCTGGAGCCCGCAGTCCTCGCATGCCAGGGCCTGGCGCACCGCGTCGGCGGCGGCCGCGGCCGAGCGCTCGCGCTCCGCCCGCTTCTGGGCGGCCGCGTCCGGCAGGAATCGAACCGCGTAGGTATCAGGCCGTTACGCAGGATCCGGCCATTCGCTCCAGAGGCCAAGGAACTGGCTGTGCGAGAAACGGCGACACGGAAGAGTGTCTCTTGTAACTGTATGTCTACTCAAAGTGAGGGTGGCGTGTTCTTCGGCAAGAACGGCGGGGACGATGAGGGCGGCAACGAGGAGCGCAACGAGGCCTCCAGTGGTCTGACCATGCTGCACCAGGCGATGCTGCACAGCAGCACCACGCTGAGCGAGACCCTCGACCGGGGTCTCAAGGATGTGAAGAGCACCAACACGGAGGCTCATGGTGCCGTGGCCAAGGAACTCGCCGGCATGACCAAGGCGCTCCGGGACACGCAGAAGCTTCTGCCTTTGCCGTACTCGGCCCGGAACCCGGGTGAGGACGACGCCACCGCTGACGAACTGCGCCAACTGCGGGAGCTCGTGACCACCATGCAGTTGACCCTTGCCGATGTCGCGCAGAACATCGCGTCTTTGACGCCCGTACCGGTTTCGGTGACGGCCACGGCCAGGAGGGAGAGCAACGGACACACCACGACGGCGGCCGGGCCTGCGCGAGCCGTGAGGTCCCTGCTGGACGGGGTGCCGGAGCAGCGGTCAGACAGTGACACCGGTGGTACTCCGTCGTCCGGGGAAGGCCCCGTCCCGGCAGGCGATGCCGGAACGGTCGGCGGGCCGGCTGCCGGAACCGGGACCGCGGTCGAGACTGGGCCTGATGAGGAGGGCGGCGAACGGGCCGGACTTGAGGCGGAGGCACCACTGACGCGGGAGCAGGTGGCCGAGGCTGTGCGTGAGGTGCTGGCAGAGGAAGCGGAAGCCTCTCTGTCGCGGAACCAGGAGATGGTCGACGCCGTACGTGGGGTGCTGGTGCGGGAGGTCGCGCCGTTGGTCGCCGCACAGCCTCGTATTGCTGACGATGCGGCTTCCGCTGCTGCGGAGCTGAACGAGAAGATTGCCGCCTTGCACGCGGAGGTCACCGGCTTTGTCGAGCGTTTCCCGTCCGCGCGGCAGTGCGAGGGAACCGAAGGGCAGGAGCAGCCTGTCGCTGATCCGGAGCACAGCAGGGTGCTGACGCAGGCCGCGGGGATCTCTTCCGCTGTGCTGGTGTGCCACCGCGACCTGTGGGAGCTCCTGTCCGGCTGGGCCGGCGGGCACCCTCACTTCCGGATGCCTCCGCAGATCGCCGACCAGGGCGAGAACCGCATCGCGGCGGACATCTCGGGGCGGTCCCTCATCGCCGTCCTCATCAGCCTGTCCCGCCTGCGGCACACCGCCACCGAAGGCGACGGCGACCGGGAACTCGCCGAGGCCGTCTACCAGCGCATCAGCAATAGCCTCGCCGCTCTCTCCCCCGACGACGGCCCGCTCGTCACCATCGCCCTGGACGACCGCACCCCCCACACCGGCGACATCTCCGATTCCTGACCGCACCACAGGCGCGGGAGGGTGGCCGTCGGTCGGCCACCCTCCCTGCCAGCAGGAATGGGCGCCCAGGAGCACGCACTGCGGCCGGGGCACGGTGTCAGGGTCTTACCGATGGGGTCGTCGTCGGCCCTGAACGTGGTGCGGACGATCGGCGCCCCGTCAGATCGACTGTCGTACGCGCCAGATCCTGCAGGAGGTGCGATTCTCATGCCTTTCGTTGCTCTCCACCCAGAAGTGGGCCGCCTTGATGCCACCCAGCCCGGTCTCGGGGCCGGTCTGGAGTGGTCCCGGGTCTACAAAGTCTCGCCTCGCGTCGCCCTCACCTGTCCCGAATGTGCGTGGGGTGTGCACGCCAAGCACTCGCCGAGCCGGGTGCGGTTCTTCTGCCATGACAGCGGGCGGCCGCCGGAATGCTCACTGGCGAACGAGTCCTGGGAACACCACATGCTCAAGCTGGAGATGGCCGGGGCCATCCGCGCGGCCGGCTGGTTCGCCGAGCTTGAGGTCGCGGCAGCCGACGGCTCATGGCGGGCCGACGTGATGGCGGTCTCGCCCGACGGCGAGCGACGGATGGCGTGGGAGGCGCAGCTGTCCCCGATCACGGTGGAGGACATCCAGGCGCGGACCGACCGGTACACGGCCGAGGGGGTCACCGTGTGCTGGGTCTCCCCTCACAGGCGGCCGCCGGTGTGGCTCGGATCCGTTCCCTCCGTCCGGGTGCGAGTACCCGAGGAGGACGGCGAGCCCTGGGCCGTGGACGACGGGCTCGGGGGCTTCGACTCCGGCAGGTGGCTCTTCCAAGAAGCGGAGCTCACCCAGTTCGTGAGGTGGGTACTACGCGGGCAGCTGCGTCCGTGCCGGAGCCTGCCGCACCACCGCCAGGTGCTGCGGCCCGTTGACGGGGAGAGCCGCTGGTTCCTCCGCGATCTGTGGTGGACATCCCGTCAGTCCGCCGAGGCGCAGAGCTCGCACGAACGGGAACGGCGGCAACGCGAGGAGGCCGCTCGGCAGCGTGAGGCCCGGAGGCAGGAACTGGAGGACACGTCCCGGGCCCGCCGCAAGGCCTGGCTGGCCTCGCCGGCGGGCCAGAAGGCCCAGAGGAGGCGCCAGGAGATCAGAAACCAGAAGGAGGCACGGAAGCGCGAACAGAAGGCGGACAATCGCCGGGCGCAGGCGCAGGCGCAGCGCGACGAAGAAGTCGCCCGCCATCGAGCGGAGGTCCGGGAGCGCCGGGCCCGGGAGTTCGCGCTGGCACAAGAGCGCGAGGCCCAGCGGCGGGCCGCTATGCAGGACCTGGAGTTGCGTGCGCACGCCGTGGCGGAGGCCTGGTGGGCGCGGCTGTCCCGCTCTGAGGTGGAGGAGCTGTTCAGGGCAGTCTTCGACACCGCGTGGAAGCGCGAAAGGCTCCGGGCCCGGATTCCCAAGGCCGGCGGGGTCACGGCGAGCTTCGCCTACGGAATCCCGGTCCACGCCTTCAACCGCCTGTACGGAATCGTGCGACCCTGCCCGGAGCTGCTTCCACTCTCCCCCCAGCTGGCCTACCACCAGGTCTTCGTCCGCGATGCGCGGGAAGCACAAGCCCTGGAGGAAGGCGGTCTGCGGAGCACTCGAATCACCCACTTCGGGCTCGCCGACCGCTCGTAGGCGGCCCCATGTACGCGCAGCAGGTGCACCGGAAGGTGATGGAGCCCGGCAGGTCATGCCAGGTTGCACGCCGTCGGCGTTCGGCTTACGTGTCCTCGAGGAGTCGCTGCGCGAGTTCATTCCGGAACTCCGGGTCGACAGCAGCCTTGATGTCCTTGGCGGCCTTCTCCGGATCACCGACCAGCTCGTAATAGCGTCCCAGCGCGTCCGACAACTGGCCCGCGACGCTCAGCTTCTGAAAGAAGATGTCCATGGCGGCGCGTCCGTCGTACCCCGGCATTTCGATCGGGGGATGTTCCGTGTCCGGAAGCTCCGCCGGAACAAGGCTGGCGGTCCCTGAAGGAGCGGGCTGTTGAGCTCGAGGTGCCCGCAGTGATCTGCTCGGCACCTGCGGCGCCGGTACCGGTTCGTCAGCAGGGATCGGAGCAGTGGGGGATGGCTGCGCGTATACCGCGGTATACGCAGGCTCTTCTGCGGCAGGCGGCTCCGCTCGAGGAGCCGGAGCACTCGGCTTCCCCGGACGCTTCTCCTCCTCGGTTGCTTGCCGATCTGCTTCCCAGGCGGCCATCTGCTCACCAGGGGGAAGAGCCGAGTACTTCCGCATGTCCCGGAACGCTGTGAGCTTCCCCTCGAGCACGAGGGCCTGCATCTCTTCCGTGAGCCGCAGAATCCCGATGCGCTGGCTGAACCACTGCTTGGACTTGCTCAGATGCTCTGCGGCCTTGGTCTGGTTGCCGTCGCTCATTTCCAGCATCTGCTGGAGACCGCGGGCTTCCTCGATGAAGTTGAAGTTCGCTCGTTCTACGTTCTCCGAGAGCACCGCCGCGAGGAAGCCAGGCGCGCGGACATGAACGGTTGAGCAACCTCATCTGACGCCGCATCGGCACCCGCGCGATACTCACCAGGCCCTGAGTAGAGCGGACGTGCGGGCATAGGCGTAATGCGCTTTCGAGCAGTACCCAAGCGCACTAGGTTGTGAATGGTTACCGCCGCACCCGGAGCCACGGGGGTCTTCCGGGAGAAGTGCGGTGGTCAGGAAGGACCGGAATGACTGAACGGTCCATTGCGGGCGGTCACGCCTGCGCCTACCGCCGGATGGACGCCGATCCGGTACGGGGTCTTTGGAAGCTCGCCAGGCTGACGGACCGCGAACGGGAAGTGTTCCTTCTGGTGGGCACGGGTGCAGGAAACCGGCATCTTGCGCGGGAGCTGGGGATTACGGAGCGCACGGTGAAGGCGCACATTGCGCGGATCGTGGAGAAACTGGAACAGCAGACGCGGCTTCAGGTCGCGGTGCTGGCTGTGCTCGCCCACGAGCAGCTGTGTTCCGATCCGCGGTGCGAGTGCCATGAGACCGGTGTCCCACCGGGGTTCTCGGTGGCGGCGGCTGCCTGATGTTTGGGGTGTCCGTGCTCGTGCGAAACGGGTACGGACACCACCGATCAGCACTGTCAGTAGTGTTCTTCCCGGTAGACGCCGTCGGCGTCTACACCACGGCCCCACTCACCAAAGCTCGTGTTCGCCAGCTCCAGGTTGACGACGAAGGATCCGGCCGCTGCGAGGGTGATCCTGAACGGATCGTCGTCTTCGTCGGGCAGGTTGTTCAGGGCCAGCAACGGGAAGTTTGCGGAGGCCAGCGTGCGCTCGTCGGCGATCAGGACGAGAGTACTGCTGGGCCATTCCTCGTCATCTCGCCCGATCCGCGACAGGATCTGATCCGGTGTGAAGCCCGCGTAGGCGCGGGTGTCGATGACGGTAATCGACTTGTAGTGCTCCGATCCTCCTTCAAGGACCTGGAGCAAGCGTGTCCACTCGTCTGGTTGCTCGAAGGATGTCCGCACCAGGAGCGGACCGGCGGACTCCTCGATCGTGGAGAAGGTCGGCTCGGGCTCGGCTCCCGTACGCTTGCCGGGGATGACCTGGATGAGGAAGCGGGGCTTCTTGCCGTCCGACGACCGGTCACTGGCATGGACGCGGATCAGGTAGGGACCGGCTCCCGCAGTGGCGAGATTCTCTTTGCGTAGTGGCTCGTATCCGCTGTCGCACAGGGCGAGAAAGCCGGTCGTGGAAATCACGGTGATCTCTTCGACCTCGTCCCAGCCGCTCTCCGTTCCCGGGTCGTCTCCGGTGTAAAGGGTGACGATGGGGTTCTCCAGGGCGTTTCCGGCGTCGATGTGCAGCCAGTCCTTCTCGGCCGCCAGGAACCCGTGTCCGCGCGGCTGCTTGCCGGCGTCGGGGTCCATGATGGCCAGGTCGCCCCACTCCTTCATCTTGAGCGGCCGGGTGCGGCCGTCAAGGAGTGGCCAGTTGGAACGCTGCATGGAGAACCCCCATCGTGCTTACGGTGCCTGCCAGTCACGTCATGGAAGGGTAGACGGGCCCTGTGGCAGGCACGTTGCGTCTCCTACTTGATGCGGACGTAGTAGCCGTCGCCGTTGAGGACGCGCTGGGCCTTGTAGAAGCCGCCGAGGCGGGCTCCGGCGCTGCGGTTGTCACCGGCGGAGATGATGCGGGTGCTGCCGCGGGCCGGGTTGCCGCCCTCCTTGCTCGCGGCGAACGGGTACTCGTCGCAGTCGTACTTCTTGGGGTCGGGGTTGGGCACCTTCGCGCACATGGCCTTGCGGTTGGCGTTGATGGTCTTCTCGTTGGTGATGCGGTGCAGCGGGGTGGAGGCGCCCGGGTGACCGGCGATCTTGCGCTGGGCATCGAAGATGTGGTTGGCGGACTGCTTCACCTTCGCGTCGCTGCGGGAGAGGGTGAAGACTGGGGAGTAGGAAGGGAAGACGCAGCCGGGGTTTTTGGTGCGCTTCTTGGGGCCCCAGAACGTGTCGTCGCAGCGGTACTTGGCGGAGTTGTAGGTGAAGCCGCCTATCGTGTAGCCGGGCTTGGTGAAGGTGAACCGATAGGAGGCCGGGCTGGCGAGCTGCTTCTTCTTTCCGACGCTGGCGGCGTAGCCGACGGTTCCCTTGTGGGCGGGGCCGAGGGTGGACCCTTGCGGAAACTTGACGGCGGTCTTGACACCCTTGCCGCCGCCGACGGACACGTTGACGTGGATGCCGCTGGCCTTGACGAGCTTGGCCTTGCCGACGGTGAAGCTCTCTGTCCACTTCAGCTTGTTGGTCTTCAGCGTCATGGCGTGCTTGATGTCGAAGGTGGCAGAGCCGAACGGCTTGCCGTTCTTGAGCAGGTCGATGCGGGCGCCGACATCCATGCACATGCTGGTGCGGGTGATGGTGATGGTGTTGAGCTTGCAGCTCGCGGCGGCGCTTGTGTTGGCGTAGACAGTCTTGGCAGCCGGGGCCTGGGTGACGGTGATGCTGTACTTCTCCGGTGCGGCTTGTGCGGTTGCGGCGCTCATGCCGGTGAGGAGGAGGGCGCCGAGAGCGGCACCGCTGGCGGCTTTTCTGGGCGCGCTGATGCGCATAGGTGTGTGTCCCCTCGTTGGTGGAGGGACGGCACCGCGTCGGGCTGCCGTCCGCCAGGCGAGCACGTTATGCGCTTCAACAGCTGTGGATCTATTGGCTGTTGGGACACTGCCGGATAGGACAAGTCGGGATTCAGTCAAAAGCGGTGACAGTTGACCGGCTGTATGGGATTGGGTGTCGGGCCGTCAGGCTTGACACCCCCCTGCGGCGACTACTTCCCCCGAACGGACTGCTCGCCCAGTGCCTCGTGACGCAGGATCTGCCGCCGACCGTGTACGCGTTCCCGTGCGCGGTCCTGCCACTCGCGGAGGGTCGCGGTCGGCACGGTTTCGGTGCCGGGCACGGCTCAGCTCTCCTTGGTGAGGACGGTGGCTTCGGCGGGGGCCTTGTCGGCGGCGATGCCCTGGGCGAGGGCGCGCTGGCGGCCGGTGTGGCGGCGGTGCTCGGTGGCGGCGAGCGGTTCCACCTCGGCAAGGCGGTCGAGAACGGCCGCCTTGCCGAGGTGGACGGCGGCCCACTCCCTCATCCGGGCCGGGCGCTCGGGGGTGCCGGTCGCCTCGAACGCGCGGTTGAACGCCTCCTTCTCCAACGCGGGGTAGGAGTCCAGCTCGGCGTGCAGGCGCCGGGCCTCCTCGCGCCGGTCCTGGGCCTGCTGACGTGCTGCGTGGTCGTGCAGGGAGGGCAGTCCGGAGCTGACCGTGTCCGGGCGCTCGGGGTTGATCTCGACGTACCAGCTGTCCAGTTGGTACGCCGAGAGGTCGGAGGCGCCCTGGCGGTGACGGTCGCGCATGACCCAGCCCTCGATGCGCCGCCCCACTTCTCCCAGCGGAATCCAACTGTGAAGGGTAAAACCACCCAATGGGCACATATTCCTTGGGTGTGATCCGCGTGTCGCGTGCTTGCTTGGGGTTCCGAAGCAGTCTTCTTCCTACAGGACAAGGTCTGCTCGGTGGGGGTGAGCAGCGGCGACGCCAAGCGTGTGGACGTCTTCCGGACCCGCGTGGGGCAGGCGGTAAATACGGATGCTGTCGGTGTTGACGTCGATCAGTTCTTCGAGGTCGTACATGAGCGTCAGGAACGTCTTGTCGTTGGTGACAACTTCGAAGACGGATTTCTGCACGCGTATGCCGTGGCCTTCGCAGAGCTTGGCTACCCGGCGGAGTCGGCGTCGGCCTTCGGGTGTGGTGGTGTCGACGTCGTAGGTGACGAGTAGTTCCATCAGGCAGCTGTCCAGGGGAGGTATGCGGGAAGTTCACCCCGGAGATGGCGCGCGAGGATGCGGGCCTGGACCACTGGCAGTAGGCCTGCGGGGACATCCCGTCCTGCGAGAGAATGCTCCCAGACTTGGGCCTTCCAGTCTTGCCAGGCAGTGATGACGATCTTGCGGCCTTCGTCGGTGAGGCGGACGGCTCCGCCTGGAGTGGTCTCGAAGTGGGCGGGCCGCAGTTGGCGGCGGTTGAGGAGGGTGAGGACGAAGCGGTCTGCGAGGACGGGGCGGAATTCCTCCATGAGGTCGAGTGCGAGTGCTGGTTTGCCGGGGCGGATCCCGTGGAGGAAGCCGATGTATGGGTCGAGGCCGACTTGTTCGGCGGCTCCGTGGACGAGTCCGCGCAGCAGTCCGTAGGTGTAGGAGAGCAGAGCGTTTACCGGGTCGGTGGGCGGTCGACGGTTGCGGTGGGTGAAGGCAGGGATGCCTTCGGTAGGGCGGATGGTGTCAGCGAGGGCGGTGAAGTGCGTGCGGGCGGCGTTTCCTTCGGTGCCCATGAGGCCGTCAAGGGATGTGCAGGTACTGGTTGCGGTGAGGCTTGCGGCGAGAGCGTCGGCTGCATCGCGTATGCGGGACTTTGCTGTGGGGGCGGCGTCCCGGGCGGCTCTGAGAAGAATCCAGCGGCTGTTGCGGATCTTGCCTGCGGTGATGGTGCGGGCGATGGCAAGGCGGCCCTCGGTGTCCTCGTACATCTGGTGCTGGGCGTGTCGGAGGAGGACGTTTCCGTGGACGGCGCCGTCGAGGCGGGCGAGATAGCGCCCTCCCCTCGTCATCCAGGTTACGGATCTTCGGTCTTGGGCGTAGCGGCTGATCAGTTCGGTGGAGAGGTTGATGTGGCCGTAGAGGACGATGGCGTCGATGCGGCGCAGTGGGAGGATCTGGCGTCCGGGAGTGTCGGGAAGGTGGACGCGCAGGCTGTCCTGGTCGAGGCGGAGGTCGGCTCCCTGTGTTTGCACGTACAAGGTGTTCAGCAGTTCGGTGGTCACTCGTCGGTGTCCTGTGGGTCGGTGGGTAAGTAGAGAGTGGTGAGGGCTTGGCGGTAGCGGCGTGTTCCGGCGAGCAGTTTCGGCATGCAGTCGGTGGCCATGGAGCAGCGGCGGCATCGGTTGTCGGCTGCGGGGCCGGGTAGGTGGCTGGTTTCGAGGAGAGCCCGTACGGCTTGGGTGGTGTCGAGCACGCGGGCTCGCAGTGCGTTGTCGATGGTGATGAGGTGGCGTCGTCGGTCGGTTGCCGAGAAGACCGCGGCTTCAGGTACGGGTTGTTGGAACATTGCTTCGAGGCAGAGGGCCTGTGCGGCTGCTTGAATGTCGGCCGGTCCGCCGGGGATGTAGCGCCCCGATTTGTGTTCGACGGGGAGGATGCGGCCGTCGTTGTGCAGCTCTACGGTGTCGCAGATTCCGGTGAGGCCGTAGCCGTCGTGCCAGACGGGCAGGGCGTGCAGGGTGCGCACGGTTCGGCGCCCTCTGTTTCCGGGGGTATCGACGCGCTGGTGGAGGTGGGTCCCGCGGATGGTGGCGGCGTCGTCGGTGAAGGAGTCTTCGAGGAAGATGAGGCCGCATTGGCGGGGGCAGTAGGCGTAGTGCTCCAGGGCGGAGAGTGTGACCTGCAGGAGGTCTCCCTCTCCGCCTTGGGCGGGAAGAGATGCTGTCATCAGATGGGGCGCGGGATGAGGGTGGTGAGGGTGACGCCGGCGGGGAGGTTGGCGTCACGTACCTCGACGGTGCCGTAGTCGGAGAAGCTGCGTGCGCTGACGTCGTCGCGGGCTTTGACGGTGATCCGTTCGAACAGTTCGTGGGAGGGTGCTCGGCCGAAGGCATCGTCGTGGGTGAAGACGTACAGGCCTCGCAGGGCGAGGTTGGCGCGTGCGGCGGCGCGGTCATGTTCCAGCATGACTTCGAAGGCGCGCCAGAAGAGGGCGAGGTCGTCGGAGGTGACGCCCGTGCGGCGGGCGAGTGGGGCGCTGAAGTGGCCGGTGCCGCGGTAGAGGGCGTAGGGCACGACGTGCTTGGAGCCCATCTCGGTCTCCTTACCCTTGTTTTCGGCGTCCTGGCCCTCTGCTCGTTCGTTCCACGCCTTGAGGTCTTCTTCCTTGGTGGGGGTGACGCGGGTGATTCCGATATCGAGGGGGGTGATGCGGTCGATGGAGCGGGAGAACCCGATCTGGATGGGGCCTTGGACGCGTCCGGCCTGCTTGTCGCGTTTGCCGGTCGTCATGACGGCGCCGAACATGCGTACGTCGAAGAAGTTGTGGCACATCCATTCCTGCGCGGATTTCTGGTCGCTTGCGGACCCGGCGGTGTAGGCGCGCTCGTGCTGGCTGTTGAGTGCGGTGCCGGCTTCGACGTAGATTTCGTAGCCCTCGCGGGGTTCGTAGGAGTTGATGAGAGCGACGGTGTTGCGGATCTTCCGCTTGATCGCGACGTCGGTGATCAGGCCGTGGCCGCTGACCGGGTCGGTTCGAGGCAGGCCGCCGTTGTCGGGATCGCCGTTGGCGTTGGAGTCGACGGCCTCGATGAGGAAGACAAAGTCGTGCTTGCGGGCGGGGTCCAGGTGGGCAGCGGTCATGACAGAACGTTCTCCTTGAAGGGGTTCGTGACGGTGTGTGGGTACGGCTCAGGCAGAGGCGGTGTCCTGGGCGGGTTCGGCTTGAACGGGAACCGCGGCGAGCCTGCGTTCCTTGGCGGCCTGCTTCCGTGCCAGGTCCTCGTGACGCTGGTGGGAGTAGCCGATGATGAAGCGGCCCTGCTGGACGTCGGTGAGATGGCCGGGAAGGTCGTCGCTCACCTTGCTGTAGATCTCGAAGAGCCGCCTCTCCAGCGCATACCGGGCGGCGGGCTTGTCCCGGCGCAACCGCTTGAAATGTGCTCCGGAGTCAGCGAAGAGCCGGCGAAGAGTGATGCTGGGCGCGGCGACCGCAGCACTGAAGTACTTGTCTCGCAGGGTGGTGTTGATGTCTGGGAGTGCCTCGTCCTGTACAGACTCAAGAACTGCGAAGAGCCGGCCGCAGAGGTAGGCGGGATCGGTGCTGTCCTTGTCGAGCTGTGGCATCAGGTGGTCCTGGGGGTCTGGGGAACGGTTGAGGATCAGGCGCAGCACGGCCAGGCGCGGTGAATCGACGCGCCGGTCGGCGTGGACACGTTGCAGGAGAAGAGGCAGAGCTCGGGCAGGCGGGCGGGTGCCGTGCAGGGCGCAGTGGAGCAGATCAGCCTCCATACCCTGGGGGGCGCTGTCAGGTGCGTAGCGTTCGCCCTGCCAGCGGCCGCAGGAAAGGGCCAGCTGCCAGAGCGGGAAGTACCGGGTCCTTCCAGTCCATCCGTCCCAGACTCCATGGTCGGCATACCAGGCAGCCAGATTCGTCTTCGCCGCGGGCAGGGGGACATCGATCCAGTTTCGGACGACGAGGCGGGCATTGTTCAGACCGAGAGACAGGCCGTAGAAGGCATCGGTGTCCGCCCGTTCCGCAGCAGCAGGACCGGGAGTGGTGATCACCGAATCGATGAGGTGCTCGATGTCGGCGGCTTCCGGCCGGTCATCGAAGAACATGGCGAGTGCAGAATCGGGCTCAGTTTGCTTCGTCCACCACAAAAGCACTCCGTCGTCCCGGAAACGGCGCCTGTGACGGTCCGAGGCGACAAGGTGGTTCAGGACCGCCATGGCGCGACCACCGCACCGATGGCATACGGGGGTGTTCACCAGCTGAGTCAGACCCTCGCGGCCCTGAGCCGCGGTGTTGATACTGACGAGCTGGCCTTCGTTGCTGCCACCTGCGGTCGGGATCGCCCCCTTCTTCACGGGCTCCGGAATCGTCGCCAGCAGCGGACGGTACTCACCGCACACCAGGCACAGCCCCGCACGCTCCGCAGCACCGCCTTTACGGGCCCGCACTTCCTCGCACCACATCTGCTGCACCGAACCCAGCTGGTGCAGCCAGCAGGTACCGACCATGATGGCGACCGTGTCCTTCGCCTCGACCCCCTCCGGGAGGTCGAGCGCGACCGGGCCGGAACTGAAGAACGTCCTGGCCGCCTCCGCCGCAGGCTCACCATCCGCAGACGACGCCCAGCGCAGAGCGAGATCACGGTAGGCGCCGTGCCGGCGCGACGCCTCGTCCCGGTCCTTCTCCGAGACACTGCCGTCCTTGGCAGCCTTCGGCACCCCGAGCACGAACTCAGCAGTATCGACCAGCAGGTAGGGAGGCACCTTCGTCCCCGACCGCTGTACGTACGGCACCGGCATGGTCAGCATCTGGTCGCGCTGACGCCCCGACACCTTTCGGTTCAGGAGCTTGGCACTCAGACCGTCGGCGGCAATATCCAGCACCCAGTGAATCTGCTTCTCGCGGTAGAACTCAGCAGGAAGCTCCCCCGCGATCCGGTCCCCGTACTCGGTCAATCGCTGTAACAGCACCACTCAGCCCTCCGCCTCATCAGCCCGCCAGGCAGTCAGCGGCATAGCCACCGCCTCGTCCGGCAACGGTTCCTCCGGAACCTCCAGAACCCCGCCGACGACGGAAGCACGGAACCACCGGTATCGCTCCCCGCTGGGCCCATACGCGATCGAGTGGAGCATCACACCGAGCTCCTCGCTGAACTCCACCACTCGCTGCCGCGGATCCGGCTTACCAAAAGACGCACCGAACTCCCGGCAACCGAGAAACGGCTCCGAGAAGCAGGCACCCCGCTCCACCCTGCGGCGCAACTGCTCGCGGTACTTCTCCTCCGACGCAGGCGGATACTTCGCCGACCCGGCCAGAGCCTCGGGAGCCACCACGATCTGCGCATGGATCCGGTAACGGACATCTCTCAGAGCAAGCGTGCTGCGCTGGTCCCGGTCCGTCTCGACGTCATAGCGGTGACACCGGTCGGACTGAAGCTTCCGCACCTCCTGGGCACTGATCACCGACTTCACCTCGTTACGACGCACCCGCATCCAACTCACCGGCCGCAACACCTCAATCCTCCGCACCACATAACGGAACTGAGGCTTCCAAAAGATCGCCTCCAGCACCCCCCTGGCCGCAGACGGCGTCATCACCTGATAACTGACCCGCTCAGCCTTCAGCTCCGGCCGCGTAAAACACGCCGCATCGCCCCAGACCTCCACCACCAGATCAGGGAATGCCCAACCCCCATTGCCGCGCCGCGTCCTGCTGGATGCGGGCACCATCGTTCTCATCCGTCGTCCATTCCTGACAGTCCACCCCGTCGGGCCTGCCCCTGGGCAGGCCCGACGACGGCACACGGAACCAACGGGACATCAAGTCACTGCCTGTCCCCTAGTGATCCCGCACTGTAGGCGCAGGCACTGACAATGCGCCCGGGAAACCGAAAACCACTGCTCACGAGGGCTTCAACGTGCTACCGGCCAAGCGAATGCGACCCTTGACCGACAACCAAACACAGTCGGTCGTCCAGAGGCCGTCAAACGGGCCTCCAGCGCTCATAGCCGCACGCGCCAGCAAGCAATGTGCCAGCGCTGCCAACTCAGAATACGTAGCCGCCCCGGTCCTCAGGATCATCCGCGTCCAGCCCGCGCACCGGATCGTAGTACCCCCGCCACACCACAAGATCACCAATCACCGGCTCGGCCAGCCCCGCGCGCAGCGCTGCAGCGACCTCGTGTCTCGGCAAAGTGGCCATGTGAGGCTGCAGACGACGCAACGGTCCTGGCCCCGACGGGAAGCGGCCACGCAGCGAAGCAATGTCGGTCTCAATAGTGTCCCGCTCCTCATCCGGTTCCTCCGGACGGATCACGACGACCGACTGGGCGTACCTGTTGTCGATCATCTGGAACTCGTCTGCAACAGCGGGAAAGTCCCATCTCTGACGCAGCTCCTGGACCCCCTCCCCCATCGACCGCCCATCGATGCCCTGCAGCGCCCAGCGCTTCTCGTAGTAGAGGCCCAGAGCATCCAGATCATCTGGAGCCGACATATCCGGCCCGAAGAACTCCGCGCTCGCGTCCATAGCCGCCTTGTACGACAAATCCTTCGGAACCCCACCGTCCACCGGCCGGAACACCACGACCGTGCCCCCCTCCGCCAACCGACCGTCGCGGTTACAGCGGCCCGCCGCCTGCTGCAGCGCCTCTGCCGGAGCCCACGCCCGGTACACCCGAGGGAAGTCCACGTCCACGCCCGCCTCGATCAACGACGTGGACACCACATGCACCCCACGCCCGGCCGCAAGCTCACCCCGCACATGCCTGATCACCTCACGCCGGTGCCCAGCAGTCATCCTCGTCGACAAGTGCCACACCGGAACCGCTACCCGGATCCTGCCGTTGCCCGCCCCCGTCAGAAGACGATGCAGCCGCGCCGAATCCCGCGTCGTGTTCACGATCGTCAGAACTTGATCCCCGCCCTCGGACGCGATCTCGTCCGCGATCGACTCCCACGTCACCTCCGGCCCCAGACGCCACTCATACCGAACCCGCCGCAACGCCTCGAACAGCCCTGCCACGTCCTCCACCATGCCGCGACGCGGAACCCCATCCAACTGCGCCAGAGACCAGAACGACGGCTGCGTCGCGGACGCCAACACCACCGACGCCCCGAAGTGCTCCACCAGGTCACGCAGCACGCTCAAGATCGGAATCAGTAACCGGTCAGGGAGCGCCTGAACCTCGTCCAGCACGATGACCGACCCCGCCAGCCGATGCAGCTTCCGCATCGCGGAAGGCTTCCGCGCAAACAAGGACTGGAACAGCTGCACCGTCGTCGTCACCACAACCGGCGCATCCCAGTTCTCAGCGGCCAGGCGTGCCCAGGCCCCCGCACCGTCCCCTTCGTCCAACTCCACCGAACTGTGGTGCTCCAGCACGACAGGCTCGTCCTCGCTGCCCTCAGGAGGATCGAGTAGATCCCGGTACACATCAGCGTTCTGCTGAGTGATGCTGATGTACGGAACAGCGAACACCACACGCCCCAGGCCATGCTCAGCCGCATGCCGCAGCGCGAACCCGCCTGCCGCGATCGTCTTCGCCCCGCCCGTCGGCACATGCAGCACATACATCCCCGGCACACCCGCAGCCGCTGTCAACGCTTCCTCATACACCCGCTCTCGCAGCCCATCCACCGGCGACGCCACACGCCGGGTGAGCAACCGCGCCCTCCCCCGCTCAAAACGCCTCAGCAACTCCCCCATATCAGCGTGCACACCAACGCGCGGCCTCCCACCGGCGAAATGGGCCGCGGTATCGAGGTAGTCCGCATCAACCACACAGCTGAACACCATGCGAGTGAAAACATCCAGGGCCAGCGCCCTTCGGTGCGGCGACTCAAGCCCAGCGAGCCAGGCTGGCGGCAGAATCCGGTCGTCCCGCAAGATCTCCGGCACCACCCGGGCCACCGCCCGTGTCGCCTCCCGGGCACGGTCCGCGTCCTGCCCAGCCCCCCGGAGCTCGGCCAGCACATCCTTGATCTTGTCCTGATCCGGCAGCCCTCCGTGATGCCCTTGCACCACAGCGGCAAGCTGACGCCCCACCGTCCGCGCGGCAAGCACGGTACCCGCTTCCTTGTGAGGAATCCCTACCGGCTTGCCCATCGGCTCAGAATGAAAGACCAGCCGGTCCTGCCAGGCACAGCACCCTTTCCCAACGTCATGAACCAGCGCCAGGTACTCAGCTGCCTCGCCGGCGCCGAAAACCTCGGCGAAAGACCGAGCCAAGGCTGCTGAGCCACGCAGATGGTCCGCAAGCCGGTGCCGATACCCCGACCGCGGGCTACGACTATGGGCGAATAACTCACGCTCCGGCATTGATCCCCTGAGGTTCCAACCGCAGAATCCTTCGAAGCAACCACCCTAAGATGAGCCACTGACACGATCGCAGATGAGCGTGGCTGAGCAGGTACGAATCCGGCCATCCCCACCCCGAACCGCTTTGGCACTTCGGAACCTCAAGCATGCACGCGACACGCAGGTCGCACCTAAGGAAAATGTACCTATTGAGCGATTTTGTCCTTCACGGTTGGGTTGGAGGGACACTCCCTCTAGCATGTTTCCGCTGGTCATTTACCGTGGCGGTCGCCCTTCGGGGCGACCGAGGATCGCAACCTCAAGGCGATCCAGGTAGCCACCGGCCCCCGGGGAGTGGCGGTCGCCCTTCGGGGCGACCGAGGATCGCAACCTCACGATCGGCTGCATCGCGGCCGACGGGCGGCCGGTGGCGGTCGCCCTTCGGGGCGACCGAGGATCGCAACGCAGCGAGTGTCCCCGGGCGCCTGGAGGACGACGCCGTGGCGGTCGCCCTTCGGGGCGACCGAGGATCGCAACCCATGCCGGAGACACGGTCGGCAAGCGGGCAGCCGGTGGCGGTCGCCCTTCGGGGCGACCGAGGATCGCAACACCAGCACCCTGCGCGGGGTGACTGCGGCAGCTGGCAGTGGCGGTCGCCCTTCGGGGCGACCGAGGATCGCAACGGCAGCGCTCTGGAATCGCTCCCTGCGGGGTATCGGCGTGGCGGTCGCCCTTCGGGGCGACCGAGGATCGCAACACGCGGTGCGTACGCGGCTCGTCGTCGCGCCGCGCGGTGGCGGTCGCCCTTCGGGGCGACCGAGGATCGCAACTTGTCTGCGGTTACGGCGCCTCGGCGGCACCAGGTGGTGGCGGTCGCCCTTCGGGGCGACCGAGGATCGCAACAGCTCGCTGACGACTTCGTGACCGGCCGCCAGGCAGGTGGCGGTCGCCCTTCGGGGCGACCGAGGATCGCAACAGCGCCTGAACAGTATGGAGTAAGGGAAGCCGCCCGGGTGGCGGTCGCCCTTCGGGGCGACCGAGGATCGCAACTTGCCCGCCCAACGGGTGGACGTCATAGAACCTTAGAGTGGCGGTCGCCCTTCGGGGCGACCGAGGAACGCAACTATGAGTTCTCGCCCCAACCACGGGAGGGGGCAACGGTGGCGGTCGCCCTTCGGGGCGACCGAGGATCGCAACGCCTCCAGGTGGTACGGGGAGGAGGCCGACAGCAGCGTGGCGGTCGCCCTTCGGGGCGACCGAGGATCGCAACTCCCAGCCCTCGGCCACGTGCGCGCGGACGTACGGGGTGGCGGTCGCCCTTCGGGGCGACCGAGGATCGCAACCCAGCCTTTCCGGCGCAGAGCAGTCTGCGGAGGCCGGTGGCGGTCGCCCTTCGGGGCGACCGAGGATCGCAACATCTCGTTCATGACGTGGGGCGTCGCGGCTGGGATGGGTGGCGGTCGCCCTTCGGGGCGACCGAGGATCGCAACCTCGATCCACACGAGCATCGCGTTGAGCGTCGACTTGGGGTGGCGGTCGCCCTTCGGGACGGCCGAGGATCGCAACCGCAGAAGGCGGGCTGCCCGGCCCGTGGCCCCGGGCCGGGGTGGCGGTCGCCCTTCGGGACGGCCGAGGATCGCAACTCATCCGGGCGTCCACCATGTCCGCGATGACGTCCGGAGTGGCGGTCGTCCTTCGGGACGGCCGAGGATCGCAACCTTCCGGACCTGGTCCATCGAGGACGCGTTGAGCTGGTGGCGGTCGTACTTCGGGACGGCCGAGGATCGCAACTCCGCCCGCTCCCGGCAGGCCGAGCAGGGCCCGCGCGTGGCGGTCGTCCTTCGGGACGGCCGAGGATCGCAACGTCGTGATCGTGGAGCTGTACGCCAAGGGCGAGCCCGGTGGCGGTCGTCCTTCGGGACGGCCGAGGATCGCAACCACCCGACCCTCGTAGTACCGGTTGATGTAGATCCCGGTGGCGGTCGTCCTTCGGGGCGACCGAGGATCGCAATGCGTCCTTGAGGTAGTCGCTGCCCCAGGTGAAGCGGATGTCCCTGATCGGCTCGTCGCCGATGCTGAGGTTCGCGCGCATCGTCTGCACAGTCCTTACCTTCCTGGTCAGGAGGTCTCGTCGAGCTTGGCCCGGATCAGAGCTACGAGGTGCTGGGGGTGCGCCGTGGTGTCGTCCACCCCCAGGTCGTGCCATCCGGTGTAGACCGTGCTGCCGTCCTCCAGCACCTCGCCGTCCTGCTCGCGCACGAGATCCCAGCTGGAGTCGCCCCGGTGGAAGTTCCATACCTGGCTGTGGTGCTCGAAGCTGATAGCGCAACCGCAACCGGCCCCGCTGTCGTCCTCTTTGTATTCGCCGGGGCCGTGGTGCTCGATCATCTTGGCAGCGAGACCGAGGAAGGCGGCGACGGCGGCGAGGGTCTCGTGTGCGTCGCCAGGGAGCCGGGTGAGGTCCGGGCACTCGTTGAGGGCGCCCACGACGCCGGGGGCGAAGGTGTGGGTAAAAGTGACGGCTGCGGCGGCGTTCCTCAGGCTGTCCACTGCAGCAGTGGTGAACGCGGTCTCGCGACGGTCTTCAGCGTGCTGGATCAGGCGGCGGAGCGACTCGAAGGTGTCCGCGGTCGCGTTCAGCTGAGCGAACAGGGCCGAGGCGACGACGGCAGCCTGCTGTGGGGTATAGAGGGCCCAGTCGGATTCCAGGGCGTCGCGGATACCCTCGGCTGCTTCCGCTCCGGCGATGGCGAGGGCGATCGTGGCTGCGGGTTCCGAGACGTGGTCTTCGGTGAAAATCCGGATGCCGTTGCAGGCGTCTCCGACGGCACCGCGGTCCTCGGGTTCCTCGTACTCTTCCCAGAGCGTGCGCCACGGCTCGGTGCCCGTCATGGATTCGTCTCCTCGTGTGGTGGCGGCGCAGGGTCTCGCCGCCGTGGCCTACGGCGATTTCGCGAACTGCTTGCGCGGACTCGCGCCGTGTCAGTTACTCAGTCTTAACGAGCGGACCTGAACCGTTGGAACGAGCACGACGCCCTGAGCATTTCCTCGAGCCTCCTCCTGGACCAGCTGGCAGGGACAGCCGTTGATCGCACCGCGGACAGACGATCGGCGTGGGCGGTCAAGGCCGCCGAGTCAGGCCGCAGGCGTGACCTCGGCTGCCGGAAAGGCCTCCAGCCGTGGCCAGCTTCAGTTCCATCCGCCAGCCCACCAGGCCCCTGCCGACGAAACGGTGTTGGGGGCGGCCTCGTGCTACTCGCCGGCCCGCTCGACCGTCGTGATGAACGGCGCCTCGGCCGTCGGCGGCGTCTTCGTCCAGGGGCCGGTGACCCTCCACCCGCCCTGCTCCAAGGCCCGGGTGGCCGCGGCGGGGTCGAAATCCTCGTCGGTGCCGGTGCAGTAGCCGAGCGGGCCGTCTACGGGGTCGTCGATGTAGATGTGCGAGTCGGAGTGGTACTCGGCCCGCGCGGTCAGCGCCACGACGGCGGTGCGGTGAGGTGATCACGCGTCATGTCCTCACGGTAGGGGCGGGACCGGGACCCTGGGCGGTCTTCCGGATTCCGGTCCGCCGGTCCCTGGGAACATGTATGCGCGGTGGCTGCAGGTCAGTCTTTTTCGGGTTCGCCGAGGGTCCAGCCGCTGATTGCCGAGATCGGGCCGCGCCAAGTCGGCAGGGTGTGGGTGGCCCGGCCGGAGCGGTGGGTCACGTCCTGCAGGTGAAGGAAACGAGGGTCGACCTCGCGGCGGCGCCGGCCGTTCTCCGCGGCCTCGTCCAGGTGCCCGATCGCGTGGCGCGCGACCCGGCGCAGGGTGTCGTCGTGGTCACCGAGCTGGCGCAGGTGCAGGTGTTCCCAGGTATCGGTGGAGATCAGGGTACCGGTCACCAGGCCGCTGCCCACGGCCAGGGTCACCACGATGTCCTCGGCCTCGATGTCCTCGTGCTCCGCGCCCAGGCGCAGCATCTCCAGGTGCGGGTCGGTCCAGGTCTCCGGCTGGAGCAGCATCCGCAGGACGGGCTGGACAGCGTCTTTCCACGACAACGTACTGCTCCTTCTGCTTTCCGGCCGCTTGTGGATCGGCATCGGTTGAGGGGTGGCCGGCCCGGCGTCAGATGCCGGGCCGGTTCTCCTGTCGGTGATCGACTCCCGGCGGGCGTATGCGCGGACCATGCCCCGCTCGCTGTCGGTGCAGTCGTCCTGCAGCGCGACGGGGATGTCGCCGGTGGTGCTGGTGCCGTGTTCCCGGTCGTGGCGCACGAGCTGGTCCGCCATGTCCGAGGCGTCGGTACGCAGCTCCACGTCCAGCGGCACCGGGTGGCCGGTCTCCTGGTAGGGGCGGGGCAGGTAGCTGCCGTGTCCGTGGCACAGGGCCAGCGCGTCCAGGACGGCCGCTGCCTCCAGCAGATCGTCCCGGGGAGATCGAAGGGGCGGAGAAACTGGCACGCATGGCAGAAGAACTGTCTCGCTCGCTCTCGGCCTGCGTCGCCGCCATCAGCGCAGCCTCCCTAGGGCAAGGCGCGGGCCATACCTCCGTCGGCACAGATCCCCAAGGCGTCAGACGGTTTCTGGACCATGCGTCTCGAAGCGCGCCCAGTTCGTTGAACACGCTCGAAGAACCATCGACGTATGAAATCCGCCATCGGCGCCGTCATCCGGGTATCGAAGGGCAACAGCCTGGTCAGCCGTTCGTTCAGTAGAAGGGCGGTAACAACAACCGTGCCAAACGGCCGCCGGTGACAAGTAGCGTGCCGATCGGGTGCCAACAAGCTCGCTTCGCCAATGTCAGTAGGAAGTCTCGGTGCCAAATAGCGTGCTTCGGCACAGCAACCGATGCCGGCCCCGCTCGCCGCCTGACTTCTCGGCTCTTCCTTCTCACGCGGTCCTGCCCAGCGGTGCCGTCTGCGGGACCGCGGCCGCCGTCCCGGCCTCCCTCGCCGCGCGCTCCGCGCGGGCCCGGCGCAGCGCGGCGGCCTCGGATGCTGCGGCCTGGCGGCGGCGCTGGACAAGGGCCTGCTCGATCGGGGCCGGCGCATCGTCCGCCACGGCGCCGGGCTCGGGAAAAGCCCGGTAGGACAGCTCCCGCATCGCGGCGGTCTGTCGCTTCACCGCGTCCGCGATGGCCGGGTCCGTCCTCGATGGGCGGGCGGCCTGACGGTGCGCCTCGATCGCGCGCCGGTAGCCGTCCGGCGGAGTGCGGTGCTCCGGCGCGGCGGGGCCGGCCGGGTGCGGACCCGGGTCCGGGGCGGGGGCCTCCGCGGCGGTGGGGCCGGTCTTCATCGGTGCGGGTGCCAGGACGTTCAAGGAGCGGACGTTCGCCTCCGGCACCTGCTGGTTGGCCGCCTCGATCAGTTTCGGCGCGCTCCAGCGGAGCTTCGTGCCGGCTGCCGGGGAGTCGGGGACGACGTCCAGGCGGCCGGTGTCCGCGTCGAGCGCCACGGCCTGGACCCGCCCGGCAGCTCCGGCGCGGCCGCGGCGAGGACGGTGTCGAACCGGGCCATGAGGTTGCCGCCGGCGGCCGGGGCGACCAGGCCGCGCTCGGTCATCATCCGGCTGATGGCGCTGCCGAGTCCGAGCGGCTCGCGGCCGTCGCGTCGCAGGGTGGCGCCGGTGCGCCGTCCCGGTTTGTTCTTCCGGGCGTGCCCGGCCTGCTTCGCTGCTTCGCGGGCGGCGAGCAGCGCCTGGCGGGCGAGGTCGACACCGGAGGGCTGCGGGGTGCTGGTCATCAGGCCACCACCCCGGCGATCTGCTGGACCATGTGCCGTCGGCACAGGCGGCGCAGCGGCAGGGTCTCGCGCGTGCACGGCACGCCCTGCTCCTGGCCCTGGCAGGTCCGCGGACCGGGCTCCTCGACCAGCTCGACCGGCCCGGCCGTCGCGGGCGTCGCGGGCGTCGCGGTGCGGGGCTCGGCGGGCGCCGGAACCCCCGCGACGGTCCGGGGCGCGGAGGCGGTGTCCGGGTGGAGCTCCTCGCGGCAGGGCTTGCACAGGCTGTCGGTCAGGGCGGGGCCGGTCATGAAGATCCGCGCGCCGCATTCGCCGCACGTCCCTCGCTCCGGGCCCTCCACGGTCCGCCGGGCCGGGACGTCGGCAGGCCGGGCGGCCGCGGTCTCGAGGTCGCAGTCGTCGCACCGGCCGGACAGGCCCGGGCGGGTGCCGTGCTGGAGACACAGGCCGGCAGCGGCACGGCGGGCGCGCTCGCGGGCGGCGGCCTTGTCCTGGACGATCTCGGCGCACAGCTCGCAGGCCGTGCGGGTGCGCCAGATGGTGCCGGACTCGCAGTCGGCGTAGCCGCAGCCCCAGCGGGGCAGGGCCACCCCGAGCAGCCACCGGCCCGGGTCACGGATCTCGTCCGACATCGTTCTGGCCAGCCGGGCCGTCAGCCGGTGCCGCAGGCGCTCGGCACTGGTACCGGCGGCGATCTGGCGGCCGACCTCACGGGCGATCTGCCGGGCGACGAACGCGGTGGTCACCTGGGTCAGGAGGTGGTGCACCGGTTCCAGCACGGCGTAAATCTCCGGGCTCATCGCCAGCTGCGGACCGGTGTACGACGAGCCGTGGCCGCCCCCGGCCCTGTTGCGGCGCTTTTCGACCACCGGCTTCTCCGACGAGGGCTGGGTCTTCCCACCCGCGCGAAGCGCGAGACCAGGCCCGCCCCGCCCCGCAGCACGGTCGTCACCGGCCGGGCTTTCCACAGGCGCAACGCCCCTACCCAGCTGTACCTCGCCTACGGCGGATGAGAAGAACGCGCGCTCGTCATCGGGTGAGTCAGTCCTAGGTGATTCCTCATTCGCGAGGGATCCCTCACCAACCGGGGAACCCGATCCCTCACCAACCGGGGAACTGGGCGCCCCGTCAGAAAAACCCGGAACAGGGGGCTCGGGAACCTCGTCAGCAGCCGGGCAGAGACCTGCCGGGCGGGCCTCTGGGGCGATGTCGTGCGCGAGGTACAGGTGCCGTCCCCGCTCCCCCGCACGCCGCCGTACCGTCACCCACCGAGCGGCCTCCACCTCGTCGACGACCGCCGACGCCGCCGTCACCGACAGCGCCTGCCCGGCCTTCTTGCCCGAGTGGTGCCGCAGATGCGAAGCGAGCTCCGCCTCCGTCACCGCGATCCCCCGCGTCTGCGCGTACGCGATCAGCGCGTACACCCGCAGCTGCCGCGGCGTGAGGTCCTCCGCAGCCGCAACCGGCACCCACACGAACGCCTCGTCATGCGACATCGGCCGCACCGTACGAACTGCCGACTGCCCCCTCCCGCCCGGCAACGTCCGGCGCAGCGAGCGCATCTCCACCACACCATCCGGCCCCGGACGCCGCAGCTGCCCCATCCCCCGCTCCACCGACGCCGCCGACAGCCCCAGGTACGACGCGATCGTCGCCGTCCGCGCCTGACACCCCTCCGGCCGCGACGCCAGCGCCTTCACCTTGACATACGCCATCAGCGCGACGTCCTGGTAGTACGGTGACCAGACCAGACGCATCGGCACCCGCACCCGCTGCGTCCGCTTCCCGCCGATCACGCCCTGGCCGACGGAACCCCCGCCAGCATCAGGCGCCGAGCGCCGGGCGGGCACCATCACGGCGGCCGACGCCGCCCCGGCACTCACCGGCCCGCCACGACGGCGCGGGCGAACATGCCCATCACTGCTGTCATGCGGCCGGTATATGCGGTAAACCGGACACCCCCCGTGAGAGCCAGGAAAGCTCCCGCACGGTGGTCAAGAATCTTGAAACGGGTCCCGTTACACGGGAAACCGTCCTTGCGAGCACCGCCGTCGACGGAGTCGTCGATGAAATCCGAGGGCCGGTGCACGAGCCGGGCGGCCGACGCTGCGACCGCGTCCGGCGAGCTCGCCCCGAAAGCGTTGCTCTTGTAGCTTCGTACCGGAAATCCAGCTTCCGGTACGAACCGCGCAAATACGGATGAACCACACGTCGATCCCGTCACACAGGAAGGCCGCCATGCCTGAACCGGGGTGAAACGGACAGGGGCAAGCTGACAGGGGGCACCACTCTCAGGCACTATGAGAAACGACCTGCTCTCCATATAGCTGGACCGACCAGAGCTCTCGGGCCCGGCCGAACCAGATGTGCGGATGTGCGGGGACCGCCCCCTTCGTGAGAAGAGGGCGGACACCGATCGGGTGGGGGGAGATTTCTCCGTCCCTCCCGGTCCTGCTGAACCGCGTGGCCCCTGTGGTGGGGGCTCCGCGGGTAGTGCGGGTCGGTACTGATCTGGCTGTGGTGGCCGTGGTTAGTGGCCGGTGGTGCAGGTGGCCCTGATAAGGGGCCGGGTATAGATGAGCGGCCTGATAAGCCGCGGCTCAGGACCAGCTAGGAACTGGGAACTGAGCGACCGACGCGGGTTAGCCCGGTCGGAGACGGGCCGCGCGAGGCCAGCGGGAGGTTAGTCCGCTTCTTGGCGCGCGCGGCCGATGGCCGCTAGGTCATCCCGACCCCCTTTCGGAGGCCGGCGTCGTGCTGCCTGCATCCAGCTCAGCAACCTCGGGGAAACGCTCCGCGAGTCCCTTAAGCAAGTGGATGTAGACCGCGCGATGGGGCCTCCGGGGGTGGGCTTGACCTAGCTCCCAGCGGGCTACGGCCAGACGTTTCACGCCTACGGCGTCCGCGACTTCCTGCTGAGTGAGCCCCGCGGCGAGGCGCAGCCGTTGCCGCACGCGCGGCGTCGGCAGGACGTCATCGAGGAGAGCGTTGACCCGCTGCATGGGATCCGCGTCGGACATGCCCCAACCTCTCATGATCACCGAATTCCTGAAAGATACACCACGGGATCGATCTTGGCTAGCGCGCACCGATACGCCGATAGGGCGGTGGGCATCAAGCCTCAGCATGGCTTCAGGACCGAGGCGTAGTAGGACGCGAGCACAGCTTCTGCCCCAGAGCCCTGTGCTGTCGTGATGCGCTGGAACTGGGCCGACCGCAAGTCGCCGGCGACCCGGATACGAGGGTGCTGTTTTCCGGGAGGGCAGTAGCCATCCTCGCTCGAGGCGAGGCCCTCCAAACCTGCTGGTGCGTTGCCGAGGTTGTTCAGCACAGTCTTGGCGACGTAGGACTTGTACTCACCCTGCCGGTTCTTGACCTGCAAGCTCCACTCGTCTCCGTAGGCCATGGGCGACAGTGCGACGTGAGCGACGGGCACGACGCGCACGCGCTCGTCCCCCGCGACTTCAGCGATCTTGTAGTCATCTGCCGGCGGACAAAGGACATACAGCGTTGTTGAGGAGTGCGGATGGGTGCGGAGCCACGTTCCGAGGGGACGGTCCCCTCCGAGAACGTAGGTCCGACCCGCTAGGTCTGCAGGCTTCGTACGCCACAGCGGAGGAACGGACAAATCTGCAGGAGCGCTGATCCAGTCGGCATCGGGCGGAGCCAGGGCAGCCACGCCGGTGGCGACCACGATCAGCTGTGCGCTCAGTGCGCGCCCGTCCTCGAGTACGAGCTCCGCCCGGTCGTCGTAGCCGGTGACGCTCACTGCACGGCCCTGCATGACGGAGCATCGGTCAGCCTGCTGTAGGCGATCCAGGTCGGCGGCAAGGGCTTCAGCAAGCTGGGGACCGGTCGACCAGTTGCCAGGGACGTTCTCCAACGCCCCGATGACATGCAGCTTGCCGCCTATTGCACCGGCCTCCACGACGACCGTTCGAAGATTCAGGCTGGCCGCCATCACGGCGGCCGCCACGCCTGACGGGCCGGCGCCGACTACCAGCACATCTGTCTCGTGCGGCGTGTTCATGCGTGGGCTCCCTGGGTTCCACTGATTCGGGACAAGACGACCTCGCTCGTGACCAGTTGCGCAGCGCCGATGTTTCGGGAGGCGAGCAGGAGCGCGGCGTCGTGGTAGCGAGCTCCGCCGGTGGAGGCACAAGCGTCGGTGACGATCCACGGCCGGTATCCGGCCTGATAGGCCGCAACAGCGGAGTCGTATACGCACGCGTCTGTGTCGATGCCGCACAGCACCAGATCGGTCCAGCCCGCCTCACGGATGGTCCGGGCCCCCCCGGGGGTGAACACTGACGCCTGGGGCTTGTCGATGATCGCGGCGGCGCTGGCAGCGAAGGGGACCAGGTCAGTAACTAGGGCTTGTTCTTCGGGAGTACGCAATCGCGTCCATCCCGTGATCGTCTCGTACGGTGACCCGGGCTCGTTGTGGAACCGCGACAGCACCACGGGAGCGCCGGCTGCTTGCCAGCCCTGCACCAGCCGAACAACCGCGGGGATGACTCCGCGGCTGTGCTGGTTGACAAAGCCCTGCTGCACATCAATGACCAGCAGCGCTGTCGATCGAGGGTCCACCCACTCCGCCTTCCACATGGCCGTCACGGATTGCTGTCTCGGAGAGCGTCCTGGGCGGCGCGCAGCCGATCAGGAAGTTCGCTGGTGGCCAGGATGGCCTCGCGCATCACCCGGTGTTGAGCGGTCTCAGTGGGGCGCGCGGTAGTGAGCCGGAAGTATGCGCTGCGCAGAAAGCGCCAGCCGTAGGCCGTCGGCATCACTGGGTCCTGGCCGTCTTCGATCGTGTGCAGGATGTGCGACGAGAGGGCCCAGAGGGCCTGCACGTCGAGCTCAAGGGCCACGATCTGGCTCATGGTCAGAGCCCGCTCGTCCGACTGCGGGTGATAGGCGACACCGGACCAGCCGACGACGCCGCGGGAGACTCCGCCGTCGAATGTCACGGCCTCGGGGTGGGCCCAGCTGTCTCGGAACTTGGCTTCCTCTACCCCCGGCCCGAGCGGCACAACGTCTGCTGGGTTCTGCCGATTGACCAGCACTGATGGCGTCGCGAGCAGCTGGAGAGCCGTGTCCAGACCGGCGCTTGACCAGGAATGTGCGCGGAGCTCGTAGGCCGACAGCACGTACTGCGGAATGAGCGACTGGGCAGGCTGGTCCTTGTCGTCGCTGTGGCGGGCCAGCAGGTGAGCCATCCACTCGCCCACCCAGCCCGGTTCCTTCAGGTAGGTGCGGTAACGCCACAAAGCCAGCTCGGTCAACGACTCGAGACGGTGGTGCTCCTCGAGATGCACCACTGCGACACCGCAGGCGTAGATGTGCACCGTCGACGACTGCGCGGAGTGGTGGTCAGCCGGCAGGACTCGCTGCTCCAAGCCGCCTGGCCCTGGCTCGCTTGGCGAACCCGCAGCGTAGAGGGGCGCACTGCACTCACCGAGGTACACCGGCAAGAACTTGTGGGAGACGACCGTGCACGGTGCCGGACGCGCTGCCGACTCCGCGTTGAGGGGAGCTGCCGTTCCACGCAGCGCTGCCAGGCGGAGGCTGAACGCCTCCTGCTCAGCCGGGGTGCACTGGAGGAGCGCCGTGTCCAGGATCTGCGCCATCTGGGGACGGCAGACGCTCGTCTTGTTCCGCTGCCAGTTCGAGACGGTCCGGGGGCTGATGCCGAGGCGACCGGCGAACTCGCGCACAGACGCTCGCATCACCGACCGCAACAGCAGCGCCTCCTCACCTGTCCACCTGTCCACAGCGATCACTACACACCCCCTTGGCGGTCACCTTCCAGGTATCAACGGCGCTATTGCCACACTGTTGCTACACCACTTCCACGGTCGGACATCTCGCTCAAGACCCCTGGTGCGGATGCTGATTCTTGTTGATCCACACCCGCGATTCCGGCCGGAGGAACCATGGCGATCCCGGGCACAACCCAGTGCCGCGCTCGCATCGAGTCCTGCGTGCCGTCAGGCATCGAACTCGTAGTCCAGGACGTACGACGCGGAGTCGAGGGTCATCTCGTTGACCTCAACAACTCGCTGCTGGGCGTCGAAGGCTGTCCGGCACATCTTCAAGACAGGGCGCTCAGGGGACATGCCCAACGTGGCTGCTTCCTCAGCAGTGGGCAGCCGTCCGCGGATCTCCTCCCGGAAGCGAACCGGGCCGTGTCCGAGGTCAGCGAGGCGAGCGTAGGTTCCTCCCGGACCTGTGTCGGCCTGAGTGATCGCCGAACCTTCCACCAGGGCGTAGCTCAGGTACGAGGTGGCGAGCATGACCGGCCGGCCGTCCAGGACGAAGCGCCGGGACCTGGCGCAGGCGGTCTCGCCGGCGTCCAGGCCGAGCATCTCGGCAATGTGCGCCGGCGGAACGACCTCCTGTACGGAGACCTGGTCGACGGTCAGGGGCCGGTCTTCGTCCGCCGACCAGATCGACTTCCCCGAGCCCCAGCGGTCCTGTGCCAGACGCTGAATGCCGCGCCGCCGGATGGGGCGGAAGGCCTGAACGAACACCCCGGCGCCCTTTCGGGACTCTGCGAGCCCTTCGTTGGTGAGCGCGCGCAGTGCTCGCCGAGCCGTCATCACGGCGACGCCGTACTGCGGCGCAAGGGCATTCTCCCCTGGCAGTCGATCACCGGGTCGGTAGTCCCCTCGCTCGATCGCAGCCTTCAGCTCGTCAGCGATCTGGAGGTATCTGGGCTGCTGAGAGCCCTTTCCGCCTGCCATGTGTCTCCTAACTTCGCTAGCGATCCTAAGGGCTTCGATGCTCAGCGTCAGCTACGGCTCGCGACTTGCATAGCGAGGTGACATCTCTATCGAAGTGCTTGACATCGATAGAGAGATCGCGCATCATCGTGCTGCAACTTCGATATCGAAGTTGCCCAGGTAGTCGTCCGCCCCTCGGGGCGGCCGGGGTAGCCCTCAGCGAGCTGAGGGCACGTCATCAGGCGAGCTGAGGACGCGAGAGCACCATCGAACTCCCCCGGAGCCTGACGGCCGCGACGACTTGTGTGCACGTCGCAGCGCTGTGCGCTGTCTGTCCTGCGGGACGCCGGCCTCGTGCCGTGCGGCCCGGAGGGCAGAGAGAGCATCGCGACGCTCCCCCTGCCGCTCCGCCCGTGAGGAGTTCAGATGTCTGCTTCGACCCTTGAGCGCACCGCCCGCCCCCGCCGGAGCAGGACCCGCTCCCGCACCGTCAACTCCCGCCCAGCGCTGACGCTGTCCACCCTCAAGCCCCACCAGTACGACCTGCGCCGGGATTGCGCATCGCTGATCTGCCCCGACTGCGAGACGTGGGTGCCGATCACCAGCCTCCGGAGCAAGGCGCCCAAGATTGTGCCGCATGACACCGGCCGCACGTGGAAGGACGCGGCCGTCCGTTGCCGCCTGGGGAGCAACCGTCTGGTCACGGTCGACGTGACGGTGAAGAAGTGGCAGGAGCGCCTGGAGGACGGTCACGCGGAGACCGGTCACCGCCGCAAGACCACCGTGCGGTGCAAGCCGAAGGTCGCGGTGGCTCCGGCCGTCAGCCAGATCGCCGCGCAGAAGCAGACGACCACGGTCGGCCAGCCCGGCGACGGTCAGCCCAAGTGGCTGCTGCGCAAGGAGCAGTGGGCGGCGACCGAGTCCGCGGTCCGCGACGCTGACACCCGCCGCGCGCAGCTGCTGGAGGGCGATGCGCCGCTGGGCGCTCCGCCGGTCCCCGTCAAGACGCTGCACCCCCAGCGCCGCGCGAGCTGACCCGCTCCAGACGAACGACCACGGCCCCGGCTGCTCCGCATCTGCGGGGGCGGCCGGGGCCGTGGCTGCTCGTACGAACAGCCACCAGTCCACAACGGAGGAACGCCATGACGCTCAACCGCCTTTCCCCCACCGCCGCCCGCCTCGCCCGCCGCCCCGTGCTCCAGGCCGCCGTCGACGCTGGCTCCCGCTGCGGCGACCGGGAGCAGTACCGCGATCTCCTCGATCGCAACCGCAGCGCGCCGACCGCGATGTGGGCGGCGCAGCAGGCGGCCGCCCAGAAGTTGTGCGCGGGTTGCCCGGTCCGTCCGGCGTGCGAGGAACTCGCGCTGCGGTACGGAGAGGGCGACCGGACCAGCGACGACCTGGTCCGCGGCGGCCGCAGCGGCCTGGACCTGGCCATCGACCGGGAGATCCGGCAGGCCTACCGCATCACCGTCGCCGTATCGGCCGACCGGTACCTCCAGGAGCTCGCCGAGGAGGCCCGCCGCGAGAGGGTCACGCTCACCTACACCACGACCGCCGGCCCCGTCACCAAGCCGGGCCTGCGGCGCGCCATCGCAGAGCGGATCGGGGCGATGGCCATGCGCGCCGCCGACCGCAGCGAGGCATGGGACATCGCCGTCTACGACACGGCCGGGGGCGACATCACCCACGAGTTCGCGTTCGCCCAGGACGAGCTGGTCGCGGCCTGACCTTGTGCTGCCCGCTCCTGTTCTGCACGTCGTCCCCAGCCCGTCAACTAGTGGGCTGGTGTCGGCGTGGAGGTCACAGGAGACCCCCACGTGCGCCGCCGAACGGCGGCAGCCCCCGGCACGGCGTTGCACCGCCATATGTGCCGGGGGCCAGCACGGACCAGCGATCTCACGGAGATGATCCGCATGACCATTATGGCAACTTCCCCGCACCCCGGACTCATCGGCGACATGACCGAGGACGACAACCAGCGCGGCTACGAACGCGACGAGACCGACGCCTTCCGCCGCCTGGTCCAGCACCTCGCTGCTGACGGCGACGACCGTGCCCGGACGGCCGGCCGCCGCACCCGCCGGACTTACGCCGAGATGGTCCCCGGCGCGTACGACCGCCAGCCCATCCTCCGCATGACCACCGCCACCATCGTCTACTGCGGTGGATCGGGGGAGCGATGACCTGCACCTCCTGCGGCGGTACCGGCCAGAAGATGGTCACCGTCAACCACGTAGGCGCGGATGGCACCCCCTACCAGGGCGTAGAGATGCAGACCTGCAGCTCCTGCAACGGCAGCGGCAAGCAGGGCAGCTGACCCCACACCTCATACGCGCGGCCCGGAACCGCACCAGCCGAAAGGTCCATCCCGCCGCCATGGCTGACGACCTCTACACCCGCTACCAGCACGCGCACAGTGCCTGGCGCACCCATCGCGAGACCTGCCCGGCCTGCCAGGCGAACCAGCCGTGCGCGGCCGGTCAGCCGATCCACGACCGGTTCGTCCGACTTCAGGACGCCTACATCGCACGCCAGCAGAACCGCCGCTGACCTCACCCCATTCAGCAGATCTCGGAGGAACTCTCATGCGTACCACCCTGCGTCGGCTCACGGACGTCATCGCCGTCTGGGCGTGCCAGAAATGCGGCTGCCTCAACGCCGACGGCGACGTGAGCTGCGCCTACTGCTAGTGCCCCCGCAGCACATACGGATGGCCCGGGCCGCGCAGCACCGCGCGGCCCGGGCCATCGCCGCACACGGCCTGGCCCACCCAGTCGCCCTGGTCTTGCTCGCGGCCGCCGCCACGGCGGCCGCCCACGCCTGGGACGCCGGCCACGCCGTCAACGAAACCCACCCCCGCACCACGCCCCGATAGGGAAAGACGCCATGCGCCCCGTCCCGACCGACCCCCGCACCCCGCAGCAGCGCACTAAGGACCAACTCGCCGCCACCGGGGCCAAGTTGATGGGCTCGGCCCTGTCGCGCCGAGAGCGGCGTGACCTGGCTGACCGCATTTACGACTTGGAGCAGCAGGACGCCCATCTCGCCAAGGTGGCCCGCCTGACCGGCGTGCCTGCCGCCAGCTGATCCGCCCACGCCCTGTTGAGGGGCTGGCCGCCCGCACGACGGGCGGCCAGCCCCTCAACACCATGCCGGTCCGGGTACAAGTCCGGCCCGGCCGAAAGGAATCCCGTGATTGTCGCGAAGTACCGCGCTCGCCGCCGCCATGCCCGTCTGATGGAGATCGCCGAACACCTGGTCAGGCAGGCAAGCGCCGAGGCCGAGAAGGTCACCTGCGCGCAGCTGGCCGCCGTCGTGTTCGGCCGCTACCAGCTCCGTGTCGAGGAGGCGGAGGCCGCCGACTTCCTGGCTGCCGCGCTGGTCGAGGGCGGTTACAGCATCGACCACCTCCAGGCGGTCCGAGACCAGAAGAAGAAGGAGCAGTAAGCAATGGAGCACGTACAGAAGGAACCCGTACAGGAAGAACGGGACCTGAGCACCGGCCAGGGGGTGATCCTGGGGCTTGCGGCGGTTCCGATGCTTGTTGTCGGCGGCATCGGGGCCGCGGGTACCTACACCAACATGAAGACGCACTTCGCCGAGTCCGCGACGGCGCTCGGGGTCGTCGCGGCCGGTGAGGGCGCCACCCTCGTCCTGGCCCTCGTCCTGGTGGGTCTGACCCTGCTGGGCCAGTCCTCGCCCGCCGTGGTGAGGCTCGGCCTGTGGGCGCTGCCCGCGGTTGCCTCCGCCACCGGTGCGGTCGTCGCCAAGACCACGACGGAGGCCGTCGTCTACTCGGTCACCCCGATGGCGATGTGCGTGTCCGCGGAGGGCATCGGTCTCCTGGCCCGCCGGATCGTGATCTACCGCACCCGCGTCGACATGGAGGCGCAGCGCCGCAACGCCAGGACGATGCAGCGCCTGGCCGTGTCGCGGGCGCTGGCCGCGAACCACCCGTTGGGGCTGGCCAGGAAGTGGGCGGAGCTCAAGTCGTGGCGGCTGGCCCGCAAGGTCGGTGTCGGCGACGACGGTCTCGGGGCCGGCCTGGTGACGGTGCAGCGCGACCGGATGACGCAGGGCGCGGACAACGCGCTTGCCGCCATGTTCGCCCCGGCCGTCACACCGGCCCTGGCCGCGTCCGTCACGCCTGCCCTCGAAACGGGGGCACCTGCCGCCCTGTCCGTCATGCCGACCGTGACGGATCAGGCCGACCGGGACGGCACCGTCACGGTGCCGGGGCGGCGAGTCACGCAGGTCAGTGCGGTGACGGGCAGTGGACCGTCACGGTCCGCCGAAACCGTCACGGGTCCGGTCCGTGACACCGTCACGGCCACCGGCACGGCCCGTGTGACGGAATCCGAGACGGACACCGCCGACGAGGCCGAACCCGTCACGGATCACCGGACCGTAACGCTGGACGAGATCGCGGCCGTCGCGGGTGTCCCGACCCCCGTTCCGGGCGAGCGCCTGACCGACGCGCAGCTCGCAGTCGTCCTGCGTCACTTCCGCTACCGGGAGGACCCGCCCGCCTCCTACCGCCAGGCCGTGGCCGCCTTCCGTGACGCGGGGTTCGTCGGCAGCGAGGAGCGCATCCGTCGCGTCTGGGCCGAGGTGGTGTCGGGCGAGGAGGCCGACGAACCGGCCACAGGACCGGGATCCGACCCGCACGCGAAGGACGAAGAGGAAGAGGAAGAGGAGGAGGCCGGCCCCCGGCCCTGACTCTCCCTGCCCTCCGGCACCACCAGTGATGGCCAGCCCGGTACCCCGGGCTGGCCGTTGCTGCGACTGCCGGAAGCAACGCAGTCGACCAGAGCGGCAGCAGACCCGGCGTGCAGACCCGGCGAGCGACCGGCGAGCGGAGCAACGCTTCGCAGACCCGGCGGCAGACCCGGCGAGCACGCCCTGGAGGAGCCCCGCCAAACCCACCCGCCCCAGCCCGACAAGGGGCACCCCCTAGCACATTGAGCCGCTCCCGGCCCGCTTTCTCAGGGCCTGGCCAGGAGCGGCTCACCACCCCCAACCCACAGTCAGGAGCGGCATCACCATGGCTCTTTTCGGCCTGATCGGCAACGACCGACAGCTCGCACAGCAGTACAGCGGCCGTGAGTCCGCGAGTGAGAAGGCAGCCCGCAAGCGCCGCGAGGGCCACCGCCGCAACGCCGCGGCGGCGGACCGGCAGGGCCAGGCCTGGGAGGACACCCAGCGTGCCCGGCAGGACCGCGGCGGCTGGTGGCGCACCCGCTGAACCCCTCGCTCCATTCCATCCCTCGGAGGGCCGCACCAGGTGCTGGTGCGGCCCTCCCCCAAATTCCAGGAGTTGAGCCCATGCTCGCCTGTCTGCACGTCCGCCGCCCCCGCCGCCTGCGCCATCTGCGACGCCTCGCCACGCCCGGCCCGGTCACCGTGACCCGCCTGCCCGGCCCGCTCCTCCCCGCCCCGCAGCACACCACCACGCTGCCGCGGCTGCCCGCCGGGTTCCACCCCGCCACCGCCCCCACGCCCGCTGCCGCCGACCCGGCCGCCGTGGACGCGGCCGAGACCCAGGCGCGGGACTGGCTCCACCACAACCAGTACGGCACCGGCACTGGGGCGGAGGTCCCGCGATGACCGACACCACATCCTCGGCCCACCACGGTGAGCCGATCGAGCCGACGAACGTTGAGCTCTCCGGCGAGCGCACCGACGGCGGCAAAACCCCGCCCCCGCCGCCGCCTCCGCCGACCGCGCCGCCGACACCACCCCCGCCGGCCCCGTCACCGGTGCCGGACCCGTTCCTCCCGCCGCCCCGGCGCAGCACTCCGCCTCCGGCCGGGCCGCCATCCGGTCCTCCGGCGAGGCCTCCGGCCGGTCCTCCGTCGTCCTGGGACGGTGGTGGTGTGGCGGTGGCGGCCCCGGCGCCCGCGCCCGTGCATCACCACCACTACTACCCCGCCCAGCCCGTACAGCAGGACCGGCCGTCAGGGTTCAGCGTCTCCCGGCTCAGCCCGCTTCGGAACGGCGCCGCCCTCGTCGCGGGCCTGATTCTGCTTCCGGTGTCCGGCAAGGTGTTCCACATCTGCGGGGACGAGCCGGGCGTGCTGATGGCCGCCCTGGCCGTCGCCGGAATCCTGGAGCTGCGCACGCACAGCCGCGTCCGGTCCTGGCTGGTGCGGGTCCTGACCTGCAATCTCCTCGCGTCCAGCGTGGCCACGCCGGCTGGCCTGTACCTGTACGGCTACCTCCTGACCGGGGTGTGGTCATGACCGGTGTGCGGATCCTTCTCCTGACCGGGAATGTCGTCCTGGGCGTTCTGACCCTCGCTCTCCTCCGCAGAGAGGAGCAGCGGGCCCTGCGAGCAATCTTCCGGGCCGAGGCGGTGGCTGTGCTGCTTGTCGCCGGGTTGGGGGTCGTTGACCTGTGCGGCGGCGGGAGTCTGCTCGGGCGCCTGAGCAGCCTCGTGCTGTCCGTCACCGCGGTGGTGCTGCCGTGAGCGTGACACCGGCCCAGTTGTCCCTCGGCGGCCTCGCCCTGGCGGCCGCGGTCCTGGTGTTCACGCTGGTGCGGTGGTGGCGGGCCGGGCATGAGATGCCGTCGGCGGCCGCCATCGCGGGCGGTCTGCTGATCGGCCTGCTCAGCGCCCTGTGCTCCGGGGGTCTGCTCGGCTGGGCCGCCCGCCGCACCGTCTCCAGCCTCACCAACCCTTTGGGCGACGCGGTCTCGGGCGAGGGCAGCAGTTGGCTGCTGCCGCAGACCGCGCCGTCCGGGATGAGCCCCGGTGGCGCTGTCGCCACGACCGTGCTCCTGGCCGTCCTCGTGCTCGCCTGGCGTTGCTGCGACAACTATCTGCGCGCCCGGATCGCGGCCGGTGCGCTCGTGGGTTCGGCGGCCGGGCTGATCGGTGCGGTGTCCGGCCTGGCCGCCCGCGCGCTCATCCCGGCCGTCAACCACGTCGGCGACCAGATCGTCGCCCACCTGCCCTTCCAGTAACCCCCTTTTCAATTCCCTGATCGGAGAGCCACTTCATGAATGTGCCCGCCGCTTCTTTGACCATTGGTGGTCTGTTCGTCGGCATGGCGATCCCGACCTGGCATGTCGCTAGATTCGCCATCGCCCACATCAAGAACCCCGCCGGCGCCCTCAAGGGGGCGAAGGAGCTGATCCCGCTCGCCGCAGGCCTCAGCTACGGCGGCCTGGCCACCGCCACCACCAGCGGCTTGATCGGCTTCGCGACCGGTGCCATCACCTGGCTCGGCAACGGCATCGGGTCGTTTGCGATGTGGGGCGCTGCCGGTGGCGAGACCACCCTCGCCGCCCGCAGTAACGCTGTCGCACTGACCGGCATGGGCAACTTGGTCCTTCTGCTGATCACCGTGGCCATTCTCGGCGCCTGGAAGGCCATCCCCGCCGATGCCAAGCCGGGCATGCGTCAGGGCATCATCGCCGGAATCCTCCTCGGCCTCTCCGCGACCTTGGGCGGCTGGTTCGCGGCTCTCGTCATCCCAACCGTCAACGGATGGGGCTCGTCCCTGGTCGGCTCCATCGCCTGACCAGGGCCTCATTCCCCCCTTTTTTTGCTCGGACGCCATCGGTCGCCCACGCCCCACACCACACCACGATCCGTGGGTGGTCGTGGCGCGCGGGCGGCCGTCACCGCCCGAACCCCGCCCAGCGCACGGAGGCGCACCCTTGTCCACGCACCTGCCCGACCGCATCATCATCGACCTCGAAGAAGAGGGCGAGTTCCTCACCGACGACCAGCCCGGACCCACTCGGGACGGCCACACCACCGACCGGCCCGGCAACGGGCCTGGCAAGAGTGATTCCCAGGGCGGCACCCGGCCGGGCACCAGCTCCCGCCTGGCCACCGGCCTGCTCACCCTGGCCCGCCGCGAAGCCGCCGCCATCCGCACCGGCGCCAGAGTCCTTGCCGCCGAGCGCGCCGCTTGGCTCAACGCCTCCGCGGAAACGCCCGCCCACCTGCGCGCCGCCTTCCTCAACCACCGCTACAACACCTGGATCTCCCGCAAGGACAGCGAGGTGCAGAGCCTGGAGGAGAAGGCCGCAGCCCTGGACAAGCGGGCGACCGGGCTCGACCGGCAGGCCGAGCAAATGCTTACCACCGCGCCCGCAGACCCCGAGGGCACCGCCAAACGGGCCGACGGTCTGCGGAAGGAAGCCGCCCGACTGCGGAAGGAAGCGGCGGGGTGGCGGAAGCAGGCCCGCGAGGCTGCTCAGCGGCCCTACACCGGCCACCAGGAGCCCGGGGAGATCGAGTTGAAGCGGCACCGCGGCCGGACCGCCCGGCGCCGCTGGGCGTCCACTGCGGCCCTCGGCCTGGCCATCGGCTGGGCCGAGCTCCGCATCGGCGGCATGCTCCCCGCCCTCACCGCGACCGGCGCCACCACCGTCGCGTGGGCGAAGGGAAGGTTCCCCGGCTGGCGCCGCGAGCTCCCCGAAGTCCCCCCGCTCGCCTACGAACTCGACACCGGCTCCGGCTCTGGTACGACCGGAACGGACCAGACGCCGCCGGCCGGACAGGCCGACACGGCCGACCCCGGCGACACAGGTAAGCCGTTCCCCATCCACGACGTGACCAGCCCCGCCATGGCCACCGAGTGCGTCCGGCGAGCCCTGCTCACCGAACGCATCCCGCTCGCACACGTCGACGACGCTGTCTCGTACTCGTGGGGATGGGAGTCGGTGGTCCGGGTGTCCGAGGGAACACCGGGCGTCATCGCTGACAAGCTCGGGGACCTGGAGACCCGCTTCGACGTCGGCGACGGGGACGTGATCCTCCAGCCCAACCGCAAGCGCACCGCCGAAGCCCTCCTGCGCGTGGTCACCGGCGACCTGTTCGGCGAGATGAAACCGCCCCCGTACCGGGCACCGCACTCGGTCGACATCACCCAGGCCGGCGTCTTCGGGATGAGCGCGGACGGAACCGACCTCGCCTTCTCCCTCGCCGAGCTGATGGGCGAGGTCATCGCCCGCTCAGGCGGCGGCAAGTCCACCATCATGCGGGCCCTGCTCGACTGGACCACCGCCGCCCACAACGCGACCACCGTGTTCCTTGACCCGTCCGGCGACGGACCCGGCCAGTTCACCGACGCGGTCAAACTCACCGCCACGGGCCCGATCCAGATCGAGTTCATCCTCCTCTCGCTCTACCGGCTCGCCGCCGGCCGCGCCCGGATCCGCCGCAAGCTCGGCATGGGCGACGCCTGGACATGCACCCGGGAGCACCCGGCGGTCATTGTTTTCATCGACGAGTTCCCCAAGCTCACCAAGCGCAGCAAGCAGATCATCGCCGAGCTGATGCTGGTCGGCCGGAAGGAAGGCGTCTGGGTGCTCTTCGCCGCCCAGGGCGCCACCAAGGAACTCCTCGGCAGCAACATCGCCCAGCACCCCGCACTCAAAATCGTTGGTGCGTGCCGGGACGTCGACACCACCGGCGCCCTGAGCAGCGGCGCGGCCGACTTCGGCTACCTGCCCCACCGGCTCCGCCCCAAGTCCGGCAAGGAACTCAACCACTGCGCCCAGACCTACATCGTCGGGGCACCGGGCCTGTCCGAGGACCCGATGCTCCACAAATGGCACTACATCCCCGACGACGAGGGCGGCCGACGGGCGGCCGAACGGCTCGCCGCCGGCCTCGTCGACGTCGACCAGGCGTCGATCGACGCCGCACTCAAGGCCCCGAACCCACCCGGCCTCAAGTTCGCCGACGAGGAAGAGGAGTACCTGCACTACATGCCGTGGCCCGACCTCCTCACCATGGCCGCCGAACCCGACGACTACGAGGACGAAGACGGCGAGGAGTCCGAAGACACCGGCGCGGACCTGCCCCCGGTCCTGCGGACGATCCGGGACGCGTTCGAAGCCGCAGGGGACCCCGAGTTCCTGCTCACCGATCAGGTCCTGGAGCAGCTCGCCATCACCGGCCCCGAGTGGCGTCAGTGGGACGACAAGGAGCCTGCCGACCGCCGCCGCGAGGGAGCTAAGAAGATCGCCCGGGAGCTCAAGAAGACCGGCATCGACACCCTCAAGACCGTCCGCCGGACCGACCTCGACAAGGAGAACCCTCCCTCTGGTTTCCTCCTGGAGCACGTCGAAGCAGCCATCGACAACATCCCGTGAAATCACGCAACGTGACGACCGGCAGTCGACGCTGATCTGTCGCTGATCCGTCTCCCACCTGTCGCCGATCCCCTCTGATCCGTCCCGCGAGACAGATCAGGGACAGATCGGCGACAGATCAAAAATGGATCACCACCTGCGGAAACAGATCAGACGGATCAGATCCCGAACACCCCCCTCAGACGGCACTGGAGCCCCGCCCAGGCCGCTCTCAGGCCGTAGCGGCCACCAGCAGCCTCTGATCCCCACCCCTCCAACCCAAGGGCGACACACAGTGACGAAGAAGCCTCTGGCTCGCCCCACCCCGCCCACCCGCGCGACCGCGGTGAACAACGCGGAAACCCCCAAGGTTCGAAGCCGCTGACGCGAACTCTGTCCGCGTGCTGCCGCTGCCAGTTCAAAAGACCGCCCAGCACCTCAGCACTCCACGACCTGGCCGCGACCGCGGCCGCGGAACTCGCCCACCACTGCCGGAAGGACACCCACGCATGAGCATCACGATCCGGAACACGTACGGCACCGCGCACAACGTCAGCGAGACCAACCCGGCCCACGTCACGAGCTGCGACTACTACCGGCTGCCACTCGTCGGCACCATCGCCCCCGGCAACCCCGGCTACGAGGACATGGTCGAGGTGCTGAAGGACAACGGCCACGACACCCGCCCCGAGGGATACGGGCTGATCTTCCTCGAGTCCGAGGAGTTCAGCGCGACGTACTTCGGGTCGATCGAGCAGATCGAGAAGTACAAGCGCGAGAACATCGACGGCAAAGCGACCTTCGACACCTCGCAGGGCGTCATGTACGCCCAGTGGCCCCACGGCAAGGGCTGGGACGACTTCGTCCCCCGCGTCTTCTGGAACCAGGCACAGCGCGGCGCGATCACGGACGGCGTCGGCCTCGTCACCGCCTTCGAGCACCCGGTGACCCCGGGCGCCGAGGTCATCGTCTACGAGTTCGAAGGCGCGTGGATGCCCAAGAGCGGCCCGAAGCAGATGGTCACCTACCACTGCACCGCCTGCCACATGGACACGTTCCACGACGGCGGGCACGTGCACGAGAACACCGGCCCCGACAGCCGCCGCTGGACCGCCCGACAGGCCCGCCAGCACATCATCAGCGCCGCCCGCCACGGCATTGGCGACAAGAGCGCCTGCCGCCCCGACAACGGCGAGATGCTGCGCGTCGTGAACGCGGTCGCCCGCGACATGTGGGGCACCACGGGCAACTCCCTTCCGGACACCGACGACGCGTACTGCGCCACCAAGGGCCCCTGCTCGATCATCCGCGAACTGCGCGCCGGCGTCCGCCCGCCCGTCTACCGCGCCTGACCGACTGGCCACGGACGACCCGCGGTGCACCAAGTGAGCCACCGCTGACCGGCCCGCTTCCATCGGCCCCGGACCCCGCGCCCGGGACCGGTGGTGGCCGCCCGGAACCCCGCCCTGACAGCCCCGACCTCGTGTGAGGAGACGCCGTGTATTTGCCCTGGATGAGCCGCTCGGAACGCAAGCGATGGAAGGCCGCCCGCTCGCTGACCGATCTCGGACAACTGGCCGCCGACTGGTGGGAGGGCTCCGTGCGCCACCTGCCCGGACACCGCGCCAGCCATCGCCCCCACCCCGCGCTCGCCGACCACACCGCGGTTCTCGCCGCCGCCAACCGCGCCGGGTTCCTCGCCGTGGCCGCGCAGGCCGGCCTCGGTGACGGCCCGCTGCAGCAGAAGACGGCGGTGCAGGGCTTCGCGACCGACCCGGCCCTCATCCGCCGCCTGGTCGATGCCGCCGAGCAGGCGGGACTCAAGATCGTCCTCAACGACTTTCTCGACGCCGAGCACGGGCCGGGCGCCAGCATCACGGTCACCACCTGCAACGGCCAGGACGACAATGTCTTCGGCGAGGCCTTCAGCCTGGACGACATCAGGGCCATGTGGCCGCGTCTCCCCCACGCCGTGGAGGCGGTCGCACCTGCCCTGCAGATCACCCTCGCCGACCCGGAGTTCGGCCCGAGCGACCTGCTGTGGGACACGCTCGCCGCCGCGACGATCCCGGCCCCACCCGCGCCCGCCCCGAAGATCACGTGCCGGGAGTGCGGCTGCACCTACCGGGACAACTGCAGTGACGGCTGCTCCGGCGTGCAGGACCAGGACGACGGCCGCTGCGAGGCGTGCATCGACCCCAGCGTGATCACCGACTGGTCCAAGGTTCGCGACGGCGAAGAGTCCGAGTGCGCGCTGTGCGGCGCCCCGTTTTTCTCCGCCGGCAGGTACTGCACACCGGAGTGCGAAGACGCGGACGCCGACGACCCGGAAGAGGCGCCCGCGACGGCCGCAGTCCCGGCTGGAGACCCCGAAGACCCCCGACCCACCTGCCCTTTCTGAGCCCAGGAGGCCTTCTGATGGAGATCCGACCGCGCTGCAGCCTGCCGCGCCAACCCGCCGACGTGACCGCCCGCCGTCTGCGCGCCACCCTCCTGCTCGCCGCCGCCGTCCCGCTCGCCGCGGCGACGGCCGCCGCCGTGCTCAAGGCCAGCCACCTCAAGCTGTACGCCGACCGGCACCGCATCGAGATCACTGCCCGGCCCCGGCCCACTTGCCCGCGCTGCCACGGCAAGGGCGGCTGGTGGACCGGCGGCGCCTTCCCCGAGATGGAGGCGTGCGGCTGCTGGTCCAACCGGCGCGAGCTCCGCGTCCGGCTCCTCCCCGTCCCGGCCTGGGACGAGCCACCGTTCTGAACACCACCGTCCCCGGCCGGAATCCAGCCAGGAACGGGTAACGCCCGGGGCGCCCGCAGCATCCGCATGAGACCGGTCGCCCCGCACACCACTGCAGCCCGAACGTGAGATGAGGACACCCCGCATGACCGATAGCCTCAACACCATCGAGTCCCTCGCCCTGCTCGGCACCCTCGCCGCCGTCTTCGACGGCCTGCACCCGCTGTGCGACCAGTGGGTGCAACACCCCGACGACTCGGCCGCCAAGGGCATCCACGGCGACCACCTGGTCTACCGTGATGGCACCCCCGTCACCGGGAACCCCTGGCGCGGCGAACCGACGATGACCGCCTCCGCGTACGGCCGCCGAGCCGTGGCCCGGCACGTCGCCTCCTACAGCGCCGTACAACTGGCCGCGTCCGTCGCTATCACCCGAGCCCTCGGCTACCGCGTCCCGGCCAGGGCGCTGCTCGCCGGGGCCGCGATCAACGCCGCCACGCACGCCGTGATCGACCGCCGCGACCCGCTGGTCTGGCTCGCAAAGAAGTGCGGCAAGACCGGCTACCTCGAGCACGCGACCGTCGTCCGCAAGGCCTGCGAGGAGTCGCCCGAGCCGGTCCAGGACACCGCAGGCCCCGGCACCGCACTCATGGAGCTCGACCAAGCACTCCACCGCGCCATCGGCATCGGCGCCGCCGCCGTCACCACCTGGCTCGCCACCCGCAAGGCCAGTCGCCGATGAACCGCACCGGCCTGGCCGGCGCACCCTGTCCGCAGGCCGCCCGGATGCCCGCCCTGGCCACGGCCTGAGGGCTGCCTGATCCGCCCGCACCGCGCCTGTCGCCGTCGTCAAGCACGAGCGGCTGGCCCGCGCGGTCGACACAATCCTCACCGCGCTCGCCCCGCTCCTGATCGCCGCCGTCCTCGCGGTCACCGGCCGACCAGCCGACCCGCACACCCCGCCCCGGACCCCCCGCCTCCTTTCTCACGACCGAGCCAAAGGAACCCGATGAAGATCCGCATCACCATCACCTCCTTCGGACACCTCCACGGACCCCGCCCCGCCGACGCACACATCACGCTCGACCTGCGCGAACACTTCCGCGACCCGCACTGGGACACCACCCTGCGCGAACTGACCGCCCACGACCACCAGGTCATCCGCGCCGTACTCCGCACCCCCGGCATCCGCCCCATGATCGCCGCCACCGTCGCCCAAGCACAGGCATACGCCAGCGGCCCCAGCGCCGCCGAGCACCCACTGCACATTGCGGTCGGCTGCGCCGGCGGCAGGCACCGTGCCGGTGTCACAGCCCGCCTGCTGGCCCATCGCCTGCGCCGCCGCGGCCACCACGTCACCCTCCACCACCGGGATCTGCACCGGCCCGTCGTTCACCGCCCCCGATCCACCTGACGGTTCACCGCCGCCTCGGCCCCTGCATCGGACCGGGGCGGCACCGGACAACCAGTTCCGATCCACCCCTCAAGGAGAGCACCCATGAAGACCACGTTCCGCGGCACCATGCAGCCGCTCGACACGACCATCCCCGACCCCGCGCTGGCCGCCGAGGCATCCACGCCATTCTCGACGTCGAAACGGCCCTCGCCGCCGCCGACACCGCAGCCCGACTGCGTGACCGCGTCGCCGCCGGAGAGAACGTCTCAGGGCCCGCCGCCCGCCGGGCCCTGACCGCCGCCGCCCACACCCCTCGTTTCGAGGGCCGCATCGTCCTCCGCACCTTCGCCAGGAAAGCCAGCGACTTCCTCGCCCAGGACGGCATCGTGCTCTACGACAACCCCGATGCGTTCCTGATCTGCGCCTTCAAGCACGACAACGCGCTTTGCGAACCAGAACCCGGCGCGACCGCCCCACGTCAGTACGACTGCCGACCCAATTGCGGCAACACCGTCCGCACTGACACCCACGCCCGACAACTCCGCGAACGCGCCGACGAACTTGACCAGTTCGCCGCCCACGCCCCCGGACCAGTCAGCAAGCGCCTGCGGGCCAACGCCAACCGACTCCGCGAGACGGCCGCCGCCCACGACGCCACCGCACACTCCGCCGAGGCCGTCACATGAACCAGCAGCACCAGGACGAACGCGCCCGCATCCGCGAGGCCATGGACCGGCTCCTGACCGGACAAGCCATCGCCTCCAACGGCAGCCTCACGATCGTCGCCCTCGCCGCCGAGGCCGACGTCCACCGCATGGCTCTCCTCAAACGCCACGTCGACCTGAAGAACGAGTTTTACGAACGCGTTCGCGCCGAAACCCGCCAAGTCCCGGAGACCGAGAAACGACTCCGGGAAACCGTCACCAAGCTGAAGAAGACCATTGCCAATCAGAGAACCGAGATCGAAGAGCTCCGCCGGCAGGTGACCAGGCTCGCTCTCGCCAGCGCTGTGCTCACTCAAGAGGACGACAGGCAAGCTGGACACGCACTTGAACCGGACAACGTCGTTCTGTTCCGCCCGCCGAAGGCCTGAACCCGTCCAGCTCCCAGGGCTGTCATTGTGCGTGACTGCGGGAGCTGCTTCGAAGTGACAGCGGGGGTGAGCGGCGCGGGGCCTTGATGTCGTGGACCGCGCCGGGCAGTGCAGGCGGTGCCCACACCAGTCGTCCGGCGGGATCGGTAATGATCTGCACGTTCATGCCGTGCTTCTCATGTTTCCCAGAGTAGAAGGGCCGGTCGGCCGCGATTCGGTCGATCGGCAGCAGAGTGCCGTCCAGGGTCACGAAGGCCTTGGTGGACGCCGTGCAGGCCGCGGTCCGCAGCTCGGAAGCCAGCGCGGCGAGGACCGCACCCGCAGCAACCGCTTCAAGCGCTGAACACTTCGCGAAGAACCCGCTGCAGGCGGTCGCGAGCCCACAGGTCGGCAACGACAACGACGAAAGGCGGATCAGCGCGCCGGCTCAGACGTGCCTCGCGCCTGGTCGCCGCTGGCGACCACCAGGTATCCATCGCTCTCGGGGTCGAAGGTGGTGGACTGCACCGTGAGCCCGACACTCCGCAACTGCGCCACGAGGTCCTCGTACCGGTAGGGCCAGATGGACAACCGCTCCGAGCAGGCTCGCACTGCCCCATCCGGCTCGATCTGGGCGACCACGATCTCGAGGAAGTGTTCCTGCTCCCAGCGCTGCTCGATCTGCCAGTAGTAGCTGACGACCGCATCGCGGTCGTTGCGGCGGATGAGTCGATCGCGGACGTCCACCCGTGAGCCGGCGGAGCGCACGAGCTCCCAGTTGCGTGAGTGGAGCACAAGGCGTCCGCCGGGATTCAGCAGCCGCGACATCGCTTCCAGTGCGGTCAGGCGCCCGGCTGCGCCCTCGGCGTGCCCGAGCGAGTTGCCGACGCAGAACACCAGATCGAACGTGGAGTCCTCCAGGTGGTCGGGCAGCTCGTCCCAGCTCGCGCGGAGGGCTCGAAGCGAGACTCCCTGCTCGTCGGCGGCCTTCTCGGTCCGGCGAACCATCCCACTGCTGGCATCTGCGGCGACCACGTCAAGGCCAAGACTCGCGAGACCGACGGCGAGCTGGCCGGTTCCACACGCGCAGTCGAGGACGCGCGCGTTGGGCGACAGAGAGCCCACGACATCGCTGTAATAAACCGCGGCTGCATTGGCGGGGGTCAACCTGTCGTCCCCGATCAGCCACTCGTATACGTCAGAAAGCGCCCCATAACCAGCCACCGCGATAACCTCCATCACTCGACGACACGCGGGCTAGACCGCGCCTGCGATTCGGACCTTGCGCCTCGCACTGTGCCGGGCCGTATCAGCGAAGCATTGAGCAGGACCCAACCACTTCCGGCCGCTCAGACTCCACCGGATTTCGTGGGAAACCGCGACACGCCGCACCGACGCAGGTCCCTACTCCACCGGCGCCCCATCGGCCCACGATGGGGACCGCGGCCGGCCAGCGCGCGTTCACTGCCGAGCACTTTAGGCACAGCCGTCCAAACCGATTGCCGAAACCCCGCGTCCGGATGAAGGGCCGTCAGCGATCGCCTCTACTGCCGTGAGCCAACCGCGTTCACGGCCCCGCCGGGATTCGCTCGACGTGAACATTAGAACTTGACAGGGAACGCCACGAACACCGAAAAGGCCGTCCGTACCGGCCTGGTGCAGGCCGCCCGCCGTCACGGCGTGCCCGCCGTCGCGCTCCTGGTCTCCACCCCGGCCTCCGCCTGCGCCGACCGGCAGGCCGACCGCAGCCCGGACCGCGCCGTGCCCGAAGCCGTCGTACGCCGCCAGCACGCAGAAGCCGTCGCCGCCTTCCCCCACCTGCGTAGCGAGGGCTTCAACCACGTCGTCTTCGCCAACAACATCCACCGCCTGGAGCCGCTGCTCCAGCGCGCCAGCGACACCCGCCGCCGTGAGCTCGGCTGGGACGGCAGCGACGGCCTCGGCGACCTGCTCCTGGTCCGCCGCACGTTCGGTGCGGAGGTGCTGCCGCTGTGGCGGTGGCGGGACAACTCGCCGCTCGCCGGCGGCGACCGCGTCGGCGAGATCCGCCTCGGGCCCGACCACATGGTCCTCGCCCTGCGCACCGACGTCGACGGCGAGGGCGACGTGGGCTTCGACCTGCTGGTCGGCTGCCCGTACGACGACGACTGCGACGCCCGGCGTGGCAGCCGGTCTTCTCGGTCACCGACCTGCTGAAGGCGCACACCAGCGACACCGGGCTGCACCCGGACGCCGTCTGCTCCGTCCACGGCGGCCCCGACGACGTCGACCAGGAGGCCGACTACCACGACCAGGACGACGACCCCGAGGGCCGCGCGGACCTGGAAGAGCAGTTCGCGGTCGCGGTCCGCGAGTGAGCCGCGCCGCCGACGGTCCGCACCCGCACCCGCTCACCCCGGCCGAACTCCCGGCCGGGGATGAGTGGGCCCACGGCTGCCCCGACTGCCACCTCCCGATCCAGGGCGGAAGCGCCGGCCTCGCCGCGCACCGCCGCACCGTCCACACCGGCGCGGGCGACCCGCGCCGCCAGATCAACATCCAGTTATGAGCGGCCCGGCCGCTCTCACCCCCTTCTCGGAGGCCCGCATGGCCCGCAAGCCCGTCACCTGGTACATCGCCACCCCCGCCGACGGCATCATTGAGATGTCCCGCGAGGCCGGGACCCCGGTGAACCTCTCCGCCAACGTCGGCAAGGTCGTCGACCACCCCAACCCCTGCCGCAACAAGTGGTACGACGAGAGCCGCTTCTCCTACTTCCGCATGGTCAAGCGCGTCGGCGAGGCGCTGGAGGACACCGGCATCTGGCCCGTCACCTGGCCCGTCCGGCTGTGGATCGTGGAGCCGCTGGGCGAGACCGGTAACTGGAGCCAGCGCTACTACCCCTACCGGCTGCTCTCCCACCAGATCCGCGTCCTCGAGGAGACCGACGCCCACCCGGCGCTCGGGCCCGCCGGCCGCGACGTCCTGAACGTCATCCAGCAGCAGATCCCCGAGCGGGCCGCGCGCTGGGCGGCGGACTGGGACGCCGATCCCGAGGGCATGCGCGACCGGAAGTGGGACTGGGAGCAGTGCGGCGGCCCCACCTGCGGCAGCGGCCGGTGGGCGGACTCCGTCGCCACGGCGACCTCGCACGCACGCCGCGAATCGGCAGCCCAGACCTGGATCGAGCACCTCGCGCGGAAAGCCGTCGACCAGGCCCTCGCCGTCACCGACGCCAGCATGATGGCGCGCTGCTACGCCTACAGCCGCGCCACCGGCCACGCGGTCGCCGCCCAGCACCAGAACCGCTTCGAACCGTACGTCCTGGACGCGCTCCGCGGGGTGGGCCTCGACTCCCCCGCCGCCGTCGCTGCCTGACGGTTCACCGCCGCCCTCGCCCCTGCCCCTGCCCCTGCACCGAGCCGAGGCGGGGCGGGGCGGGGCCGGGCGGCACCGAACAACCCAGTTCCACGATCCACCCCTCAAGGAGAACTGTTATGAAGACGTCGCTCCGCCACCAGTACCCGATGAGCGGTACCGGCACCGGGACGCGCGACGACCCCGTCACGACCACCCCCGACACCATCCCGACGGGATGCTTCTGGTTCCTCGACCCCGACGGCACCCTCTGCCTCGCACCCGGCTGCATGGCCCGCATCCAGGACCCCGACGCGGAATGCCTGTGCGACACCCTCACCGCCCGTCACACCCACCTCAAGCAGCAGATGCGAGAACTGAAGAACCGGCAGAAGTACGCGGACACCTGGTGGCACGCCCTGCGCGCCGCAGTCGACGCCCACCCCGACAAGCAGGCCATCCTCGCCGACACCCAGCGCCGCACCCGCCGCTGACCACCCACACGCACAAACGCCCAGGGCCGCCGTAGCGCCGGCGGCCCCGGGCACTTCCAACCCATGTCGCAGATGAGAAGGAAGCCACCAGTATGACGACGACCCTGTTACCGCGTAAGGCCCTGCACATCACCGCCATGGCCCTCCCGCTGGCCGGATGGACCCTGCACACCACCGTCCTGCACCGCCGCCTCACCGCCGCTCACCGCGACCCGCTCACCACCACCTGGCGCCGCGAAGCGTTCACCACCCGGGCGCAGCGGCTGCTGGAGCGCCACTCCGACGAGGTGGTCCTGGTCCTCGCGGACGCAGACCATTTCAAGGAACTCAACGACCGCCACGGGCACGCGGCCGGGGACACCGCGCTCGCCGCGATCGGCGCCCGCCTGACCGAGTGGGCCGGGCCTCGCGGTGTCGCCGGCCGCCTCGGAGGCGACGAGTTCGCCGCCCTCGCCCGCATCGAGCCTCGCCACCAGACGCTGCGCCTGGAGCACTTGGCTCGCCTCATGACCCGCCCTGTCCCCTACGAGGACGGGTCGCTGCCGCTGGCCGTCTCCCTCGGTGCCGCCACCCCGGCCGCCGTCGCCAGCAGCGACTTGCCAACCTTGATGCGTGCTGCAGATGCGGCGATGTACGAGGGTAAATACACCGGCGACGTCGTCCGGGCCCGCCCCGACCATGCGCGTGTTCCGAGCGTCAACGGCCGTCGGGCCGGCCGCCGGGGCGCCGCGGTACGGGGGCGAGCCGCATGACGAGCGAACTCGACGGCGGCGACTGGATCCGGGGCATCACGATCCGCCAGCCCTGGGCCACCTGCATCCTCGCCGGAAAGAACCCGGAGAACAGGCCCGCCAACTGGCCGTGGCGAGGCTGGCTCCTACTGCACGCGGGCCTGAAGCTGGACCGGCCGGCCCTGCGCGACCCGCTGGTCGCCACCACGATCCGCGGCCGCGAACTCCACCGCGGCGCGGTCATCGGAATCGCCCGGCTCACCGACTGCCACCCCGACCAAGGCCCCAAGCGCTGCATCAGCCCCTGGGCGCAGCGCGACGCCCACCACCTGGTCCTCGCCAACGTCCACGAACTGCCGCTGCCCCTACCCGCCACGGGCGCGCTCCCCGCCTGGAAGCCGACGCAGGACCTCGTCGACCAAGTTCTCCAGCAACTGCCCGACCTGCGACCGTGACCCGCCGAAAAGAGCCGCTCTGGGAGCCGGGCCAGATCCCGGCCGCCGGCGGCCTGCTGGACTGTCGCGACGCCCGGCACTTCGACCGCTGGCAGGACCACCCCTGCGCGCTGTGCGGCACGCCCACCCCCATGCGCTCCCACTCCGGAGAACTCGCACACAAGACCTGCGCCGAGAACTGGATCGCCGCAAACCCGACGGAGGCACGCCGCAGAAGCCGCCACGACGACGACCACGCCTGAACTCTCGGAGGCGCCCCGTGAACCGCACCCCGTGCGACACCCGCCCCTACCCCGAACCCCCCGCCCACCCCCTCTGGCACCAGCACAGCCCCCACCCCCGGCCGCTCACGGCCAAGCAGCAGCGCCGCAACCGCGCCCTTTTGGAACTCGCGTCGCGCAGCCATCGCTCCGTCGCCGCGTAGGACCGCGGAGACTCCAGCCGCCCAGAGACCGGTCCGGAACGCCGGTGACCCTGCGGCCGCCGGACTCGAGCCAGCCATCTCCTCTGCACCCCACCCAACTCACAGAACACCGTCCTCGGAAGAAGGAGCACGAATGAGGATCGACGGCGTCGACGGTTCACACGCTGGATCGAGCAGCGGTCAACAGGGCCCACCTATCCGGGACTGATCGAACTGGTCGGCATCGCGGCCCGCGGGCGCGGCCTCGCCCCCGACGAGGTCGCGCCCGTCGCCAGGATGACCGGCACCACCCCCCGAGGCGGTGATCCGGGAGTACAAGCGCGACAACACCGCATGGGCGCAGACGCAGGCCGCGCTGGATCAGCCAGACCTGGCCCGCCTGGACACACACCTGGACGAGATTGCCCGGCAGGGCCAGGACCCGCCCTGCATCCCCTGACCACCACCCGCCCGGCGGCCGGGACCAACTGGTCCCGGCAGACCGCCGAAGCTGGCGGAACCTGCACCTGTACCCGGCTGACGACCCCTCGGTGCTTATACCCCGCATCCCGTGCGCAGTCCCCCGTGCCTGCATCGGGCCGCAGAGGCTTCTTCGACTGGGAGCGTCGCCTGTCACGGCAGTTGGTTGAATGCCTGGTCGGCATCGGCTACGGCTTCGGGGTGGACGTCGTGGGCGGTGCGACCGTCGGCGATCTTCTGCCAGTTGGTCCGGGCGAGCACCCGTTGGACCGCGAGTACCTGGGCGGCTAGCAGGCGTGCCTGGATGCCTTCGCCGAGGGCGTCTGCCAGTGCCTCTTCGTCCTCGAGCTGGTACCGCGTGAGCCGTCCTGCCAGGCTCGGTGTGGTGAACACCAGCCGATGGAACGCCACCACCTCGGGATGATTGCTGAGGCCGGTGACGGGGTCGTGCCGATCGAGGCCAGCCCGGAAGTGCCGGTGCAGCGCCGTCACCGGCTTGATGCCGGACTTACGGTCACGTACGACGCGTGCTGCCTCGCCCTGGTGGTCCGCAAACCGGTGCAGCACCAGGTCTTCCTTGGTGGGGAAGTACCGGAAGAGAGTCGGCTTGGAGATCTCGGCTGCCGCGGCGATGTCGTTGACCGAGACGCGGTCGAAGCCGCGCTCCAAGAACAGCGAGACGGCTGCGTCTCCAATGGCGTCGCGCGTCCGCTCCTTCTTGCGGGCTCGCAGTCCCGTCAACTCGCTCATCTGATCACTGTAAAGCATTTATGACCGAGTTGCTTTTTTAACCAGGTAACGTTTTCATGGCGGCATGAATCAAATAGACATTCCCCCCGTGCTCGTCACTGGGGCGACGGGCCGGGTCGGCCGCGTCGTCATCGACCAACTCCTCGACGCGGGCGTGCCGGTCCGTGCCCTCACCCGTCGCTCTGAGGCGGCGGCGTTGCTGCCGGCGAAGGTCGAGGTCTTCGCCGGTGACCTCACTGTGCCCGAGTCGCTCGATCCGGCGTTGAGTGGCGCCGGTGCGGTCTTCCTCGTCTGGACCGCCCCACCTCAGACCGCCGCGGCAGTCGTCGAGCGGCTGGCAGCCCACGTGCGGCGGGTCGTCTTCCTCTCCTCCCCGCATCAGACGCCGCACCCCCTCTTCCAGCAGCCCAATCCCATGGCGGTGCTGCACGCCGACATCGAGCGGCTCATCGCGGCCACCGGACTCGAGTCGACGATCATCCGGCCGGGGATGTTCGCGTCGAACTCGCTGGCCTGGTGGGCGCCCGCGATCCGGGCCGGCGAAGTCGTCCGGTGGCCTTACAGCGCTGCCGAGTCGGCACCGGTCGACGACCGCGCCATCGCAGCCGTCGCGGCGCGGACGCTCTATCAGGACGGATACGTCGGAGGCGACTACGTCCTTACCGGCCCCGAATCACTGACCCAAGCCGCGCAGGTGGACGCCATCGGTGACGACCTGGGGCGCCGGATCGCATTCGAGGAGATAACGCCAGACGAGTTCCGAAGCCTGTGGGAGGGTACGGTGCCCAGCTCGGCCGTCGACATGCTGCTCGCCGCGTGGAGTGCGGCGGTCGGACAGCCCGCGTACATCACCACTGCGGTGGCTGACATCCTCGGGACGGCGCCGCGAACGTTTCGCCAGTGGGCCGTTGACCACGCCATCGCGTTCACGGAGGGTTCGTAACCTCGTCGACCGCGACCTGAGCCCCAGGCCGCAGCCCTCAGTCCGCCGTCGCCCGGCCCTCGCCCCCCGGAACGTGCCGAGCGCGTGGGCGCGTGAGGCTCATGCAGCCCGAGGCATCGTGCGTATCGACAGGACGCGCGCGCCTCCGGTCCAAGTGCGCGACATCGAGCGGCGCCTGCTGGCCCGACTGAATAGTGCAGGGTTAGAACACCGCCTCTTCACCAGTCCCAGCACCGATCCCGGCGCCGTCCCGGTCACCGTCCTGCGGCACCCGGCCGCCGCGGTGACCGTCGCTGGCATCCTCAACCCTGACACAGGAACACCCGCGACCTGGGCACCCTGGCACCTGCTCACCATGAAGCCCCGCTCCCCGGCCGCGTGCCGGGGAGCGGGGCTTTTTCCGTTTCGAGCGTCTGTACGGCGTCTCAGTTCGCTATTGGGGCGAATGACGGTCAGGTGGCTGCTGCCTGCTCAGCGAGCCGGGCCCGCTTCTCGGCGCGCGGTACGGCCTTCCAACCGGGCAGGAACGCCGACAGCATCGGGTCGCTTTCGATTCTCTGTTGGGTGAGCCGCATGCCTTCGTCGATGACCGCGTCCCACTTTTCCGCGGCGAGTTCGATGCGGCACGGCAGGTCTTTGACGATCTTCGTGTCAACAGTCAGGTAGTTCGACGCCCGGCTCCTGCCGCCTCGGCCAGCAGCGACGTAGGCGTCGGGGCCGGCCTGGTCAGGAAGGAGCGAGATGAGGACGGCGTCACCGTCCTCAGCGATCTTGCGAGCCGCCTTGCTGGCCGCAGAAATCTCCGTCTTGGAGGGCGCACGTCCGAGTACGCCGATCAGTGTGCCGCGGACACTGACTGTGTCCCGGTCGGCCAGGGCGCTGCGCAGGGCTGCCAGCAGGGTCTCCGTTGTCGATGCCATGACCGTGATTGTTGCGATCGGTCAGCTCACAGTGGCGCGCTCATGGGCGTGCTCCGTGTGTGTTCCCCCATACGTGGGTCGCCCGTCGTCCGCGGTGCCACCTGGGTGAGTGCTCCGATGCCGAGCTTCGGGCCCGCACTTGTTGCGTTCAACCGAGGCGTGTCCAGGGCCACCTGCACAGACGTCGCACTACAGACAGCCCGCTCCCCCTGCGAGCGCAGAAGGAGGGGGCTGTCTGTGTGCTTGTGGACGGCATGTGGCTGGGAAAGTAGTCACAGCCATTCGGTCTGTGTACTACTCCGCAGCGGGCAGCGCCGAGCCGCGGCGCTGCCGGGCCATCTCGTTCAGTGTGTCCACGAGGATCAGGAATTGTGCATCGTCCATGCGGGCGTTGAGGAACTCGGCGGCTTGGATGGCGTTGTCGTACGGGAATTTGACGCCTGTGACTACCGGTTGCGGAGCTCCAGAACCGGGTCGCTCCTCACGAGGAACGGGTACCCCGTCCGAAGCGTCCTCCCCCAGGGCCTTGGGTGCTGACATGCCCGTCGAGTTGTTGCGCAGCGCGCTACCACTGGCACCTCCAGCCGCAGAGCGTCCCGCGTTGTTGTCCGCGGACAACAACGCGGGAGAGCTTGCCGTCGCGGATGGTGCGTCCGCGGTCACATTCGCAGTGGGGCCTTCGCTGGTGGAAGGAATGTTGTCCGCGGACAACAAGTCGCGGTTGCCGTTCGCGGCGATGGAGGATTCTGGTGCCACATCCGTAGCGGCCTCAGGCCTGGAGGCGTGTTCGTTGTCCGCGGACAACGAACCAGAGGAACCAGCTTTCGCCAATGCTTCGCGACCAGCAGCCAGAAGGCGCTGTTCCTCCGCCTTCTGTTGCTCCACGGCCTCCTTGGTGTTCGCGAGGCCGGCGAGCAGCTGCGCCGAGTCCAGGCCCGGGTCCTCTTTGAGGCGTCGGGCCAAGGAACGTCCGTCTCGCTCTGAAACCTCGCCAGCGCTGAGCATCGCCTGGATCTCCGACGGCAAGGTCAGCAGGGCCAGCTGGTTGGTGACCCAGGACCGGTCCTTGTTGAGCCGCTTGGCGGCCCGGCTCCGCGCTCCCCGGTCGCCGCCGTCCTCTGCGCAGACGCTGACGAGTTGCTCCACACCTCGGGCCCGCTCGATGACGTCGAAGTCCTCACGGTCGAGGTTCTCCGCCAGGAGGTGATCGACGAAGTCTTCCCGCGTCGTGGCCAGATCGTCTCGGACCACGAAGTCGAGTCTGTCCAGACCCACATGGACGGCGCTACGGAATCGGCGCTCACCGTTCACGAGCACGTAGAGCGCGTCTGGCCCGATCGTGGTCTCATGCGCAGGCCACAACTTCAGGTAGGCCTCGCGGGTGACAGCCACGCACGCGGCAAGCTGTGCCTCGCGCAACTCCTCGCCGAAGCGCGCCTTCTCCTCGTCAGAACCGAAGTTACGACGCGGGTTGAGCGGTGTGGGCGCTACCTGATCGAGGGAGAGCCGCACCAGCTCGTACGCCGGAATCGCCCCCTCGGTCAGTGCCTTCGCCCTCCCCCGCGCACTGCGGCTGCGGGTACGTCCGAACGAGGAACTCTCGCCAACCTTGTCCGCGATGCTCATCCCTGAATCCTCCTGGCGATCGATCGCAGGACGTTTGCCTGCTCACAGTCCGGCTCATAAGCCAGCAACGGCTCCTTGCGACGAACCGCCTCCCGTTGCTCCTTGAGCTCTGGGACGATGCCGAGGACCGGCTCTTCCATGCTCTGCCAGGACTGGAGTGACGAGGTAGCGATGAAGCCATTGCGCGCGTCGTAGAGGTTCACGACGAAGCCCAAAGTGGCGATCTCCACCTTCAGGTCCTCGCACAGATCGTCCATCTGGTCGGCGAGCATGTCGTACGCGTCGCCGGAGGTGTCCTCGGCCTGGACCGGGATCACGATGCCGGACTGTCCGGACTCCTCGCCCTCGCGAGTGCGCCCGTAGTACAGGGCGGTGTCCATCGTGTAGCCCAGGCTCGGAGGACAGTCGACGACGATGAAGTCGAAGTCCTGTTCCAAGTCGGCCAGTACGCGCTCAAGCGCGGTCTCCTTGATCCGGACAGCGCGGGTGGTGGCGAGCTTCGCGTCCAGCAGGAACGCGTCCTTGCACGCGGGGAGCAGCCACAGCCGGTCTTCGAAGTCGCCACCCTTTATCGCGACGAGCAGCGCCTGGAGATCACCCTCAGCGTCGGCCAGCATGTGCTTGGCCAGGCTGGCCGCGCCGATGTCGAGCATCTCGTATCCGAGCTGCCGGGTGAGGTGTCCCTGCGGGTCGAAGTCGATGAGCAGGGTGCGCTTGCCGGTCTCCGCCAGTGCCTGAGCGACGCCGGCCGATACTGAGGTCTTGCCCACGCCGCCTTTCTGGTTACCAAACACCAGGCGCCGTGCACCGGTCGTCCGCGGGGGAGCCGGGCGAGGGGAGGGATGGGCGTCGAGCCAGCATCGGATCGACTGAGCCATCCCCTGGTTGTAGGAAATCTTGCGGGACTTGCAGGCGCTCTTCAGCTTCTCGTACAGCCCGGTCGGCAGGTACGTCGAGAACGAGGCGCCGCCACTGGTGTCGACGACCGGATGGTCCTTCAGGCCCATCCACGCGGTGACACCCCCGGTCACCGCGTCTTGGATGTCAACATCCAACTCGGCTGCTCGTACCTTGAGTTCGCGACGAAGAGGTGACGGCAGCTTGGCAACTACCTTTTCACGATCTTCAGGGCTATATGGAACAGTCATGGCGCTACCTTAGTACCGCCCAATGGGTTACAGGTGACTTCTCGGCCCGTGTCGCTCCCCCGCCCGAGTCATGCCGACATTCCTGGTGCCGATCCAGCGGACGAGCCAGCACCGTAACCACACCCCACCCCGCCAATGGGCCGACCAACTCAAGCCGAGGGACGTGTCACGCCGCCTGACGCCGCGCGCCGACGTACACGCATGGGAAACGGCGCACAGGCCCGGCCACCCTCCTCGGGTGACCGGCTCTCCCTCTGTCCGCCGACTTCAACGCCCGGCGTCAATGCCTTTCCAGCCGTGCCCAAGCCCGCGGCGCCGGGCCTGCGTCGCGGGGCAGTTCCGATCCGGGCGGGTGTTCAGCGCGTCGATCACCTGCCGGGCAGTAGTCGGGGTGAGCCCAGCGGATACGTGCCCAGAGGCGAGGACCCGGGCGTACGTCCCCGGCCCGTAGGCGGCCAAGGCCACCGCGAGCGAGGCCGCAGCCGTCTCGGCAGGCCCCGCGCCCCACCGGCCTTCGTCCTCGGCAGCGGAGTCCTGGCGGGGGAGTGCACGGCGGGCGGCGAGGAGCACGGCGAGAGCCTGGGCCTGGGCTGCGCCCAGAGTGACAGTCAGCAGGGCGGGGCCGAGCTGGTGAACCCGGTGCCCGGCGAGGCCGTGGGTGGCGAGAGCCCGCCGCAGGCCCATGCTCAGCACCGCCGGGTCCTCCGCGCGGCCGGGGTGTGCTCGGCGCGTTCACGCAGCACGGCGACGGCAGCCGGGATGACCTCCAGGAGCTCGGCAGCCTCCGGACTGAGCTCGGACAGTGCCTCGGCGAGTACCTCCGGTGCCGTGGCCGCGTCCTCGACGGTGCCGCTGCTCCGTCGCTCCGGCCCGGCGGCGTCGGCGAGAGCGCACACGGCGATCACCGCGCTCTCGGCCACCGTGCCGAAGCGACCTACCGGGCGCATTGAGCGTCAGTGGGAGCTTCGGCGGTGCGCGCTTAGGATCGTTCCTGACGAAGTTTCGGAGGCCCCCTCCGTATCGCCGCAGCGGAGGGGGCGACGAGACCAGGTCCGCTTGCTTCCCCCCCGGTCGCCACTCGCAGAACTGCCGCAGGCGATGGCTATCTACTCATTGCCTCGTTCGCGGCCAATGCCGGGCTGCCGCACCCACGTGACCTGGACTTCCCGTTGTCGGTGCACGTGTCGGTCGCCATCGCCATCTGCCTGGTCGTTGGTGCGATCGGCGTGTCAATTGTCTGGAAGGCGGGGGAGACCAGCTCGTACTGAAGAACACGGCTGTCCGCGCGGGCCGCCCTCGTCCAGTACCGCCTCGGGGGCCAGCCGAGGGTGTCTCGCACCTCAAGGCCCCCGTCGGGCCGCCATCCTGTGGCCGGATCGCCCTCATCATCCGGGCCCGGCACGGTATGACATGAGCGCCACGCGATAGCTGAGAGGGAGAGTGAAGGCATGCGCGCGCTGCTGCTCGTTCTGCTGGCAGCCACGGCCTGGACAGCCTGGTACTGGAGCCGGTTCCCCGGCAGGTGGATCTTCACCTTCAGTGCGAAGTACGCAGATGAGCGGGCGCAGCTCGCGGACTGCCGACGGAACCTGCGCGAGGTGGACAAGACAGCCGCCCGGACGGAGAAGTCCGCCCGCGACAGGGCCAACGCGGAAGAAACCAAGTACCAGCAGGATATCCAGGCACTGGAACACGAAATCGAGGGGCTGCTCCACCCTGGCCTCGGTAGGCATCTGAAAGGTCCGATCGGCGAAATCACGTTGTATGAGCACGGGGTGAAAGTGGCTGGCAGGACAAAGCCGATCCCGCTTGCTGGGCTACAGGTCCAGTTCAGATCTGGCCCGAACCACGTGATCGACCTGGTAGAGCCCAGCCGCCGGATTCACCGGGCGAAGTACCCACTGCGCCGACCACCGGACAACGAGGAGACACCGTTCTTCACTGAGGAACAGCTGAGCGATTTCGCAGTCGAGATCCAGAACGCGGCCGCGGATGAAGACGAGTTCCGGACACACCGGAAAGTACGCCTGCCACGTGCACGACAGGAACTCGACAAAGCCGAGAAGAACACCGCATCCCGGGATGCCGCCCTCAAGAACCTCGAACGTGTCTGTGCCCAACAGAAGCGTGATCCCCGCCGCAAGGAGGCCCTCGCCGCGCTGGAAGTCCGGCGCGATCGATGGCAGGAACTCACTGGGAAACGCCCCCCGCAGTAGGTGAACCGACTGGTCGGTCCCTGCGCGGGCCAGGCACGGGCCCGGCGTCGACCGGGGCCTGATTGACCGCGTCCTGCCCGCGCAGGTGGGTGGAGGCGGTGTTGCCGTCGGCTTTCGACCCGGCGGCACGCGGCCCGGGCGCTCGGCAGTTCTGCGCTGTGCTCGGCGCAGGTGCTGCGCGAACCGTCGGCAAGGCATTACGAGTTGCCTGGTGAATGGAACTGCTGGGCATGTGGTGCCATCAACGCCGCGCCCGATATGACGTACAGGCATCCGCGCTCACCCCAAGCCGTCCTGGGCTGCTGAGCTCCTGGAGCCGGATCCTTTGCCCGTTCCGAACACCAGCAGGGGGCCTCGGGCCTCGTCCGTAGTTTGTTCTATGTCCAGGGTTCGGTCGCTTGAGTCGCTTTGGTCGCTGTGCGGGACGTCAGAGCGGGAGCGTTATGCCGAGATCTCGCATGGCGCTGGACGGAGGGCTGCCTTCGGAGCGCTCGGTCTTCCTGCCCTTGGCCCGGGGTGTGAGTGTCTGGGGATCGATGGCTTCGGCTGGTGCGGAGCTGGCGTAGAGGCCTTCGGGTTGGCTGTCGCGATCGTGGGGGAGCAGCCAAAAGACGCGGCGGCGGAAGGTACCGGAGGCGCGGGAGGCCTTGGCATCGCTGGTGAGGGTGGCGTATCCGACCATGCGGCCGTCGCGGTGGTAGGGGGGTTTGCCGACGCGGGTGGGTAGGCGGTCGAGGCTCTGCCGGACGTAGTCGAGGCGGGAGATGTCCTCGAGCCAGACGAGTTCGGCCTCGTGTTTGAGATCGTTCTCGCTGATCAGGGAACTCATGCCGTCTCCTCCTGGGCGAGCAGTCCGATGCCAGGGTAGTACTTTCTCGAGTTGGACAAGATCATCTGTTTCGGGGAGGACAGCCCGAGAAGTTCGCGGGCCCGGGCGGCGAAGGTGCGGTTGCTCATTGCGAGGCAGCCTTCGCTGCTGCACCAGGCACGGTAGGCGTCGTAGAGGGTTTTCTGTTCAGTGCGGTAGTCGGGGCCTTGGACACAGGCTTCGTCGAAGAAACGGCCGGTGTGGTCCTCGGTTTCGGCGTAGGCGGTGGTGGCGATGCGGACCTTGTCCGGGCCGGTGAGGTCTCTCTCGCCTTCGAGGTAGCGGCGGGTGCCGTCGATGAGCCAGTTGAGGATGCCAGGGCCTTCTTCGGCGACGAGGATGTCAGCGAGGTTATCGATGCGCCGGTCGTCGGAGACGGTGCGCTCGAAGGGGATCAGCCTCATGCGCCGCCAGAAGGCGAAGCCGCCGGTGCCGACTTCGGGTCGGTGGTTGCCCAGCAGCCAGAGCTTGTGGGTGGGGTTGAAGGAGAAGAAGTCCTGTCGCATACGGCGGGCCTTGATGCGGTCGCCGCCGGTGAGGTGCTTGACGCGGGCTTCGTCGAACTTGTCACCGGGCTTGACCTCGGAGCAGACGACGACGCGTCGCCCGTGGAGTTCTGCGAGGTCGGTGGGGTGGCTTTCGTAGAGGCGGGCCATGAGGAAACCGGGTGGGGCGGCGTCGGCGTAGTCGCCGAGAAGTTTCATCGAGACGTCGAGAAGGACGGATTTGCCGTTCTTGCCGGCACCGAAGAGGAACGGCATGACCTGTCCGCCGACGTCGCCGGTGATGGAGTAGCCGAGGAGCAACTGCAGGAAGGCGATCATCTCGGTGCCTTCGGCGTCGTCGCCGAAGGTGTCTGTCAGGAACCGCTGGAACCTCGGGATCGGCATGGTGGCCGGTCCCACGGTGGTCGAGCGGGAGTGGAAGTCCTTGTTCGGGTCGGGTTTACGCAGGAGCCCGGTATGCAGATCAACGATGCCGGCGGGGGTACACAGGGCGTACGGGTCGGCGTCGAGGTGCTCGGCCTTGAGAACCATGCCTGGGGCGGACTTGGCCTGGGCGAGCATCGCGTTGATGCCTGAGGTGCTAAGTGCGCGTCGGCGGTGCTTGCGGAGGGCTTCGACAAGGTGCTCGCCTGTCGGGTCGGTGGTCGCGAGGTGCTCGCCGATTTCGCCTGCCGCCCAGATCACGGCGTCGTCTTCGTCTACCTGCCAGCGGGTGGTGTCCCAGCGGTACCAGCCCAGGCCGGGGACGTACCGGAAGTCGGTCTGGTAGAGCTTCACGAAGAGTTTGGCGTTGCCTCGGTCGGTGAGAGAGCCGGGGATCAGGCCGTGTGCGGTCGCTCCCATGGCCGTGGGTGTCGGGTTGTCGGTGGTCTGCTGGGGCGGCAGGACCGGAGTGGATTTCGCGATGATCTGGGCGGCTAGGTCATGGGGGTCGAAGTCGAAGAGCATATTCGGCTCGTGGCCGGAGGAGCTGGTCATGGGCGGCTCCCGGGGTGAAGGGGGCGTCGGGCGCCTGCGGTCATACCGCCGCGGATGATTGCCTCGGCGCGGCGGTCCTGCCCGGGGCGGGTATGGCGGGCCGTTTCCATGAGGGCGTCTCGGGCGTCGTGCTCGGTGAGTTGTCCGCTGGCGACCAGTCCGCCAAGCGTGAAGGCCGCCCGGTTGAGCTTCTCGGAGAACCCTGCTCCTTCGGGGGTGCCGGCGCAGTCGGCGACTTCGGCAAGGACCTTGGTAACAGCGGCAACAACGGGGTTGCCGCCGTGGCGTGCGGCCGCGACGGCCTGGCGGGCACGGCCGGGCACGGGGCGCGGGGCCGGTACGTGCGCGGCGGGGAGGTGGTGCGTGCGCTGGAGTTCCTGGGCCAGCCAGGCCGGAAGTGGGGCAGGGGTCCGTACGGTGCCGAGCGGTGTGTAGAGGCCTGCCTCGGTGGTGGTTCCGGGCGCGATGATGTATCCGCCGTCGGCCCGCACGTCGACCTGCCAGGCGAGAGCCCGGGTCTTGCCGGAGCCGGAGGAGCACTGCCAGCGACGGGTGTCGGTGCTGCGGTACCAGACGTGCAGGCCGCCCGAGGGTGTTCGGACCCTGAGAGTTGTGACGTCGTCGGCGGGGCTGTGTTGCCCACGAAGTGCGGCAAGGACGGCCAGGGTGTGGAAACCGGTGGTCATCTGGGAGACGTCGATGTCCTCGGCGATGTCGATGCCGGGCAGAAGCCGATTCCTGGAAGGGGGTGGCGCGGGGTGGGCGTCGATGTCGATGACGACGAGGTTCGCCGGCCCGCAGGCAACGGCGACGCCCATCTGCGGGCGTGGTCCCCACCACTGCTGGATGCGGTTGCCGTCGAGGGTCGCGGCGTAAAACCCGTGGCACCAGCGTCCTGCGGCCCGGCAGGGACAGGCATGGTGGTCATGCCCAGGCTCGCGGCAGGCCGGACAGTTCGCAGCGGGGGTCTTCCTGCCTGGGGCGAGTGGATGCACGGGCCAGCCGTTGCTTGCGCACCAGTGGGCGAGCGTGAGTGCGTTCGGGCCAGTGACTTCTGAGTCGCTGGAGGAAACCCGCAGGTCAGCAGGCATCTCGTTCCCCCAATAGCGACTGAAGCGACTCAACAACGGAGACAGACTAGCGAAAACGCGCGTTCGATCAGGTCATCTCGTCGACAGGCGAGTCGCGACAGGTTGGGGCTTAGCGACTGAAGGTATGGGTGAGTGACTGAGTCGCTTCGGTCGCTGGCTTGAGTCACTGGAAGAAACCGCAGGTCAGAAGGCACACTCAACCTAGAGCAGCGACTGAAGCGACTGAAGACGCCTATATATGACGCGCACGCGCGCTAGCTACACAGCTGATATGTGGGGCGACAGTCGCTTCAGTCGCTGCCGCAGCCCCGCAAGAGCTTTGACCTGCGATTTCTCGCAGTGACTCAAGCCAGCGACCGTCGCTTCTCTTCGGTCGCTGGGCCCTACTTATGCAGCGACCGAAGCGCGGGTCCACTGCCACGGGTCCTACACGTCTTGCCGTGCGGAATCGGACGGCTACGCACGGCAGGAGGCGGTCCGGCACGTTCTCGCCTCGCGCTCCTGGCGGCCCCGGCCGCCGACCCCGGCCGGGGCCGGTCGAACCCGGTGGTCCTCGGGCCGCGGCCGCGCGAAGACACCGGCCTTGGTGGTAGCGGCGTTCCGGCACTTCGACAACCGGGACGGCTTCCCGCTCCTGCACGACCACTGCCTGGTCCTCAACCGCGTGCAGCGCCCGGACGACGACGGCGAACCGGTGTGGGGTGCCCTGGACACCTTCCGCCTCTACCGGAACGTCGTGGCAGCCGGGACGCTCTACACCCTCGCGATGACAACCGAGGTGTGTGAGGAGCTGGGACTGGCGACGGTGCCCCGGGAGGTGACGCCGGGCCTGCGCCCGGTGATGGAGATAGCCGGTGTCGACTCCGAGCTCATCGACTGGTCCTCCACTCGCCGTCAGCGGATCGAGGACGTCCTGGAAGGCCTCACCTACAAGTTCGCGCAGGAACACGGGAGGCTGCCCGGCGAACGTGCCCGCCACGGCCTCGGGTGGCAGGCGGCGCAGGACACCCGTCCTGAGAAGAAGACCCCGCGCCCGTTGAAGCAGCTGCTCGCATGGTGGAGGGCGTCCGCGCTGCTGAAGTTCGGCAAGCAGATGGTCGACGGGCTCCTTCGGCGCTGCCGCGCGGCGGGGGCGGCGATCCGGGCCCGGGTGGATCCGCACGTCGATGCCATACTCGCCGCTGTCGACATCGCCGCGGTCGTCTCCATCGTCTGCGGCAAGTTCGCCCGCCGCCACGTCCTGGCCGAAGCCCGCCGGCACCTGCTGGAGACCCTGCGCGGCCGCGAGTTCACCCGCGGCCTGGACGACTACATCGCCCACCGGGCCCTGCTCCGCTACTCCCGCCAGTCCACCGTTCCCCAGCCCGGCCGCCGGACCCCGGCCGCCGACCAGCTCTTCTACAAAGCCGATTTCGCCGAGCCCGACAGATGGTGGATCGCCGGCACCGACGGCAAGCCTCCCCGCGAGTCGAGCCGGTACGAGCGGGCCCGGGTCGCCAGCCTCGCCGTACGCAACGCGATCCGCGCCGCCCGCACCCCGGCCGCGACTGCGTCAGCCGCCACGCACGCCGACGACCACCGCCGCGACCAGCCGTCAGACGCGCCGCACGCCGTCGACCACCCGGACCGGGGCGCCGCCTCACTCCGGCGCAGCGGGCCGTCGCCATTTACACCCACCAACAGGCCGCGATGCCCGAGGAGTACCTGGAGGGCCGCACGACCGACCCGGCGACGTGGCTGCGCACACCGGAGAACCTGGAACGGCTCGCCGCTTTCACCCGCGCGGCCAACGCCCGCGGCCGCGCCATCGAGAAGGGAGAGATCCCGGCCCCGGCCGCCGACCCGGCCGGGCCGGTCGACCGGCGCCGCCAGGAGCATGAGCAGCAGCACCAGCAGCCCGGCCCCGGCCAGGGCCTTCGGCCGTGACGGCTGCGGACCCGTCCGGCGGGACGGAGGACGAAGTTGTCGCTCCAGCAGTCGGGACCCGGCCCGCCGCCCAGCCTCAAGGCTGGCGGAGAGAGGTGAGTCACCCGCTTGGCGGGTCGTCACAGAAGGGCACCACATGCGATCGAACACGGTGAAGGCGCTCGCGAGCATTGCGGCGCTGCTCGGGATCACCGCCGGGACCCTGTCGGCCTCCGGGACCGCCGTCGCGGCGACGCCGGAGAGGCACCAGAGTGTGGTCTCCGGGCCGGCCGCGGTCACCGAGGTCGAGAACCTGGGGCTGAATACTTCACAGGCGAAGAGAGTCCAGTCCTATCTCCGCTACTACGCCGGGGTCTACAGCGGAGCGATCGATGGTCTCCTCGGGACCGAGACGATCAAGGCCCTCCAACGGTTCCTGAGAAGTGCGGGGTACTACTCCGGCGCAGTCGACGGCATCGCAGGGGCGGGGACCCGGGCCGGGTTCGCGGCTTGGGCCAATCAGCTGCCCATGGACTGACGCCCGAACAGCCGGGGCCAGATCCCGGTTGTTGCGCCGACGGGCCGCGGGGGGCACGTGCCCCCCGCGTTCGTGCGCGCGCTGGTTGAGTGTGAGGCGGCGGTGGTCGGCGGTGAAGCGGGACGTGGTCTCGTACGTCGGCACGTCGGTCCTCCAGGAAGCACGAAGCCCCCGGCGCTGCCGGGGGCAGTGGGTGTCTCTCTTGGGTTGAAGGGAGTCGGTGACGTGGTGCGGGGCTGGCATCTATGGCCGTTGGTGGGGGGTACGCAGATGTGCGCTCGTTGACGGCGGAGTCGCTTACTGGCGGATTTCGGGGCGCCTGAGGCGGGTGTGACTGGGTGGTCGCGCAGCATTTACATGGCCCTGGTGGTGTCCGCCGGGCGGGCACGGCATCGCCACGGATGCCCGCTGGGCGGGATCGGCCGTGAAGTTTCAGTGAACTCTCCCGCCTCACGGGATCGTGCTTTCGGGGACGGCCGCCGCCCGGTCGGACAGTCGTTGAAGGACGCCCAGGAGCTGGCCGGGCTCCCACCGGGACGGTGGCTGGGGCGTGGTCTGCGTGCGCTGGGGCTCACCGAGGGCGCGGAGGTGTCCGAGCGTCAGCTGGAGCTGCTGTTCGGCGAGGGCCGGCACCCGGACGCCGACCGCATCGAGCGCGGCCTGCTGGACGACGGCGTCGACCCGGTGACGGCCCGCTGGCTGACGGTGCTGGGGCAGCCGATCGAGGAGATCGAGGCTCGCAAGCAGACTCCGCTGCTCGGCATGGACTTCACCTTCCGGCCGCAGGCGTCGCTGGTCGTGCTGTGGGCGCTGGGCGACGCCACCGTGCGCCGGGTCATCGAGCGGGCCCACGAGCGGGCCGTCGCCACGGCGCTGCGCTGGCTGGAGGATGAGGTTGCCGAGACCCGGTGGGCGTCAGGCCGCGGCCGCGCGAAGACGCCCGCGCTCGTGGTCGCCGCCTTCCGGCACATCGACAACCGCGACGGACTGCCGCTCCTGCACGAGCACTGCCTGATCCTCAACCGCGTCCAGCGCCTGGGCGCCGACGGTGATCCGGTCTGGGGCGCTCTGGACACCTACCGTCTCTACCAGAACGTGGTGGCCGCCGGGACGCTCTACACCCTGGCGATGACGACCGAGGTGTGCGAGACCCTGGGGCTGGCGACCGTGCCGCGCGAGGTCACGCCGGGCCTGCGTCCGGTCATGGAGATCGCCGGAGTGCCCGAGGACCTCATCAACTGGTCGGCGTCCCGCCGCCAGCGCATCGAGGACGCCCTGGAGGTACTCACCGACCAGTACGTGAAGGACCACGGCCACCTGCCCTCAGAGCGGGGCCGTCACGGACTGGGCTGGTGGGCGGCGCAGGAGACCCGGCCCGCGAAGAAGAAGCCGAAGCCGCTCGCGCAGCTGCTCGCGTGGTGGCGCGCCTCCGCGATCCTCCGCTTCGGCCAGCAGCTCATCGACGGCCTTCTGGACAGGTGCCGGGCCGTGGGGGCGGCGATCCGGGCGCGGGTGGATCCCACCGTGGACGTGGCGCTCGCCGCCGTCGACGTCGCCGCGGTCGTCTTCACCGTGCGAGAGAAGTTCTCCCGGCGCCATATCCTGGCCGAAGCGCGTCGGCACCTGCTGGAGACGCTGCGCGGCCGCGAGTTCACCCGCGGCCTGGACGACTACATCGCCCACCGGGCCCTGCTCCGGTACTCCCGCCGCCACACGGTCACCAAGCCCGGCCGGGAAGCGCCGGCGGCGGACCGGATGACCTACACCGCCGACTTCCCGGTGCCGCACCGGTGGTGGATCGCCCCCGCCCAAGGCACACCGCCACGGGAGTCCAGCCGCTACGAGCGGGCCCGGGTCGCCAGCCTTGCCGTGCAGAACGCGATCCGCGACGCCCGCATCCGAGCCGACACTGCCACCGCCACCGAGGCGACAACCTCGGCCGTCTCCGCACCCGCCGATCACCGCGACCTCGAGGGCGAGACGGCGTCCGCTCCCCACGCCGTCGACCACCCGGGCCGGGACACCGCCCTGACCCCGGCGCAGCGAGCCGCCGCAGTCCAGCTCCATCAGCAGGCCGCGATGCCCGAGGAGTACCTGGAGGGCCGCACAACCGACCCGGCGACGTGGCTGCGCACACCGAAGAACCTGGACCGGCTCGCCGCCTTCACCCGCGCCGCCGACACCCGCCGCCGCGCCATGGAGGACCGGCCGAAGCCCGAGCAGCCGGCTGACGCGGTCAAGCCCGCCGACCAGCAGCAGCACCATGTGAACCGGCCCGACCAGGGCAGGGGAGCAGGCCGCAACCAGTGAGGGACGGCAACCGGCCAGCGGGTGGCCGATCTGCGACTTCACCCGCGAGCTCCGGCGGGCCGGACTGAGAATCGGGGACGTTGGCACCCGGCACGGGAGGAACCTTGACCGACCTGCACGAACCGCTGGAACCGCTGGAGAGCTACCCCGACGAACTGCCCCCGCCCCGCCAGCGCGGCGACGTGAACCTGGTGGGCCTGCTCAGCGTCGCCGACGACCTCGCCCGCAGCCTGGCGGCGCTGAAGATCCGGGTTCAGCCTCACGACCCGAAGACCTCGCTCGTCAGCCCCGAGAAGGCCCGCGAGAACACGGAGAAGGAAGTCGACCGGCTCCTGGGCACAGCCGTCTACCTCCAGCGCCACGCCCACGCTGCGATGCTCGGGCGGCGCGTCCTCGGTGCGGACTCCAAGGAGGACTGCTCCACCAAGGGCGCCAACCTCCAGCTCAACATCTGGGACGACAAAACGCGCCGGGACATCGTCGAAGACGGCACCACCGGCTGCGTCGCCCACACCGTCGAAGCCGCCCGCCGGACCATGTCCGACCCCGCCACCCGCAAGATCCTCCTCGCCTTCGTCCGCGACGACGAAGGCACCGCCGTCGCCGGCGCCCTCGGACTCGGACCGGACGACACCGCGCAGTTCTTCGATCGCGGCCTCACCCTGCGCCCGGAACACCGCGCCGGCTGACCTCACCGTTCCCCGCGGCCGCGCCCCGGCCGCCAGACACCCGCATTGGAGCGCCCGTTGCCCTACGAGGCCCGCGATCTGAACCTGACCGACCCGACGAAGGGCTACCTGAACTTCGTCCTCTACACCGAGCCCCAGCGCGGCGCCGCCACATCGTCGCTGAACGCCGTACTGGACATCGAGGCCCAGCAGACCGTGACCCCTCACTTCCAGGAGTGGCTGGGCAGGCTGGTGCGCTGCGAACCGAACGCGATGCACTGCACCCTCGTGCAGTCCACGGACATCCCGACCCTGTTCCACCCGTGCGTCACGGAGGACCCCAGCAGCCCGTCGGCGATCAGCGGCTCAGGCTGCATGTGCCGCCGGACCTTCTACGACCCCGAGTACGGGCTGCCCGTCGTCAGCAAGCACTTCAAGCACCGCGGCGAGGGCGGCACGGACCAGTGGAGCTACACGACGTACGCCCCGCTCGAACTACGCCCGGACGACACCTTCAGCCGCTTCCACACCGGCCGCGGTCTGTTCTGGGCCCGGACTGACAAGGGCGTCCTGTCGTTCCTTCCGCAGAGGAACGGCCTGGGCTACGAGATCGGGTACAACGGCGGCGGCCCGCACGCCCTGGCCGCCTACCTCACCCAGGTCGCCACGACCGACGGGCAGCACACGACTGCCGGCGCCCAGTACGAGGATGCGCACCCGGCGATCGTTGCCTGGACGCAGAGCAAGGCGGCGGACCGTGGCACGAACGAGCTGTCGCTCAGCGACATCGAGGCCATGATGCAGAGCTGACCGCCGCCGCATCCGGGCGCCCCACGGACCAGCCGTCCGTGGGGCGCCCGCGCGTACGCCGGACCGGCCGCGCTCCGCCTCGCGGGACACGGGGCGAAGTCGTCGGCGCACCTGCCGGGACACGGTCGACGCGGACGTCCCGGAGGCGACGGTCAGGGGCGAGGGTGCAAGGCCACACCCGACTATGGAGGCCCGCATGGTTGAACCGGTCCGGTTGTCCCTCTCGCCGGAGCAGCGTGAGCGCCTGGAGCAGCTCGCCGACGCCGCCCGGCTGCGTATGGCGCTGTCCCCGTCGCCGACACCGCCCGCCCGGCGCCCCTCCCGCTCCCGGCAGTACCCCGGCGGCCGGCCGAACCCCTGGCGCACCGCGCGGGCCCGCCGCCGGGGATGAGCGGACCCGGTGGACTCCACCGCGCGCCGTGCACGGAGGGAGTGGAGACCACGGTGGTGCGGATCGGGCGGTCCACTCGGTGCGGTACATCGGGCGCACCGGTGCGCCCGCCGACGATGCCGTGTACTCCCACCGCACCACCGCACGCTCCCGGCGCGCGTCGGAGTGGCCGCCACTCCCGCCCGTTCCACCCGGTGTGTGTACAGAGGGTGACGGTGCATCGGATGCGGTGCATTCGATGCACCCCCCTTGACCGGGTGTGCCGCCGGATTCCACCCACCCCATCGGATGGAAAGCAACCCTTGTCCACCCATGAGTTTCCGCGTGATCTTCGACGTTTTGCCTTGACACACTCCGCTACCGCCACGGAGACACCCCCGCGCCGTGCCCTTGATGCCCGGTGCGGGAGGGGAGATCTCTCCCTCCCAGCGCACCGCGCACCGTCACCGTTCGTAGGGGCGCGCGGCGCGGACGATGCTGAGCATCGCCGCATCGTGGTGCGTTCCACCCGGGTGGGAGTGCACGACATCGTCCGCACCGAGTGGAGAGTGGAGGCCACCGCGAAGCGCACCAGGGGTGGGTGGAGTCCACTCGGTGCGCTCCACTGGGTGGGGGAGTGCGTTACATCGCGCGCGACTCAACGCACCATGCGCGCGCCGGTCCGCATCAGCGCGCCACCGCCCCGGCCATCCGATGCGCGTGGCGCGCGCCGCCCGCCGCGCGTGGCCTCTACGATCCGCGCGTGGGACAGACCCCGGCACAGAAGGCCGCCCAGGCGGCACGCGGGCAGCAGCCGAAGAAGCGGCCCGGCAAGGCGCAGCGCGAGGCGATCAAACGGGCGCAGGCGGCGAAGAAGAAGGCGGGCGGCGGGAAGCCGGCCGCGAAGAAGGCGGTGCCGCTGCCTCGCGGATCGGTGCGGGCCGCCTGTCCGGGTACCTGCCCGGCCTGCTTCAAGGACTACGCCAAGGGCGAGGTCATCACGAAGGTGACCGATGGCTGGGGACACCCCGGCTGCGCGCCCCGGCAGATGTCGGCAGCCGAGCGCGAGTTCGCCCGGAACAAGGCCCGGATCGAGAGCGGCGAGACGTTCCGCGGACAGAAGCCCTCGGACTGGCGGCGCGGAGCCTCGCCGTCCAGCACCCGGCCCGCCCGCTGAACTCCAGCCGGAAGATGTGGCGTCGGCCACGGACAAACCCACACGACATGGGGGTGGTCAGGGAGGAATCGGGCACCCGTGGTCGCTGACCGTCAGACGACGGTCAAGGGGTGCTTCCTCACGGTGGCCCCGGCCCGTGCGCACATCCGCGTGCGGGCCGGACGACTGCCGACCCGGCCCGCAGGCCGGGGGAAACCGAGGACACCGTGCCCGCCGACCACACACCCCGCCCCGCTCAAGCCCTTCGCAGCGTGCCCGGCCAGGCGCTCGCCAGCGACCTGGACCAGGTCCCGCAGGCCCCCTCCATCGCCCCCTCCACGGCCACTTCGCCCGACTGGCGCGTATCCGCAGGTCAGACCCGGAAGTCAAGGTCGGACGACGCGTTCGACAACCCTCCTAGGTCGACACAGGTCTGGAAGCCGACCGGAGTGCGACGCAAGGAAGTGCTGAAGGCTCTGGGAATCTTCCAACGGGCTACCGCCGATCAGCTCTGGCGGATGCTGCGCCCCACCGACCGGCACGACCGGATCACCAGGGACACCCTGAACGCACTGAAGAAGGCGGGCCTGGTCCGGGTGGAGACGCGACTGGAGTCCGGACATCAGCTATGGGTGCTCACCGAGAAGGGCCACAAGGAAGCCAAGGTGCTGCTGCCGAAGAACGTACGGGTCTCCGCGCTGCGCAAGCTGGAGTACGACGACGAAGGCCAGCCGGTGGAATCCGACGGCTACGACGAACACGCCGCCGCCGTCACCTCGACCGCGGCCGTGCTCACCGGGGCCGGGTACGGCACCCCGCTGTCCTGGCAGACCGAGATCGCCCACCGCCTCCCGTACGGGTACACCCAGTACGCCGACCTGACGATGCGCGCCCCGGACGCTTCAGTGCCCGCGATGCTCCTGGAGGTCGACCGCGTCACCGAGCCCGTCGACGACCTGGTGGACAAGCTGCGCCGCTACCACGACTGGTTCGAGCTCCTGGCGCCGAAGGCCGACGCGAACAAGGAGAAGGCGGCCCGGGGAGGAGCGGTCCACGACTTCCGGCTGTGGTCGCGGATCTACCCGCCGACCGGCCGGGAGGGCTACGTCCCCCTCGCGTTCGTGTTCACCGGGAAGACCGATGCGCAGCGCGAGAGCCGGATGCGGCGGCTGGAGCAGGCTGCCCGCCCCTACTTCGCCGGCACCCCGTACCCGGGCCGCGGCGCGGGCATCACGGCCGTCGACTACCACCAGGCGGTGCCCGTGGTCGTCACCGAGCTGGAGCGGATCACCGCCGACCCGGCCGGGGCAGCAGGCCGGGTGTGGCGACGGCTCGGGCGCGAGGAGTGGCAGACCCTCTCCGAGGCCCTGGGCAACCCCGACGGCGACCGCCTGTATGCCGCGCAGCGGAAGGAGGCCCGCGACCGGCGGGCGGAACGGGAAGCCGCGGAGCGGGAGGCGAAGCGGCCGGTGTGCACACAGTGCGGGGCGAAGTTCACCGACGAACGCTGGCGGGAGAAGGAGCGGTCCTCGTGGCACGGGAAGTGGGACGTCCTGTGCGGGGCGTGCGCGGAGGCGTCCGTCGCTCGTGCGGAGGCTGAGCGCGTCGCCCGCCGCCAGGCGGAGGAAGCCGCGGCCCGCGAGGCGGCGGAAGCGGAGGGGAAGAAGAACCGCGGCTTCTTCGGCCGCCGCAGGTAGCCGGCGCGGGGCGGCGGCCGAAGGACGTCTTGTCCGCTGCCGGGCCGGGGCGGAAAGATCGGATGCGGACCATCCACAACCGAGGGGGAAGAACACGGTGAGCAACAAGCTGCTGGCACCGGACGGCTGGCTCGTACTGGGACTGCCCTGGCCGGAGCAGACCCGAGACGGCTGGGGCGAGTGCGCGGTGGCCATCGCCCCGACGATGATCCCCCGCCACCTCGTCAGCAAGGGCGCCGGCATCGCGCTCGATCTCGCGACCGGCCTGGCCCGCGACCCGAACGACGGGCCGGGCAAAGCGGTCTTCTTCTCCGACGTCACCCTCTGGCTCGACAAGCAGGGCAAGGACTGGGCGGACTTCGGGGCCGACTACGAAGCCGTCATCGACGAACTCATCAAGGCACCGGTCCCGCAGCTCTACATGACGCTCGTACAGAAGGCCCACGCCATCCTGTGCGACGCCAGCCGCGACGGGGTGCGCCTGTACTACCCGGGCGGCGACGTCGAACACGTCACCCCGCAGGTCCGCGCCGACGTCCACGCCGCCATCACCACCAGCCTGGAACGGGACTGGCCGCCCTACATCCAGGGCCTCATCGACCGCGGCGCCCTCCAGACCCAGTAACCGCGCCCCCACGCCACGGGCCCGGCCTCTACCCAGGCCGGGCCCGTTGCTGTTCCCACCGCGCTGTCGGTGGTGGCTGCAAGGCTGGTCGGATGAACGCCGATGACGAGCAGCTGCTGCGCGGCCGGGTGTACGGCCACGACCACGACGACCCCAACCCCGGCCCGCTCCCGCACCAGACATACGCCGCCCTCGTCGGCGGGCCGCTGGACGGACTCCTGCTCGACATCACGGGCTGGCGGCCGGAGGAAGTAGAAGGCGGCGTCGCCCTGTCCACCGAGCTCTCGCGGTGGCCCGGCGGCCGCGCGCTGTACGACCCGCTCCCCGGCGAGCCGCGCCCACCGTTCGGCCCGGGTGTGGTGTGCCGCTTCCACTACTCCGGCGACACACCCTGATCCGAGGACCCGACCAGACGCCGGCCGCAGGCGGGACGACAGGCCGCGCGCCGTAGGGGTCAGCGGTCGGGCAGCTTGCGGCGAAGAAGGTCCATCGCTTTCTTCACGTCTCCGAGCTGGTCGCCCAGCACCCGCATGCGCCAGTCCATGCGTTCCAACCGGGCGGCGGCCGCGAGCGACGCGAACGTCTGCGCCATCTGTGCCGCGCCTCCCTCGCCCGCCATCGCCTTCTTGATGTACCGGGCGGCCATCGCCTCGTACCGCTTCGCGCGATCTGCCGCGCTTTCGTACTCGGTGTCGTCTTCGTGCTCGGTCACGCAGTCCCTCCCCAGTAGATCTCTCCCTCCGTTGTACCGACCGCGCCGCGCAGGCGGGGCGACTGCGGATTTTCGGTCCGGAAAGTTATCCACAGATCGCAGGTCAGGGCCCACTTTTCGCCGCGCTCTATCCACAGGCCGACAGCCCTAGAAGGGAGGTGTCCGCTTCCGGGTGTGCAGTGCCCGGACGCACACCGAAAGGGCACGGCCGATGGCACAGACGAAGTTCGACAAGCAGGTGGAAGAGACCGCGGAGTCGCTGGCGTTCGGCATCGGCCGGTTCCTGGCCGGCCGACCGATGGACGGGGAGCGGAAGACCGACGCGACGTTCTGGCGCAAGGGCACCCGCGTCCTGCCCAAAGTCGAAGCCAAGGTGTCCCGTTCCTCCTACCGGGCCGGGTGGCAGCGCCTGGTCTTCCGCATCAGCTGGCTCGCGGCGGCCGGTGAGGGCGCCTACCTGGTCGGCAGCCACCCGGACACCACCGTGCAGACGGTCCAGGACCTCTGGGAGAACCCGGACCCGGCCATCGCCGCCGCGCAGACGGGCGGCATCGGCCTGGCTTCCGCCCTGACCGTCGGCGGAGCGGCCTACGGCCTGGCGACCCGCAAGCGCCGGGAGTTCATGCGCGAGTGGGTGACCCCGTTGCACGAAGCGCTCGCCGTGCCGCTGGGCATCTCGGAGCTGACCGACCCCCGCCGCTACCTCCACGTCCCACGCAAGTTCTCCGACGACGACGCGGAGATACGCATCGACGTCCCCACCCACATGCGGTTCAACGAGGACCTGGTCGCCGACCTCATCACCAAGAAGCTCGCCCTGGAGAACGTCTCCTTCACCTGGCGCCGCGCGGGCAAGGACACCCACGTCGTCATCAAGAAGCGCCTGGCCCCGCCCAAGATGCTGCGCCTGTCCGACCCGGGCGTGAGGGAGATCCTGGCGAAGATGCCCGAGTCCGCGCCGCTCATCGGTCTCGGTGCGGGCAAGAAGAAGGTCTCCGTCGACCTGGACGCCGACTCCCCGCACGTCCTGATCTCCGCAAGTACCGGCGGCGGCAAGTCGACCATCCTGCGCGCGATCTGCTGCCAGTTCATCCACAACGGCGCGCACGCGTTCGTCCTCGACTTCAAGCGGATCTCCCACACCTGGGCCCGCGGCGTGCCCGGCGTCACCTACTGCCGCGACATCGCGGAGATCCACGAGGCCCTGATCCGTCTCGCACAGGAAGGCCGGCGCCGACTCGGCCTCGCGGAGCAGCTGGCCGATGACGTCCTGGAGCGCGAGCCGTGGCGGGTCGGCCCCCGCCTGGTGATCCTCCTCGAAGAGGTCAACGCCACCATGGCGCAGCTCAAGCGGTACTGGGCGAAGATCCGCGAGTCCGGCGACCCGAAGACCTCCCCGGCCGTCGACGCGCTTGCCGAGATCCTGTTCATGGGCCGCCAGGTCCGCCTGCACGTGCTCCTGGTCGCGCAGTCCGCCACCGCCCGCGCCATCGGCGGCCCGGAGATGCGCGAGAACTTCTCCACCCGGATCCTGGTCCGCTACACCCTCAACGCCTGGCGCATGCTCGTGCCCGAGGTCAGCCCCATCCCAATGCCCACCGAGCATCCCGGCCGCGTCCAGGTCGTCACCCGCGGCCGCGCCCAGGAGACGCAGGTGCTGAACCTGTCGAACGCGGAAGCCCGCGAGTGGGCGATGTCGGGTGCCCACGCGAAGGGCACGACGGGCCCGGCCCTGCAGAAGCAGGCCGCGCCCACGGCCCCGACCGCCGACCTGCTCGCCGACCCCTGGAGCCTCAGCGCCCCCGAACCCCCGCCCGCCTCCGCCACAGATCCGGCCGCCGACCGGGACGCGCTCGCCGACGCCTGGAGCCTCACCCCGCCGACCCCGGCCCCGGCCGCCGACACCACGGTGCCGCCGCCGGCGAACCCGGCCCCGGCCCCGGTGCCCGACCCGGACGACGCGGTGGTCGGACTGCGCAAAGCCCAGCAGGACCACCTGCCGGAGATCACGCTCGCCGCCCTGCGCTGGGCGCGGGCCAACGACCCGGACTTCCCCGGCTCGGTCGACAAGCGCGGCGCCGAACTCCTCTACCGCGTCGGCGACCTCAAGAAGTGGGCCCGCAACCGGCCCCGCGGCGCGGTCGGCAACACCGACCTGGACTGACCAGTCCCGGCCCGCCGACGTCCGCAATCCGGCCCTGTCCGGTTCGGACGACACGATCCCCCCATCTGGAAGAACACCCGGTTCACCAGGCACCGCACGGAAGAGGAACACCGCACCATGACGAACGAGACCACCACGACCACGATGCCGCGCCTCACGGACCCCGCCGTCCGCGAGCAGCTGGAAGCGCTGCCCGCCTCCCTGGTCCTGATCGGCTTCACCCCCGACGGGCAGCCGGTCTGCGTCGACCTGGACGCCGAAGGACCGCACGTCCTGGTCTGCACCGGCACCGGCGGCGGGGCCACGACCATCCTGCGCACCCTCACCGCCCAGCTCCTGCACCACGGCTCCCACGCCCTGGTCCTCGACCTCAAGCGGGCCTCGCACCGGTGGGCCAGCGGCGTTCCCGGGGTCACCTACTGCCGCGACATCGCCGACATCCACGACGCCCTGGTGGGTCTGCGGGCCGAACTCCAGTACCGGCTCGGCCTCTTCGACCAGCACGGTGACATCGACGACCTGCCGCGCCTGACGGTGGTGTTCGAGGTCGCCGACAACACCCTGAGCCAGCTGGCCCGCCACTGGGACACGATCCGCGAGAAGGGCGACCCCAAGAAGTCCCCGGCCGTCGACGCCCTCGAGTACGCGCTCCTCGCCGGCCCCCAGGCCCGCATCCACGTCCTCGCCACCTCCCAGCTCGCCACCGGCATCCTCGGGGAGGTGCGCGAGCACTTCGCCACCAAGGTCCTGGGACGGGTGACCACCCGCACCTGGGAGCACCTCGCCCCGCAGATCCACCCCACCCCGGAGCCCAACACGCAGCCGGGCCGCGTCCACGTCGTTCAGGGCTGGGACGTTCACCCGACGCAGGCGCTGCTCCTGACCGACGACGAAGCCGCCGCCGGGATCACCGCCACGGAGACCACGGAGGACTGACAGTGAGGATGTGACGTGGCTTCTCCGACGGGTCTGACTCACGGACTGACCGACGTCTCGACTGTCTTGTTTGGGATTTGTCGATC
>NZ_JBIAUE010000019.1:0-170782 GCF_042892615.1 Streptomyces sp. NPDC001750 | reverse complement strand
GGGGGACCCTGTGGGAGAGTAGGTCGCCGCCGAACAGTTTTTGTGGGGAAGCCCCGCACCCTTGTGGTGCGGGGCTTTCTCGCGTTCAAAATCTTTTCCCTCGGTTTCTCCGGGGGAATTCTTGTTTTCGGGGCAGGGTCCGTTCAGGCCGGGGTGACCAGGTGGGTGTCGTAGGCGAGGATGACTGCCTGGACACGGTCACGGGAACCCGTTTTGGCGAGGATGCGGGTCACATGGGTCTTCACCGTCGATTCCGCGAGGTGGAGACGCTCGGCGATTTCCGTGTTGGTCCATCCCCGGCCGATGACCGTGAGGATCTCCCGCTCCCGCTCCGTGAGGGTCGCGATGCGGGCGTCCAGGGCGGCTGAGGGGCCACCGGGAGTAGCCGGCAGGTGCTGGACGTACGCGTCCAGCAGCCGACGGGTGAGGCTCGGGGCGACCACCGCGTCCCCGCTCGCCACGGCCCGGATGCCGGAGAGCAGTTCTTCCGGCAACGCGTCCTTGATGAGGAACCCACTGGCACCGGCGCGCAGCCCGTCATAGGCGTACCGGTCCAGATCGAACGTCGTGACAATGAGGACACGGGTGCCGACACCGGCCCTGACAATGCGTCGGGTGGCCTCGATGCCGTCCAGGAGCGGCATGCGGATGTCCATCAGCGCCACGTCCGGGCGGTGGCGGGTCACCAGCTCCAGGGCCTCGTGGCCGTTCGCGGCCTCCCCGACGACGGTCATGTCGTCCTGACTCTCCAGCAGCATGCGGAAGCCGAAGCGCTGCATCGGCTGGTCGTCCGCGATGAGCACGGTCGTCACTTGGGTGTGTCCTCCAGGGGGAGCAGCAGCCGCACCCGCCAGCCGGTCGGGGAGCCGACGTCCGGCGGCAGCGGGCCTGCTTCGAGTGTGCCGTCGTAGAGAGATGCCCGTTCCCGCATCCCAGCGATGCCCTGCCCGGCGGCTTCCCCTCCGTCCTCTTCCCGGCCACCGGCCCCGTGACCACCAGCCTCATGACCACCGGCGGTGTCGCCCGTGTCCGTGACCAGGACCTCCAGTTCCGTCGCCCGGTAGGTGAGCGCGACCTCCGCCGACAGCGACGCGGTCGGCCGACCGTGCTTCAGGGTATTCGTCAGGGCCTCCTGCGCCACCCGGTACGCCGTCAACTGCCTCCCCGCGGTGGGCGGGGAGTGCGGAGGCGTGCCTCGGACGCTCAGGCGTACGGGAAGCCCCGCCGCTCGTACGCCCGCGAGCAGCTCCTCCAGGTCGTCCAGGCCCGGTTGTGGGGTGCGCTGGGCATCGGCGGGATCGTCGCGCAGGACACCGAGCAGGCGGCGGAGTTCGGTGAGGGCCTGACGGCTCGTCGCGCCGATGGCCTCCAGCGCCTCGCCCGCGCGCTGGGGGTTCTTCGCCGCCGCGTAGGCACCGCCGTCCGCGAGGCCCGTGATGACGGACAGGTTGTGGCCGATGATGTCGTGCATCTCGCGGGCGATCCGGGTCCGTTCGGCGGCGGCGGCGAGCCGTGCCCGCTGGTCGCGTTCGCGCTCCAGGCGGTGGGCCCGGTCGACGAGGGCCGCCGTGTACTCCTTGCGCGTACGGACCACGATTCCGAGCAGGGCCGCCAGTGCGAACGCCCACAGATGGGGGACGAACAGCCGGTCCCAGCCCTGCGGGAACCGCAGCGCGCCTGCCGCCAGTGGGGCCGTCGTCAGGACTCCCGCCCACGCCAGCGCCCGCATCGGCAGCCGCACCGCGATGTTGAAGACGACGACCTGCTGGAGGTAGGCGGCCTGGACGACAGCGCCCGTCCACACATTGGCGAGCGAGAACGGTGTCATGAACAGCAGCACGGCGAGCGGCTGCGTTCGGCGCCGCAGCAGCGGCACCGAGAACGCCAGACTCATCAGCAGCACCGCCGGTTCGGGTGCGCGAGGATCCACCGCCACGGTCCGCCAGCCGCCCGAGGTGTAGTCGAGTACGGCGAACAGCACCCAGAACGCGGTGAGCACGAGGTCCCAGAGCAAGGGGCGGCGCACGTCGAACGCCCGGACGCGCTGGAGCAGACGCTGGGTGTGGCCGGTCAGCGCGATGGGGCTCGATGCCCGTTCCTCGCCGTGGTCGTTCGTCACGAGTCCATCCTCGTCCGGTGTTCGTCGCCGCTCGTCGGTACGCCGGCCCGGCTCGTGCGGGCGCGGTCGGACCCGGGGCTCATGCGTCGCGTCGGCGCAGCAGCAGGGCGGCCGCGCCCAGGGCCGTACCGGCCCACAGGAACAGGGCCGACAGGGCCCCGCCCACCGGTGCCTCGCCCGGGAGGGGGGTGGCCGAGCCGAGGGCGCCCGCCGCTTGGGCCGGAAAGTACTGGACGGCGCTCCGCACCGCCTCGTACGGCAGCATGGAGAGGATTTCCGGCAGGACCATCACGCCCCCGATGTATGCGCCGATCGTGCCCGGCACCGAACGGATCAGGGCACCCAGGCCGAGGGCGATCAGGCTGAGCAGCGTGACTCCGGCGCAGTTGCCGACGATCGCGCCGAACACGCCCGGGTCGGTGAGCGAGGCCGCCTGGTCGGTGTCGCGGAGGAGGACCTGGGCGACGACGAACGTGACCAGATTGGTGGTGAGCACGACCACGAGGACGGTGGCGGTGAAGACCGCCGCCTTCGCCCACAGCACCGGGAGGCGGCGAGGTACGGCGGTGAGCGTTGCGCGGATCAGTCCCGACGAGTACTCGCCCGCGGTCACCAGGATGCCCAGTACCACCGTGCACAGCGTGCCGAGCAGCGAGCCGTAGAGGACCAGGACCACCGTGTCGACGTCGGAATCGCCGCCGCCGGAGGTGTACGTCGCTCCCATGGCCACGCCGACGGCGAGGACCAGGGCGGACGCCGAGCCCAGGGTGATCCAGGAGGAGCGCAGGGACCGGAGCTTGTGCCATTCGGAACGCAGGACGCGCGCGGTGGTGATGCGGTACGGGGGTGGGCTCGGGGTCGGGTCCGAGGGCCGGACCGGGTGGTCGAGGGCGGTGATGGTCATGAGGAGGCTCCCTCGGGTGTGGTGGGGCTGGCGGGGCGGTGGTGGTCGGTGGAGTCGGCAGGTCCGGTGGGGCCCGCGGACCGGTGGGGCTATCGGCGTGGCGGGTGCGCGGGCGCGGTGTGTTCAGGTGTGGTGTCCCGGTACTCGACCGAGCCCCGCGTCAGCTCCATGAACGCCTGCTCCAGGGACGCGGTCCGGGGCGTGAGCTCGTACAGGGGAATGGAGTGGGCGGCGGCGGTGCGGCCGATGTGCCGTGCGTCCGTGCCATGGACCTCCAGCTCGCCGGGGGAGGCGTCCGGTCGCGTGGCGAGGACGATGTCGATTCCGGGGGCGGTGAGGACTTCGCGCAGGGCGTGGGTTCGCGGGGTGACGACCCGGACCGAGGCGCCGCCCGCCGAGGCCACGAAATCGGCCACCGAGGTGTCGGCGAGGAGCCGTCCCCGGCCGATGACGATCAGATGGTCGGCGGTGAGGGCCGTCTCGCTCATCAGGTGGGAGGAGACGAGTACCGTACGCCCCTCCCGGGCCAGGGATCTGAGCAGGTCGCGGATCCAGAGCACGCCCTCCGGGTCGAGGCCGTTGACCGGTTCGTCCAGGATGAGGACGGCCGGGTCGCCGAGCAGCGCGGCGGCGATCCCGAGGCGTTGGCCCATGCCGAGCGAGAAGCCCTTGACGCGTCGGTGCGCGACGGCGGTCAGACCTGCCAGGTCGAGGACGTGCTCGACCCGGGAGCGCGGGATGCCGTGGGTGTGCGCGAGCGCCATGAGGTGGTGGGAGGCGGTCCGGCCGGGGTGGACGGAGCGGGCCTCCAGGAGCGCGCCGACCTCGGTGAGCGGAGCGGCATGGGCGGCGTAGGCCCGGCCGCCGATCGTCGAACGGCCGCGGGTGGGGGCGTCCAGGCCGAGCAGCATGCGCATGGTCGTCGACTTGCCGGCGCCGTTCGGGCCGAGGAAGCCGGTGACGGCGCCGGGCCGGACCGTGAAGTCGAGGTCCTGGACGACCGTGGTGTCCCCGTACCTCTTCGTGAGTTCGTGAGCCCTGATCATGAGCGCGACGCTACGGAGCGGGGCGGGCGGCGGCGTCCGACCCGGGGCGAGATGTGGCGGCGCGCGTAGTACCGGGGTACGACACGGGGATGGCGCTGCCCGGGGTACGACGGGCGGCGGACACGGGCCGCCGGCCGGGAAAGTTGTTTGTGCTGGTCGGGCGGGTGGCGGCAGGATCGGTGGATGGACCATGTGATTCGAGTCGTACGTGCCGAGGAATGGCCCCTGGTCAAGGAGCTGCGGCTGGCCGCCCTGCGGGACCCGGTGGCGCCCGTGGCGTTCCTGGAGACGTACGAGCAGGGTGTGACGCGTTCCGACGCGTTCTGGCGCGACCGGGCGCTCGGTGCCTCCGAGGACGGGAACGGCGAGGTGCGGCAGTTCGTCGCCGTGGCGCCCGACGGGCGGTGGGACGGCAGCGTGACGGTGCTGATCGAACGGCCGGACGCGGAGGTCCGGTTCGGCGAGAAGGCCGAGACCCACCAGGCTCATGTGGTCGGCGTGTTCCTGCGGCCCGAGGTGCGAGGGCGGGGCCTGGCCGAGGAGTTGTTCCGGGCCGCGACGGAATGGGCCTGGTCGCTGGACGGGCCGCGGATCGAGCGGGTGCGGCTGTACGTGCACGAGGACAACCCGCGGGCCGCGGCGTTCTACCGGCGGATCGGGTTCGTGCCCACCGGGCGGACGGAGCCCGTGCCGGGTGATCCGTCCGCCCGGGAGATCGAGTGCGCGGTGGCGCGTCCGGAGTAAGGGGCGGCGCGGGTTCGGCCGGTCGTGGCCGCTCGCGGCGCGCCGGGGCCCGTCCGTTCGGCGAAGGGTGTGAGGCGGACGAGGCGGCGCGGAGCTCAGCGCGGGGGCGGGAGTTCCTGGGGCCAGCGGGCACGGGCCTGTTCACGGGAACGGAGGAGGACCAGGGTCGGCAGCCCCGCGGCCCCGCCCGTCGATAGCAGCTCCGGGAGCCGGGGGAGGGGCGCCACCGCGGCGACGTCGTCGAGCACGAGCGTCATTGGTGGGTCGAGCCGACCGTCGGCTGACCGTGCGGCCAGGCGGCGGCCGTGCTCGACCACGTGTGAGGCGAGCGCCGTGAGCAGGGGCATCGCTCCGGGGCCCGAACGGGGATCCTCGATCGGCTCACCCACCACATAGAGAGTGCCCCCCTCGTCCACGAAAGATGCCAGCGCGAGCGAATCCGCCCGGTTCGGTGTGCAGGCGTCGCGGATGTGGACCGCGGAGAGCGCGCCGAAGGCCCGTACGGTCAACTCCTGTGCCATCTCGCGGCGTTCGGGGTGCGCCGTGAGCGCGGACTCCAGCAGTCCGGCGAGTCCGGACGCGGCCTTGGGGTGGGTGCGCAGCAGCCGCACCGCTTCGTGGGCGCCGCCGCCGAGGGCCCAGCGGTGGACCTGGCGGAAGGGGCGGCCGTCGACGGCCGCGGCGTGCAGCCAGCACTTCAGGAGCGTTTCCGCGGTGTCGGCCGTCGCCGCGTCCATACGGGCCTGCGGCCGGACCGGGGCGAGCAGCGCGGCGGAGCGGGACGCGGCGGTGTCGGGGTCCTCGCAGCCTGTCGTGGGAGACCAGTGCAGACGGGCCGGGGTGTCGCAGAGGTGGCCGGGGTCGTAGACGAGGACCGGGCCGAGCTTGGCCCGGGGACCCTTCGTCTCCGCCCAGACCGTGGGGTCCGAGGTGACGACGAGCGCGGGCCCGTCGGCCTCCAGGATCGCCCGGACGACGGTGGGGCGGCGGGAGGCGGGCGGACCGTGGACGACGAGCGGGGCGCCGGGGGTGGTCCCCGCGACGGGACCGGCGCCGGGGCCGGGCTCCGGAGCGGCGGGTGTCCTCGCGGCCGGGGCGGTGGCGGCCTCCGGAGCGGGGCCGGGCACGGGAACGGGGTCCGTCGCGGCCGCGGCGGCGGAGTGCGGTACGGGTGTGGGAACGGGGTCCGTCGCGGGCGCGGCGGCGGAGTGCGGTACGGGTGTGGGTTCCGGTGCGACCCCGGGGTGCGGCGTGGGCTCGGGGGCGAGGGGCCGAGGGGCGGGCACCGGGTGACGGGCCGCCACGGCTGCTTCCGCGGGCCCGCCCGTGTCCCTGCCTGCCTCTTTGCCTGTCTCCCTGCCCGTCTCGCCGTCCTCGAACAGGGCCGCGTGCCGTTCGGCGCGCTGCCGGGCCCGTACCGCGCGCCAGCGGGTCACCACTCCCAGCACGAAGATCGCGAGCACCACCAGCACCATCAGTTCGCCTATGAACAGGCCCCAGAACAGCCCGTATCCCGAGAGGGCGTCCGCCGGGGTGCCGGGCCAGGCGGCCGGGAGGTCGTGCGGCGCGGTGACGAGCCTGCGCATCGCGAGGGGGGTCTCGGCGAGGGTGACCCCTTTTGGCCAGGCGCCGTGCGCGAACAGACCGGCCAGACCGGTGGCCGTCCACGCCAGGAGTGCCAGCCCGAGCAGGAACGCCAGCAGGCCGATCAGCATCCCGTCCGGGATGCCTCCGCCGCCGTTGCCGTCCCGGCCGGCTGTGCCGTACCCGTTCCCTTCTCGGTTCCCGCCCCCGCCTCCCGTGCCGCGTACTCCACCGTGCCCCGCCATGTCAGGCCACCGTTGACTCGGACGACTCGTTCAGCCGCCGCTGCTGGTACTCGATCCGTGCCGCGCGCTCCTCCGCCTCCAGGTCGGCGGCGCGCTCGTCGTCCGGGACGGTCTCGTCGGAGGAGGACTCGGTCATCGCACGGTCGGTGAAGACGAGCGGCCGTTCCGCCTCGGTGATCAGGTGTTTGACGACCTGGACGTTGCCGTTGACGTCCCAGACCGCGATGCCGGGTGTGAGCGTGGGGATGATCTCGACGGCCCAGCGCGGCAGGCCGAGCACCCGTCCTGTCGCTCTGGCCTCGTCGGCCTTCTGGGCGTAGATCGTGCGGGTCGAGGCCATCTTGAGGATCGCCGCGGCCTCGCGGGCCGCCGCTCCGTCGACGACGTCGCTGAGGTGGTGGACGACCGCCACGAACGACAGGCCCAGCCGTCGCCCGAACTTCAGCAGGCGCTGGAAGAGCTGGGCCACGAAGGGGGAGTTGATGATGTGCCACGCCTCCTCGACCAGGAAGATGCGTTTCTTCCGGTCGGGCCGGATCCAGGTGTGCTCCAGCCAGACGCCGACGATCGCCATCAGGATCGGCATCGCGATCGAGTTGCGGTCGATGTGCGAGAGGTCGAAGACGATCAACGGGGCGTCGAGGTCGATGCCGGCGCTGGTCGGCCCGTCGAACATGCCGCGCAGGTCGCCGTCGACCAGTCGGTCCAGGACGAGCGCGACGTCCAGGCCCCAGGCCCGTACGTCGTCTATGTCGACGTTCATCGCCTCGGCGGACTCGGGTTCCGGGTGCCGGAGCTGCTCGACGATGTCGGTCAGGACGGGCTGCCGGTCGGTGATCGTCTCGTTGACGTACGCGTGGGCGACCTTCAGCGCGAAGCCGGACCGTTCGTCCAGCCCGTGTCCCGTCGCCACCTCGATGATGGTGCGGAGCAGGGCGAGCTGACCGGTCGTGGTGATCGCGGGGTCGAGCGGGTTGAGCCGGATGCCGCCGTTGAGCGCGGCGGCCGGGTCGAGGCGGATCGGGGTGAGCCCGAGCTGCTGCGCGATCAGGTTCCACTCGCCGACGCCGTCCTCGCCCTGTGCGTCCAGGACGACGACCTGGCGGTCGCGAAAGCGGAGCTGGCGGAGCACGTACGTCTTCTCCAGCGCGGACTTGCCGTTCCCGGACTCGCCGAGCACCAGCCAGTGCGGGGCGGGCAGCTGCTGCCCGTAGAGCTGGAACGGGTCGTAGATGTAGCCCTTGCCGGAGTACACCTCACGACCGATGATCACGCCGGAGTCGCCGAGGCCGGGGGCCGCGGTGGGCAGGTAGACGGCCTGGGCCTGTCCCGTCGACGTACGGACGGGCAGCCTCGTCGTCTCCACCTTCCCGAAGAGGAAGGCGGTGAAGGCGTCCGACAGCGCGGACAGAGGATCTCGCATGGCGGGACCGGCCTCCCTCTCGTGTCTCTCGTGTCTCTCGGTTGTCTCGGTGGGGTCGGTCGCGCGGTCAGCGGCGGATGCCGGTGGCGAACGGCAGGGTGTTCACGAAGGCGCGGTGGTGCTCGCGGTCGCACCACTCCAGCTTGAGGTACGACTTGCCGGCGGAGGCGCGGATCGTCCGCTTGTCGCGGGCGAGGGCCTCGGGGGAGCGCGAGGACACGGTGATGTACCCCACGAGGTTCACCCCGGCCGCACCGCTCGCGAGGTCTTCGCCCCGCTGGTCGAGGCGGCCGTGCGCGGCGATGTCGCGCGGGTCGACGGTGCGGTTCATCTTGGCCTGGCGGCTGGCCTCCGCCTCGTCGTTGGTCTTCTCGGTGAGCATCCGCTCGATGGCGATCTCGGTGGGTTCGAGGTCCATGCAGACCGCGACCGTACGGATCACATCGGGCGTGTGGACGAGGAGCGGGGCCAGGAAGTTGACCCCGACGGGCGTCATCGGCCATTCCTTCACCCAGGCCGTGGAGTGGCACCAGGGGGCGCGGGTGGCCGACTCACGGGTCTTGGCCTGGAGGAACGTCGGCTCGACCGCGTCCAGTTCGGCGGGCCAGGCGTTGCGCTTGGTCATCGCCTGGATGTGGTCGATGGGGTGGTCGGGGTCGTACATGGAGTGCACGAGGGAGGCGAGCCGGCTCTGGCCGAGCGGCTGGCGCACCCTGATGTCGGCCTCGGCGAGACGGGCGCAGATGTCGGTGAGCTCGCGCGCCATGACGACGGCGAGGCCCGCGTCCCGGTCCAGCTTGCGGCCGGACGCGGGGCGGGCCGCACGGGCCATGGCGTTGGCCTCGGCGGCGAGCTCACGGGTGTAGTGCATGCAGGCCACGAGGTAGGCGCGGTGCTGCTCGCTGGAGGTGGACACCATGGACTGGAGCTGGTCGTACGAGTCCCGCAGCCAGGCCGGGGAGGAGTCGTCGCCGCGCTGGCCGACGTCCTTGGCGTGCGCGTCGGGGTCGGCGGGGAGGGTACGGGCCAGCATCTGGATGCGGGTCACGAAGCCGTCCCCGTTGGCGACGTGCTTCAGCAGGGTGCCGAAGCGGTCGACGAGAGCCTCCTGGTCCTCGCTGTCGCGCAGGCCGACGCCGGGGCCCTCGATCTCGATCGCGGCGGTGACGGTACGGCGGTCGGCGTGCAGCAGCACGGCGATCTCGTCCGGGCCGAAGGGGGCGGCGAGCCAGTTGATCCGGCCGATGCCCGGGGGCGGGCCGATCTCGACCTCCCGCCCGTCGGCGCGCACCCCGGCCTCCATGGCGCCGGAGCGGTAGGACGTGCCGCGGCGCAGCAGCCGCTTGTAACTCCGGTTGATCTCGTACCACTTGTAGAAGGTGCGGTGCCGGTACGGGACGTACACGATGGCCAGGGCGAGCAGCGGGAAGCCCGCCAGCAGCACGATTCGCGGGGCCAGGTAGGGGATGGCCAGTCCGCTCACCATGCCGAGGAACGCGCCGACGATGATCAGCGCGATCTCCCCGGTCTCGCGGTTCTTGCCGACGATCGCGTTCGGCCGGGCGCGGCCGATGAGATACGTGCGGCGGGGCGCGATCGTGTGGGCCGGAGTCGTCAACGCCCTCCACCTCCCGTGCTGTTGTTACCTGTACTGCCTGATCCGCCGCGCGGGGTGCGGCTGCCGTGCGGGGTGCCGGAGGCCGGACCCGATCCGCTGCGGGGCGGGGGCGCGGTGGGGGAACCGGTGCCGCGGGAGCCGTGCGCGGCGACGCCGCCGCTGACCGGGTTGGCGGGCCGGGGGCCGCCGCCGGTGTCGCCGCCGTTCTGGCCACCGCGGCCGCTGTGCGTCTTGATGCCCTGGGAGACGAGGGCGGCGGGGGAACTAATCAGCGCGGCGGCCTGGGAGCCGTCGGTGGCCTGCTTGCGGTTGGTGCGCGCGCCCTGGATCTCGTCGCCGAAACCGGGCACGAAGCGGTAGATCATCGCGGAGGCGAAGATCGCGAGCAGGATGATGGCGAGCCCGGACACCACGGAGGAGAACGCGTTCGGTCCGTCGTCGCCGGAGAGGGCGCCGGCCAGTCCGAGGACGATGACGATGACCGGCTTCACCATGATCACCGCGATCATGATGCCTGCCCAGCGGCGTACGTGGCCCCACATGTTCTTGTCGACGAGCCCCGCGTAGACGACGGTGCCGAGCAGGGCGCCGACGTAGAGCAGGGCGGCGCGGATGACGAGTTCCAGGTAGAGGACGCCCGCGGCGAGGATCGAGACGAGCGAGACGACGATCAGCATGATCGGCCCGCCGCCGATGTCGGAGCCCTTCTTGAGCGCTTCGGCGAAGGACCCGAAGAAGACGTCTGCCTTGTTCCCGGTGGCCGAGGCGATCACGTCGCTGATGCCGTCGGTGGCGGACACGACCACGTACAGGACGAGCGGGGTGAACGCCGACGCGATGACGGTCAGCCAGAGGAAGCCGACCGCCTCGGAGATTGCGGTGCTGAGCGGGACGCCGCGGATGGCGCGCTTGGCGACGGCGAACAGCCACAGGACGAGCGTGAGGAAGGCGGAGGCGGCGAAGACGATCGCGTACTGGTTGCGGAAGGTCTCGTTGGTGAAGTCGACGTTCGCGGTCTGCTTCACGGCCTCGCTGAGCTTGTCGATGATCCACGCGGCGGCGTCGGCGCAGCCCCGGGCGAGGGAGGAGAGGGGGTCGAGGGATTCGTCGACGGTGGAGCGGTGGGTCTGGCCGGTGGCCGCCTCGCCCTTCTCGCAGTAGTCCTTGGCGAGTCCGACGATGAGGTCGCAGGCGCCGTCGCTCGCGCCGGGCGAGGGCGTCGACGACGGCTGGGGCGGGGACGACGGCGTGGGGTCCGCGACGGCCGGTGAGGCCAGCAGGAGCGACACGACCGGCAGGAGCGCCGCCACCACCGGCAGACCCGCGAGGACCGTCAGGAGGGCGCGGGCGCGCGGGCGTCGGCCGAGGAACGCCGCGAGGGTGCGCGGGCACGGGCGTCGGCCGAGGAGTGTCGGGAAGGAGCGTGTGTGACGGCGTCGGCCGAGGGCCGATGCGGGAACGCGCGCCGATGGGCGGTGACGACGAGACCTGGTGCCCCTCCCGGCGACGTCTGCCCCGCAAGCCATTCCGGTCGCGGCACTAGTGCCGCGACCGGCAACATGTGCCCCGTCGCGTCGTCCGGCACGCCCGCTCGCGGCGTTAGCCGAGAGCCCACGTAGCCCGCTACGAGGGCTTTCGGCCGCCTTGCGATCGCACGCACCGGACGACGCTCCTTCCGGGCAAGCCTTTCCGGTCGCGGCACTAGCGGGCATAGGTGAAGCCTCCGTATCCCTGAACGGCACTGGCGATCTCGTCCGCGGTAGAGGCCCGGTTGTCGCCGTTGACGGGGGTGGGGCCCTCCGTCTGGCTCGACGACTCGATCCGCCAGTCGCCACCGACCCACTTGAGCTTCTGCGTGAGGGTGAACCACCGTGAGGTGACGGGCTTGGTGGAGTCCTGGCCGGCCATGCCGACCAGACCCGTGCACCAGACCTCGACGGTGGCGGTGTCGCCACCGTGCTCGACCACCTTCGTGCCCACGGGCACGGTCCGGGAGACGAAGGTCAGGCCGGACGGGGTGGTGCCGTCCGCGTTGAGACCGATGTTCTCCAGCAGGCCCGGCGAGTACGCCTTCGTCAGGTCGGTCAGCAGGCTCTCCACGACGGCGGGGTCATGGGTGGCCTCGACGATGGACCGGCGGGTGTCGGCGCTGAACATCCCGGCCGAGCCCAGTGCCACCGCGAAGTTGGACGCCGCGCTCTGTGCGCCCTGCTCGTCGTGGGCGAACCCGGTGGGGATCGAACCGTTCTTCCCCGTCACCGGTCTGGTGCCGGTGGCGGCGGTGGACGAGGAGTCGGGCCTGCCGCCCGCGCTCCCCGGGCCGCCGTCCTTGCCGTCCTTGCCTCCTCCGCCCAGGTTCGCGAACGCGATGGCGGCGATCAGGAGGACGACCACGCCGACGACCATGACGAGGGAGCGGGAGGAACGGGCCGGGCGTCGGGCGGCGCCGTAGTCGTCGCACTCGCCGTCGGGCAGGCGCGTACGGGTCTGGCGCGTACCGCCGATGGTGCTGTACGGGTCGGCGGTACGCCCCGGGCCGCCGTAGCCGCGCTCGTCGCCGGTGCTCATCTCTCGCACGCCCCCTCAACCGTTTGCTCGGCCGCTTCCTGAACCGGGTGATACGACGGTAGCCGCACGGCTTCCGGTGCGGGCGCGGTGTGGTGACTCGACATCAGGGGGACGCAACCTCTGCCGGTGGGCACGACGGGCGGGTGGTGGAGGTGGGACGGACAGGGAACGGAGGAATGGGCGCGGAGCGCCCCTGGCGCGGGTGACTGCCGGTCAGACGGCCATCCCGTAGACGATGGTGAACAACGTCCCCAGAGATCCGATGATGAACACACCGGTGAGCCCCGCGACGATCAGCCCCTTGCCCTGCTCCGCGCTGAACGTGTCGCGCAGTGCGGTGGCGCCGATGCGCTGCTTGGCCGCACCCCAGACCGCGATGCCGAGGCAGAGCAGGATGGCGATGGCCATCACCACTTCGATCATCACGCGGGCCTCGTTGCCCAGGGTCCCGAACGGCCCCCAGTTCGGGGCGATTCCGCCGATGATGGTGGTGATGTCGCCCTTTTCAGCTGCCAGGATCATGTAAGTCACCGCCCCTGTTGGGTAGTTCGATGCCCCTGCCACACGACACGGGTCGCCCTCTATCTTCGCTGATGAAACTGCTTTCGTACGACGGCTTGACGGCTCTCTTTACCCGAATCTCGCACGTGTGACCGGTTCGACCATCTGACTGGCGGATCGAATCGGTGTATGAGCGAATACGTATGGTTACTCTGTGTATCACGGAGAGTGACCTCGGGCAATGATCGCCATCGCGTCACCCCGGCCGGAGCCCGGTGTGGACCTGGTGCGTTCAAGGCATGGAGCCGGTCCGTTCCGGGTCGGGACGGGATCCGGTCAGAGCAGAGGGTGACGGGGGACGGGGCGGCGGGGTGGCGTCGTCCAGGTCGGTGGTGGCTGAAAATCGCACCAGGTGCCGTCGAAGGGAAACGTTCCGGTCTCGGCGAGTCGAGCGACCGCGCGGCCCTCGTCCCGGATGGCCGACGCCTCGTCGGGGGTCCAGTAGGCCGGGTGCCCGGTCTTCTCGGCGAAGGACCGTTCGTCCTTCCACCGCCAGCTGCGGTCCGGGGCCACGTCGATGTCGAGTTCGTGGTCGGCGACGTCGATGTCGTCACCGCGGTGGACCCGGTGCTCCAGGTTCACGTACCAGCCGCGGAACCTGCGGTGGCGGCCGAAGAGCCAGAGCACCGAGTATCCGGCACCGGCCGGCTGGTGGAAGAGGGCGCTGCCCATCGGCCACCGGTCGGCGACCAACGGGTATCCCTCGGCCGGGCGTTCGTGCGGCGCGATGTCCCGCAGATGCTTTCCGCGCGGGAGCCTGGTACGCCACATGGGCGTGCCGGTCTCCATCCAGACCAGCTGACCGCTGTCGGTGCGCTCGACGAGGCGCACGGGTACCGAGGTGCTCAGGTGGCCGCCGATGAAGAAGTTCCAGTGAAGTATCCGGCCAGGGGCGTCGTCCATGCCGCTGATCGTGCCCACGGCGCGGAGCGCGGACACGTGGCGTGGTTCGCGGGTCGGTGGCGCGGTACGCACGTGGGTGGTGACGTGCGAGGGCATGTGGAGCGACGGTCGGGCGGGGTTCGGTCGTGGCACGCGTCCCATGCATCTCATGTGTCCCGTATGTCCCAGGTGATTACTTCGGGAGTAATCGCGTGGAGGCGGCGGCGCCCGTAGGAATGGTGTTCCTCTCCGCGCCGACCGGGTGCGGAGTGCCGACATCTTCGGAGGGATCGGCCTTGTCGGTCATACCCACGACCACCCGCGCCGTGGTGGAGGAACTGCTGGGCCGCATCGGTGCCGGCGACCCCGAGCTCATCGCGGAGCTGTACGCCGAGCGGGGCGACTGGAAGCTGAACTGGCCGGAGGGCGAGCACGGTCGCCGTGCCACCCCGTGGATCCGCCACCGCTCCACCCGCGCCGATGCCGTCGCCCATTACCGTGAGCTCGCCGAGCACCATGTGGCGGGGCGGGCGGCCACGGTGATCGAACGGATCCTCGTCGACGGCGACGACGCGGTCGTGCTCGGCGAGATCCGCCAGACCGCCCGCTCGACCGGACGCGCGTATCGGGCCCGGTTCGCCCTGCACCTCACGGTCGAGAACGGTCTCGTCGTCCGGCACCACGTCTACGAGGACAGCCTGGCCGTCGCCCGCGCCTTCGCAGAGGCCGACGCCGTCGATGTCCCGGACGCCGTCGACGTCCCCGGCGCCGAGGGCTCGTAGCGGACCGGACGCGGGCGGCTCAGGGTCGGGCGGAGGCGCCGTCGTCGGCGGTCCCGTCGATGTCCTTGCCGATGCGCGTGTCGGTGTCGGTGTCCGTGTTGGAGACCGTGTCCGTGCCGGAGTCCGTTTCGGAGTCCACGTCGTCGATGAAGTGGTCGAATTCGCCGGCCTGGACGCCTTTGGCGAAGGCATCCCATTTGGCGCGGGTGGTGGTCACGATGTTGGTGGGGTCGCCGGTCTCGCGGAGACGGACGAGTTCGTCCGGGCCGAAGGCGATCTCGATCCGGGGGCCGGTTCCCTCGTCGTCCTCGGGGACGGCGCGGATCCAGGTCAGGTCGGCGGGGATGTCGGTCATGGACGGGATTCTCCTTGACGATGCGTGTGGACGGCGCGTGTTGACGGTGCCGTGGGGAAGCCGGCCGGGCGCCGGGGGCGTGCGTGGGGCCGTGCGCGGGGCCGTGCCGGAGCGCGCGGATCTCCGCAGGACGGACCGCGCCGGGGGCGGGAGCGGGGCGACAGGCGGCGAAGCCGGGCGAGCGGGATCCGCCCCCGCCGTGGGTGCGAGGGATCCGGCCACGTGCGGACCGACGACGACCGCGGGCAGTCCGGTCACCGCCGCAGGTGGTCCGGCGACAGCCGCGGGTGGCCCGGCGGCCTCGTGCACGGTTCGGCGACGGCCGCGGGCAGTTCGGTCACCGCCGCGGGCGGTCCGGCGACCTCGTGCACGGTTCGGCGACGGGTTCTCTTCAGAGGCCCCGGGCGATGGCGTCCACCAGATCGCGCGACTCGGCGGCGTCCAGCGCGAGGGACTCCATGCGGTCCAGCACCTGCCGGTACTTGTGCAAGTGGGCCTCCGCGTCCAGAAGGGCCATGCCGTGCGCCTGGTCCAGCTGCACGGTGTCCAGTTGCGGCACGGATCCGTGCACGTAGTGGACCGGCTGGCCGGTCCCCGGATATCCGCCGGCCCGGAACGGGACCACCCGGATCGTCACGTGATCGCGCTCGCTCATGGCCAGCAGGTGGCCCAGCTGCTGTCTGGCCACGGCCGGACCGCCGAATCGCATGTGCAGGGCGGCCTCGTGGACGACCGCCCGGTAGGGCGCGGGGTCCTCGCGGAAGATGACGGCCTGACGCTTGATCCGGAACGACAGGTGGTGCTCGATCTCCGGGGGCGTGAGGGCGGGGACGACCTGGCGGAAGACCTCGCGGGCATGGTCCGTGGTCTGGAGCAGGCCGGGCAGGCCGGAGACATGGGCGGTGCGCAGCGCGGTTCCGTGGTGTTCGAGTTCCGCCAGGTCCAGCAGTTCCGCGGAGAGGATTTCCCGGTACTCCTCCCACCAGCCCCGTTTCCGGTCGCCCGTCATGGCGGCCAGCGCGTTGACCAGCGCCTCGTCGGGGCAGTGGTAGTGGCAGGACAGCGTGCGCACCCGTTCGGCGCTCACGCCGTAGCGGCCGGCTTCGATGTTGCTGATGCGTGCCTGGTTGCCGCCGAGCAGGCGTGCGGCCTCGGTCGCGGTGATCCCGGCGCGTTCGCGCAGCTTGCGGAGCTCGGCCCCCAGTCGTCTGCGGCGGGCCGTCGGTGTGGCGCTGGGCGGCATCACTCACTCCCCGTCTTGGTCACCCACACGAGCGTATCTGTTACGTAATCCATGGATTTCATGGAATGTATTCCGCATCGGGCTCTAGTGTGTGACGCAGGCCACCGGTCCGGAAGTACCCCGCTCGACGGAGCGGCCTCGTCACCGGACAACCCGAAGCGCATCTTCCGACTTCCCTCCGTGAACGGAGACTTCCATGGTCAGTGCCACGGTATCCCCGCCCTGGACGTACACCCTTCAACTCCCGCGAGATCCCCGTGCTCCCGGTGTGGCCCGCGCGATGCTCCGCACCGCGCTGCGCCTGCACGGCATGCCCGAACTCGTCGAGAACGCCGAACTGCTGGCGAGCGAGCTGGTCACGAACGCGTACCTGCACTCGTCGGGGCCGTACTCATTGCGTCTGCGCAAAGCCGGGCGAGGCCGGATCCGGCTCGGCGTCCGCGACACCAGCCCGCGCATTCCCGCACCGTTCCGATGGAGCGCCGGGGCCCCGGCGGAGCTGGCTGAACGGGGGCGCGGGCTGTATCTGGTGACACTCTACGCGGAGAGCTGGGGAGCGGTTCCCTTGAGCGGCGGAGGGGTCGGAGGCCGTGGGCGGCCCGAACACGCGCCGAGGGCTGCGGAGTTGCCGGACAGAGGCGTCGTCTCGGGGCAGGGCGGAAAGCTGCTCTGGGTGGAGTGCGTGGCCAAGGGGGCAACGGATCGTTCCTCTACGTGAGTTGGGAGCATTCCGGATGCCCACTTCGGCCACTTCGACCCGAACAGGGGCGCCGTGTCGGCCGACAGTACTCCGCGTCGATCGCTTCCCGGGCATGCGGAAAGGGGTCGAGGCGGAGCGATACCGATGGGACGGAATGCGGCGATCGTTGTTTTGCCATTCCAACGGCTACGGCTTTGACGGGCTGTTTCTGAGAGGGGGTTTCCGGTGAGTGGCAGGGAAACAGGCCCGCATGGACATGGAAGCCGCGGCGGGCCGGGCCGGCGCGCAATCCTTGCCCCTTTCGGAGAGATTCGTCCGGAGACGCGCCGAGATCATTCCTCGCCCCGACGCCCACTCCGCCTTCTGGTCCGCCGGGGCGCGCCGATGGGTGGGCCGTCCTCAATGCCCCGGATCCAGGCGGTCGGTGACGGTACGGGAGACGCGGATCACCTGGGTTTTTGAGCCTGGTATTAGGCCCTGGGGCCCATGCCGCGTCCTGTAGTGCTGTGGTCGCATAACGGTACCGGGGGGAACTGTCGCTGCACCCACTCACAAAGCTGGGGAGACTCGCCGTGTCTGGCATACGAGAATTAGCGGTACCGGGCGGTGCCGGCATCGGTGCCGCCGACGTTCCTCCGGGTAGACAGCCGTTGTCGCGCCCCTTGCAGGCGGTGCTGATTCTCGTACGGCTTCTCTTCGCCGTCACCGTCATCGGTGTGATCGACGCGCTCGTCGTGGCGTCGGCCGTCGATGCGGTGGACGGGCGGCTGTTGGGCATGCTCGTGTACGCGGCCCTGCCCGGCGTGATCGGGTTCGTGCTGTCGCTGTACGTGCGGACCGGGGGCGTCTGGATCCGGCGCGGGCTCCTCGCCGTACACATCTGGCTCGCCCTGGGCGCGTTCGCGACCCTGAAGGACGGCACCGCCGGGCAGGGCCTGGCGCAGGTGGTCCTGCCGGTCGTCGTCATCGTCCTGCTCTGCCGGGCCGGTTCGCGCGAGTGGTTCCGGCTGCGGCCCGAACAGCGCGTCCAGTACCGCCCGTTCAGCGTCGCGCGGATGCTGAAGTGGCGTCGTGCCGACGCCGGGCAGACGGCGATGGAGTACCTGGGCATGATCCTCGTGGTCGTGGCCCTCATCGGGGCGCTCGTGGCCACGGGAATCGGCGCGCAGCTGACAGGGCAGATCCAGAATGCCATCTGCCAGCTGACCGGGGGCGCGTGCGCGCCGCCGGACGGCAATGTGGAGGCGGGCAAGGGCTCGGGTGCGACCGGCGGAGGGTCCGGCTCGTCGGGCGGTGCGGGCTCCGAAGGCGCGACCGTGACCGGTGGTACCGGCAGCGGCGGGTCGACCACCTCCGGTGGTACGGACTCGGGCGGTTCGGCCGCGTCCGGGGGATCCGACGCGTCCGGTGGCACGGGCTCGTCGGGCGGCTCCGGCGGCTCCGGTGGCACGGGTGGGACCCAGGGTTCCGGTGGGACCCAGGGCTCAGGCGGCACCGAGGGCTCCGGTGGCTCCGGCGAATCGACCGGCGGCAATTCTTCTTCGCCGGTTGACGCGGGTAGACAAGACGGTTCGTCGGGTTCCTCCGGCTCCTCGGAGGGCGGCTTCCTCGACGGTGTCGTCGGCGACGGCGGCCTGTGGGGCGACGTCACCGGCGTCGTCGACGCGGTCTTCCACCCCGGCGACACGGTCAAGGGCATCGCCGACCAGTACGGCCAGGCGGCACGGGGCGCGGGCAACAAGTGGGACAAGGGCCAGTACATCGCCGCCGCCTGGGACATGACCAAGGCGTCCGGCGGGGGCGGCGGCGCGGTCGCCGGACTGCCCGGCTCCGGGCCCCGGGTCGAGGCGGCGGTGCAGGGCGCGACGCGCGACTACCTCAACGACCGCATCCCGTACAACGCCTCCGCGGCCGATCGCAAGGCGTGGTGGGACGGCCTGTCGCAGCAACAGCGCGACCAGTACCTCGACCTCTCCTCGGACAAGATCGGCTACCTGGACGGCATTCCGGCGGCGGACCGGGACAAGGCCAACCGCAAGAACCTGCCCGAGCTGATCTCGAAGCTGGAGGGCAAGACCGACTCCAAGTCGAAGGAGCAGCTGGCCGGTCTGCGGGAGATCCAGCGTCAGCTGAACGAGGGCAGTCAGCCGCCGATGTACCTGCTCGGCATCAGCGACGAGGGCAACGGGAGGGCCATCGTCTCGTACGGGAACCCCGACACGTCGAAGCACGTGTCGGCCTATGTGCCGGGCCTGAACACCGCGCTGGACGAGGACTTCGCCAAGACGGGCCTCAAGCGCGCCCGCGACACGGCGATCGGTGCCCAGGGCTACGACCCGTCGACCGCGGCGATCGTCTGGCTCGGCTACGACGCGCCGCAGTCGCCGGACGGGCTGCACAGCCTGGCCGTCGCGGGCACCAGCCGGGCGGAGAAGGGCGGAGCCGCGTACAACGACTTCATGTCGGGCATCTCGGCCACCAACCAGAACGCGGACCCGCACATCACCGCCATCGGTCACTCCTACGGTTCCCGCGCCGTGGGGGCCGCGACACAGCACCCGGGCGGTATCCCGGGGGTCGACGACATCATCCTGGTCGGCAGTCCCGGAGTCGGCGTGGACCGCGCCGTGGACCTCGGCGTCGGTGCCGGGCACGTCTTCGTCGGTGCCGCCCAGAACGACCCGGTCACCCACCTTCCGTCCAAGACACAGGTGGTCGTGGGTACGGTGGGGATGATCCTGGGAGGCCCGGCCGGCGCGTACATCGCGGGCGACCTGGCCGACAAGGGCGACGACGACCTCTGGTTCGGCAAGGACCCGGCGAGCAAGGCGTTCGGGGCCAAGCGGTTCCCGGTGGCCCCGGGGACGCCGTTCATCAGTACCGGTGGTGTGAGCTTCGACGCGCACTCCAACTACTTCGACCCGGTACGGGACGCCATGTCGGCGGACAGCATCGCCCTGATCGTGTCCGGCAACTCCGACAGGCTCAAGATGGAGGAACAGCGATGAAGCGAAGGTTCCGGTTCGTCGCGGTGGCACTGGCCGTCGGCTTCGCGCTGACGGGCTGCGGCAACGAACACGCGGGTTCGGGCGGCGAGAGCCCGGGCAATTCCACCGAGAGCAACATGAGCACCAAGGGCACCGGCGGCGACGAGAACACCCAGGAGACCGACGGCGTCCGGCGAGCCAAGAGGACCGACATGAACATGCAGGAGGCCGCGGAACGCTCCGACGGCATGCTCGACTCCGTGCTGGAGGCGATCGACCCCGAGGTGCAGTGGGCGCACGGCCCGACGACCACCGGCACCTGCGACGTGACCCGCAGGCGGACCGTGATGACCATCGTGTCGGCGGAACGCCGCCAGAGCTTCCTGGACCAGGTCGAGAACCACTGGCGCGAGAACGGCTACCGCATCAAGGGCAAGAACGACGACAAGGTCTTCCCCGCGGTCTACGCGCAGACCAAGGACGGCTTCGGGATCAGCGTGAGCGTCCGCGGCAAGGGCCAGGTCTTCTTCGAGGCGGACAGCCCCTGCGTGAAGGAGTCGAAGGTCGCCGAGTCCACGTCCGAGCCGAACGGGCCGGCGTACAAGGGGGTCTACCCGCTCCCGCGCCCCAATGTGCGGTCCGATCACTGGTCGAGCGGCGCGGCCTGACGGGATGTCGGCACGGTGTGGTCCGTGCCGACGCGCGAGGGCTCCGGATCGGCACGCTCTGACTCGTGTTCAGAGCGTGCCGACCGCCGTTCGGCGCACGCCCGTCGGAGTTCGGCGCACCGTGATCCCGTGGCGGCGCGGCGTGCGCCCCGTCGGGAAGCGGTGCGCCCCACCGGGCGGTGGGTGCGCCCCCTGTGTCACCCGAGGTGCGGGAAGGGCCCGTGAACGACCCCGGTGACCCGGTTGATTCGTACACACCCGCGAAAGTGGCCATGAAAACCGCCCCGATGGGGGATGGTTGAGGGGTGCGCAAATTCTGGGTGATCGGTGGGCTAGGCGTCGGCATGGCCATGTGCTTCGTGACGCTGCTCGTCGTCGGCACGTATTCCGCCGCCGCCGGACTCACGAGTTCCGGCAGGAGCGGGGCGGTCGGGCTGGCGAAGGGCGCGGTGCCGGCGAAGTACCAGGGGCTGGTGCAGAAGTGGGGCAACCTCTGCCCGGCAATCAACCCGGCCCTCCTGGCCGCCCAGCTGTACCAGGAGAGCGGATGGAACCCCCGGGCCGAGAGCCCGGCGGCCGCCCAGGGGATCGCCCAGTTCATCCCGGGCACCTGGGCCGGGCACGGGATCGACGGCAACGGCGACGGCAGACGCGACGTATGGGATCCACAGGACGCGATTCCGTCCGCCGCCTCGTACGACTGCGAGCTGGCCGGGTACGTGAAGAAGGTGCCCGGCGACCAGACGGACAACATGCTCGCCGCGTACAACGCCGGGGCGTACCGGGTGATCCGCTCCGGCGGGGTCCCCAATATCGCGGAGACGAAGAACTACGTCACCATCATCCGGTCGCTGGAGAAGAGTTTCGCCCGGCCCGTGGGGCGGGTGCGGCCCTCGGAGCAGGCGGCCGGGGCCATCCACTTCGCCCAGAACAAGCTCGGCACGCCGTATCTGTGGGGTGGCAACGGCACACCGGAGCAGGGCGGGCGGTTCGACTGTTCGGGGCTGACCCAGGCCGCGTACCGCACCGAGGGGATCGATCTGCCCCGGGTGGCGAACGACCAGTACAACGCCGGGCCGCATCCCTCGCGCGACGAACTGCTCCCCGGTGACCTGGTGTTCTTCTCGGACGACCTGACCAACTCGCGGGCCATTCGGCACGTGGGGCTGTACGTGGGAGGGGGCTACATGATCAACGCGCCGTACACCGGGTCGGTGATCCGGTTCGACAAGATCGACACCCCCGATTACTTCGGCGCGACCCGCGTGACGAGGGAAGGGGCCGCGGCCCTCCCGACCGACCTTCCCGGCGACCGTCCGGAGGTCTGACGCGGCGACGGCGGTGGCCAGAACTCTCCGTAAGGCCCAGGCCCTGAGCTGCGACGATGAGTCACTCTTCGATAACGTCATAGTGATCATTCGGTGGAGAGTGGAACGCGCGCACGGACCGCGTCGTTCCCTGGGTGGACTGGATGACCCGGGTGGACCGGGCGGCCCGCGGGCAGCTGTGAGCCGACCGCGCGCACGCCCTCCGGACCGGCCCTCGCCGGCAGGTCCGTACGGACGGGTCCGCACGGGCAGCGCAGCCACGCGGTGATCGAACCAACACGGGGGTTCGTCAGGGCGGTGCACGGGTGTGCCCCGCGTCAGCAGACAAGACAAGGGGCCGCAGCGGATGGCTGGACTCGCAATGGATGGGTCGAACCCCGACGTCGGCCTGCTCTACGAGATCAACGGGCTCGCGAAGTCCGCCCCCGCCTGGTTCGACCGGATCATGGGGTTCGTGGGCGAGTACGGGATCATGCTCGGCATGGTCCTGGTGGTCCTGTGGTGCTGGTGGAGCGTGCGCCGGCGCGGCACGGCCGAGGACTCGGTGACGGCGGTCGCCGGGATCGTCTGGGCGCCGCTCGCCGCCGGGATCGCGCTGCTCGTCAACATCCCCATCCGCGGATTCGTGGAACGGCAGCGTCCGTTCCGCGAACACGCGGGGCTGGAGGTCCTCGTGGAGGGGAAGAACGACTTCTCCTTCGTGAGCGATCACGCCACGATGGCCATGGCTCTGGCGGTCGGACTCTTCGTGGTCAACCGGAAGTTCGGTGTCGTCGCGATCGGCCTGGCCCTCCTGGAGGGCTTCTGCCGGATCTACATGGGTGTCCATTACCCGACCGACGTCGTCGGCGGACTGGCGCTCGGCACGGCGGTCGCCCTGCTGCTCTCCCCGCTCGCGATGATGCTGCTGACGCCGTTGACGGCGGCCGTCTCCCGCTCGGACCGCCTCGGACGGCTCGTCAGGTCGCGCGGTGCGTCGTCGGCGGCGAGGCCCGGTGGCCGGACGGGGACGATCGGGATTCCCGAGCCGCGCCCGGGGTCGGTCTGCCGGGACGGTGAGAAGGACCTGGCCGCGTAGGCCGCGCTTCGAACTCGTGCGCCGGTCGGCCGGGCCGACGCGCTGCCCGTCGGGCCCGGGGCCCGGAGCGCCGCTCCGCCGGTTCCGGGCCGCGATGTGGTGGTGCGTCAGAAGCCGAGGAATCAGAGGGCCTGCGGGAACGAGAACAGGCGCTCGGGGTCGTAGCGCTTCTTCAGGTCCGTCAGACGCTCGGCGGCCGTGCCGTAGTAGGCCCGGCGCCAGTCGCCCAGCGAGGGATCCGGGTAGTTCTGGTACGCCGCCCCGGACGCGTACCGGCCCATCGCCATGTGGGTGTTTTTCAGCCAGTCCTGCTGTGCGCTGCCCGCCGTGCCGTGCTCCCAGGCACCGACGTACTGGGCCAGGACGCGTGAACGGCGGTGGACGAACGCCGTGGCCCGAGGGGCGACCCGGTTGATCGCGCCGCCGAGCGCGGTCAGCGTGATGGTGCCCGCGCCGCCCCCGGAGACCGGGACGCGGGTGAACGCCTCGGCCCGGTCGAGGAGGGCGCCGACGCCCGCCGGGGACAGCGAGCGGTCGTAGAAGTCGGAAGCGGCGGCGTACGTCTCCCGCTGGAGCGTGCCCTGCTCGGTGCGGCCGGGCGTCGAACCCGGCAGATGGCACTGGGCGTCGGTGATGCCCGCGCAGCCCGCGTACCCGAGCATCGCCTCCTGGTAGCCGCGCCGGCGCAGCGACACGGAGGACGCAGGGGCGCCGATCCGGTCGGCGAGACGGTCGACGGCGTTCTGCAGCTCGTCGTACGTGCCGAGACCGAACGCGGCCACCGTGACGGTCGGGCCGCCGCCCGGACCGGCGGCGAGGTGCAGCGAGGACCAGATCTCGTCGGGCTGCGACGGCCCCCACTCCTGCCACGCCGTGACGGCGGAACGGGCCCGCGACCAGGGCCAGGACAGGTAGGCGGTGACGGCCTGCGGGGTCGGGCGGGTGCGGAACGTCAGCTCGGTGACCACGCCGAAGTTGCCGTTGCCCGCACCGCGCAGCGCCCAGAAGAGGTCCGGGTGGTGGTCCGCGTCCGCGGTGACGGTCCTGCCGTCGGCCGTGACGAGGGTGGCGGAGGTGAGGCTGTCGCAGGTCAGACCGTACGCGCGGGAGGCGACGCCGTGGCCGCCGCCGAGGGTGAGGCCCGCGATGCCGACCGTGGGGCAGGAGCCGCCGGGGATCGTCAGGCCGTGGCGGGCGAGGCCCTGGTAGACCTCGATGAGTCTGGCGCCCGCGCCGATCGTGCCGTTCCGTTCGACGCGCGACAGCGACGAGACGTCGATGACGAGGCGTCCGTCGCCGCTCGACCAGCCCGCGTAGGAGTGGCCACCGCCCCGGATCGACACGGGGGTGCCCGTGCGGCGGGCGAAGGCCAGGCATTCGCGGACATCCGCAGCGTGCCCCACGTAGGCCACGGCGGCGGGCTTCAGACCGTCGAACCGGGTGTTGTAGAGCTGACGGGCAGTCGGGTAGTCCCCGTCCCGGGGCCGTACGAGCCTGCCGTCGAGGCCCTTCGCGAGGGCGGACCAGTCGGCCGGACCGGCGGGGGAGGGTTTCGACGAGAGGGATGGGTCCGGTGAGGCGGGTGAGCCGGGGGCGGTCCCGCCCGAGGCGCCCGAAGTGCCCGACGCTCCTCCCGTTCCCGCCGGATCGTCGCCGGGCACGGAAGCGTTGTCGCACGCGCTCGCGGCGCCGGCGAGCACCGCGACGGCGCCCGCGGTGAGCACCGCGCGCCGGCCCGGCCCCGTGCGCGGTTGGGGCACGGGGGGCTGATGGGGCGTGTTCATCGGACCTCCGGGGCATGGGCCGGTGCGGGCCGTCAGGTGGGGGGAGAGGCCGGGCGCGAGGTGAGTGGGGGTGTGCGGCGTGGGGTCAGGGCGAGGCGCGGTGCTCCGAGGCGTCGGCCCGGGCCCGGTCGCGGGAGCGGCGGGCCGGTCCCGACCATCCGCAGGCGCAACGGGCGATGCAGAACGAGCCGCGTTCCACAGTCGTGGGTTCGTGTCCGAAGGACGTGGGAGCGGGGGCGGCCGGCGGGGCCTCTGGGGTGTGTTGGACGTACACCCGTCCACGGTACTGGGCGCCGCCACTCGGCGGTGTGGCGTTCGGGAACGGCGTGACGGGGGACACGGGTTGTCGTTATCCGGAACGGATGGGGGGCTCGGGCAAGCGGTACGGCGTTGGGGGTTGACAGGCGATGGTGGTGCAGCGGCACAGGTCCGGAGGCGGGGCGCGCGCTGTCTGCGCCCTCGCCGTGGTGGGCGTGATGGCGGCGACCGCCGGATGCGGGGGTGATCGGGGCCGCGGCGACAGCACCGTGGCCGACGAGCGGGGCGGGGCCGACTCGCTCGACGCGGTCCGCCGTGCGGCCGAGGTGCTCGGCGGGACGGTGTCCGGCACCGGAACGGGGACGGTGGCTGGAGCCGGGGGCGGGGACGTCGGGGGAAGCGCCCGGGTGCGTACGTCGATGCAGACCGCGGCGGGCGGGACGCGGGTGACGATCAGGGGCCGCGGGGCGTACGACTTCCGCAGGCGCGCCGGCCGGCTGGAGGTCGTACTGCCCGAGGACGCCGCCGGGGCGGACGGGCACCGCCCCGTCACCGAGCTGCTGGTCCCCGACGCGCTGTACATGATGAATCGCGGCGCCGGGGTGCCCGCGGACAAGTGGGTCAAGGTCGACACGACGACGCTGGCGGACGGCAATCTGGTCACCGGCGGGGTGACCGACCCCATGATCGCGGCGGAACTGCTGCGCGGGGCACGGCAGGTGGAGTACGTGGGGCAGGCGGTGCTCGCCGGTGTGAGCGTGCGGCACTACCGAGGGGTTTCGGACATCGGGCGGGCGGCCCGCGAGGCGTCACCGCAATCGCGCGGGGCGCTGGTCGCGGCGGCGAAAGGATTTCGCACCCGAACCGTGCCGTTCGACGTGTACCTGGACGAACAGGGGCGGCTGCGTGAGGTGCGCCACCGGTTCGCCTTCGCCGACGCGGGGCCCGCGGTGGAGGTGACGTCGACGACGTCGCTGTCCGATTTCGGGGTGCCCGTCTCCGTCCGGCTGCCGGACGACGACGACATCTACACCGGGAAGATCGAGGAGCGCTAGTGCTGTGACCGGGAAGGTTTGCCGGGTGGCTCGCGACGTCCGGTGCGGTACATCGCAAGGCGGAGCATCGTCCGCGTACTGGACGTACGCGGGTGATGCGACAACACCGCGAGGTGCCGTGCCGGGCATCGCGAGCCGGTGAACCTTCCCGGTCACAGCACTAGGCGGGGCGCGGAACGGCTTCGTGTGCCGGTACGTCTGTGGAGCACGTGTCGGCACGGCGGCCGGCGCGATGGTGGAACGGAGGACGGGATACGCGTCGGCACGGCGGCGGGTGCGTCCCGGCCGGGGCGGCGGTGGCGGGCGCGAGCGGCCGGGCGGGCCGGGCGGGGTCGGACGTAGGCAAGCCGGCGGAGCAGAAATGGTCCGTCCGTGCCATGCGCGGTGCGTGCTCCGCTCCCTACGCTGGGAAGTCGGCGACGGCAATGAGAGGTGAGTGGCGTGGTGACGCTCGGCACACGGACCGAATCCGACCATGTGGCTCTCGCCGAGATCGAGCTCTGCGGCGAGCTGATGATCGCAGCGTCGGCCGCGATCGGGGAGCGGCTCAGCTCCGCCCGCATCGACGAGGTGCTGAACGTGGGGGTGGTCGCCGAGCGGGCCACCGCTCCCCGGTCCGGTGACCGCCTGGCCTGACCAGTGGTCCTTCCGGCAACGTTCGCCCCGCCACGCCGCCCGGCACCTCCCCAGGCCCACACCTTCGTTCGAGCAGGGGAGATCCCGTCCGAGGGCTTCCGGCCGCCTTGCGATCGCACGCGCCGGACGACGCTCCTTCCGGGCAGATCTTTCCGGTCACGGTACCGGTGGTGATCCGGTTCGTCCTGTTCGATCATCCGCCGTGACGGGTGATGCCCGGGGCCCGGTCGGCGCCCGCCGGGCGTGACCGGTCGTCGCCCGGCCCGCCCGGCTGCGGGCCGGACCCCGTCGTCAGGTGCGGAGCAGGCGGGCGATGGCCTTGGTGGCCTCCTCGACCTTGGCGTCCACCTCGTCGCCCCCCTTGAGCGCGGCGTCCGCCACGCAGTGCCGCAGATGCTCCTCCAGCAGCTGGAGCGCGAAGGACTGGAGGGCCTTCGTGGACGCCGAGACCTGGGTGAGTATGTCGATGCAGTAGACGTCCTCGTCGACCATGCGCTGCAGGCCGCGGATCTGGCCCTCGATCCGGCGCAGCCGTTTGAGGTGCTCGGCCTTCTGGTGGTGGTAGCCGTGGATGCCCCGGTCGTGGTCGGTGACGACCGGCTCGGCCGCCCCGGTGGTGGCGGAACCGGCCACGGGGTCGGGGGCGGTCGAGGCGCCCGAGGTCGTGGCATCCGCCGTGGCGTCGGCGCTCGCGGTGCCGGCGTCCGAGGTGGTCGCGGCGGTCCCGGTGGTGGTCATGGCTGCCTCCCGTATTCCCTTTACTACTGCCATTCGTATACCCCTGGTGGGTATAGCTTAACGAATTCTGCCGAAACGTGACCGGGGGTCCGTGCTGATCTCCGCGCCCCATGCGGGACACTGAAGAACGCCGGTTAGCCGTGGCCGGATGATGCGCCTAGCATCAGCCTGACCGAATCCAAAGCACCCCGAGGACCCCACGTGCGCTTTCGTCTGACCCCCAGGGAGACGAGCTTCTACGACATGTTCTCCGCCTCCGCGGACAACATCGTCACGGGCTCGAAACTCCTGATGGAAATGCTGGGGGCGGACCCTGCCTCCCGAGCCGAGATCGCGGAGCGCATGCGGGCAGCGGAGCACGCGGGGGACGATGCCACCCACGCGATCTTCCACCAGCTGAACTCCTCTTTCATCACGCCGTTCGACCGCGAGGACATCTACAGCCTCGCTTCGTCGCTCGACGACATCATGGACTTCATGGAGGAGGCCGTCGACCTGGTCGTGCTGTACCAGATCGAGGAACTCCCCAAGGGCATCGCGCAGCAGATCGAGGTGCTGGCCCGCGCGGCCGAGCTGACCGCCGAGGCGATGCCCGGGCTGCGGACCATGGACAATCTCACCGAGTACTGGATCGAGGTCAATCGCCTGGAGAACCAGGCCGACCAGATCCACCGCAAACTGCTCGCCCATCTCTTCAACGGCAAGTACGACGCCATCGAGGTGCTGAAGCTCAAGCAGATCGTGGACGTACTGGAAGAGGCGGCCGACGCGTTCGAGCACGTCGCCAATACGGTGGAGACCATCGCGGTCAAGGAGTCCTGAACCACGTGGACACCTTTGCGCTGATCGTGACCATCGGGGTCGCGCTCGGCTTTACGTATACGAACGGCTTCCACGACTCGGCGAACGCCATCGCCACCTCCGTCTCCACCCGGGCGCTCACCCCGCGTGCCGCGCTGGCGATGGCGGCGGTGATGAATCTCGCGGGCGCGTTTCTCGGCAGTGGTGTCGCCAAGACCGTCAGTGAGGGTCTGATCGCGACGCCCGAAGGCGACAAGGGGATGGGAATCCTCTTCGCCGCCCTCGTCGGTGCCATCATGTGGAACCTCGTCACCTGGTATTTCGGGCTTCCGTCCTCCTCCTCGCACGCATTGTTCGGCGGCATGGTCGGCGCGGCGCTCGCCGGCGGGACGATGGTCCACTGGGACGGGGTGATCGACAAGATCGTCATCCCGATGTTCCTCTCGCCCGTCATAGGGCTGGTCGTCGGCTATCTGGTGATGGTCGTGATCATGTGGATCTTCCGGAAGACCAATCCGCACAAGGCCAAGCGCGGTTTCCGGATAGCGCAGACGGTCTCGGCGGCGGGCATGGCGCTCGGCCATGGGCTCCAGGACGCGCAGAAGACCATGGGTGTCGTGGTGATGGCCCTGGTCATCGCGGACATCGAGAGCCCGGAGGATCCGATTCCGGTCTGGGTGAAGCTGGTCTGCGCGCTGATGCTGTCACTGGGCACGTACGCGGGCGGCTGGCGCATCATGCGCACGCTGGGCCGGAAGATCATCGAGCTGGATCCGCCGCAGGGGTTCGCGGCGGAGACCACCGGCGCGTCGATCATGTTCGGCTCGGCGTTCCTGTTCCACGCGCCGATCTCCACCACGCATGTGATCACCTCCGCGATCATGGGCGTGGGCGCCACGAAGCGGGTGAACGCGGTGCGCTGGGGCGTCGCCAAGAACATCATCCTCGGCTGGTTCATCACCATGCCGGCCGCGGCCCTGGTCGCCGCCGCCAGCTACGGGGTCGTGCTGCTGCTCTTCGGCTGACGAACGGCCGTGAGGGCCGCCGGCACGCGCCGGTACGGAAGTCGGGTCCGCCCCGCTTCCCCGTGGGGGGAGCGGGGCGGACCCTTTGCCTTACGGGTGGCACCGCCATGCAGCACCCAAAGGCCATCCTTGGGGGTCGGGGATCCGGCCCTCCGCCGGTCCGGAGGAGGGCCCGGCCTCCGTTATCCGAACCGGCCCGAGATGTAGTCCTCGGTGGCCTGGACGGACGGGTTGGAGAAGATGCGCTCCGTGTCGTCGATCTCGATCAGCTTGCCGGGCTTGCCGACCGCCGCGAGGTTGAAGAACGCCGTGCGGTCCGAGACGCGGGCCGCCTGCTGCATGTTGTGCGTCACGATGACGATCGTGAAGCGCTCCTTCAGCTCGCCGATCAGGTCCTCGACGGCGAGGGTGGAGATCGGGTCCAGGGCGGAGCAGGGCTCGTCCATCAGCAGCACCTCCGGCTCGACCGCGATCGCGCGGGCTATGCACAGACGCTGCTGCTGACCGCCGGAGAGGCCGGAGCCGGGCTTGTTCAGCCGGTCCTTGACCTCGTTCCAGAGGTTGGCGCCGCGGAGCGACTTCTCGACGATGTCGGGAAGCTCGCTCTTCTTGTACGAGCCGTTCAGCCTGAGGCCCGCCGCGACGTTGTCGAAGATCGACATGGTCGGGAACGGGTTGGGGCGCTGGAAGACCATGCCGACCGTGCGGCGCACGGTGACCGGGTCGACGCTCGGCCCGTACAGGTTCTCGTCGTCCAGCAGCACCTTGCCCTCGACGCGGCCGCCGGGGGTGACCTCGTGCATGCGGTTGAGGGTGCGCAGGAAGGTGGACTTGCCGCAGCCGGAGGGGCCGATGAAGGCGGTCACGGAGCGGGGCTCCACGGTCATCGAGATGTCCTCGATGGCGAGGTGGGAGCCGTAGTAGGCGGACAGGCCGCTGACGTCGATGCGCTTGGCCATCTGAATCACTGCTTCTTTCTGTGGCCGCGTCGGCGGCCGGTCACGGGGCGGGAGCCGCACGTATCAGTGCTTCGGGGCCTTCCAGCGGGCGATGCCGCGGGCCACGAGGTTGAGGATCATGACGAAGGCGATCAGCACGAGGGCGGCGGCCCAGGCCCGGTCGTACGACTGCTCGGTGCCGACCTTGTACTGCTCCCAGATGTAGAAGGGGAGCGAGGACTGGGCGCCCGAGAACGGGTTCGTGTTGATCAGCTGGCTGCCGAAGACCAGCAGCATGATCGGTGCGGTCTCACCGGCGATGCGGGCGATCGCGAGCATCACACCGGTGGTGATGCCGCCGAGCGCGGTCGGGAGGACCACCTTCAGGATGGTGCGCCACTTCGGGACGCCCAGGGCGAGCGACGCCTCGCGCAGCTCGTTCGGGACGAGCTTGAGCATCTCCTCGGTGGAGCGGACCACGACCGGGATCATCAGGATCGTGAGCGCCAGCGCGCCCATCAGACCGGACGGGTCGGTCTGCGTCATCAGCATGATCGAGAGGATGAAGAGACCGGCGACGATCGACGGGATGCCCGTCATGACGTCGACGAAGAAGGTGACGGCGCGGGCCAGCGCGCCCCGGCCGTACTCGACCAGGTAGACGGCGGTCAGCATGCCGATGGGGGCGGCGATGAGGGTGGCGAGGCCGACCTGCTCCAGGGTCCCGATCAGCGCGTGGTAGACACCGCCGCTGGCCTCGGAGCCGAGCACCCCGGCCATCGAGTGGGTCAGGAAGTACAGGTCGAGGCGTTCGGCGCCCCGGCTGATCGTCGTCCACAGCAGGGAGGCCAGCGGGGCGACGGCCAGCAGGAAGCACACCCAGACGATGCTGGTGGCGAGCCGGTCCTTGGCCTGGCGCCGGTTCTCCACGACCGAGGTCGTGATGTACGAGATGACGACGAAGAGGAGGGCGGAGAAGAGCCCCCACTGGGTGCGGCTCTCCCAGCCGGCGGCGATGCCGGTGCCGACGCCCAGCACGAGCGCCACGGCCGCGAAGCCGAAGGGAGCCCAGCGGGGGAGCGACCGTGTGCCGAGGCCGGTCCGGGGGGCGACGGTCGCCGCGCGGGCGGGGACCTCCTGGACGCCGGTGTTCGCTGCGTGGCTCATGCGTTGGCCCCCGAGTACTCCTTGCGGCGGGCGATGATGAGCCGGGCCGCGCCGTTGACCAGCAGGGTGAGGACGAAGAGGACGAGGCCGGAGGCGATCAGGGCGTCACGCCCGAACTGGTCGGCCTCGTCGAACTTCGCGGCGATGTTCTGGGCGAACGTTCCGCCACCCGGGTTGAGCAGATGCCCGGAGATGACGAAGCTCGGCGACAGGACCGTGGCGACGGCCATCGTCTCGCCGAGCGCCCGGCCCAGGCCCAGCATCGACGCGGAGATCACGCCGGAGCGGCCGAAGGGGAGCACTGAGAGGCGGATGACCTCCCAGCGGGTGGCGCCGAGGGCGAGGGCGGCCTCCTCGTTCATCCTCGGGACCTGGAGGAAGACCTCGCGGCTGACGCTGGTGACGATCGGCAGGATCATGATCGCGAGCAGGATGCCGACGGTGAACAGCGAGCGGGCGACGCCGACCTCGGTCTTGTCGAAGATGTACGTCCAGCCGAAGAAGTCGTCGAGCCAGAGGTTGAGGCCCTCCAGGTACGGGACCAGGAAGAGGGCGCCCCAGATGCCGTAGACGATGCTCGGCACGGCGGCGAGCAGGTCGACGACGTATCCGAGGGGCGCGGCCAGCTTGCGCGGCGCGTAGTGCGAGATGAACAGGGCGATGCCGACGGCGACCGGGACGGCGATGATCATCGCGACGATCGAGCTGACGACCGTGCCGAAGAGCAGGACCGCGATGCCGAAGACCGGCGGGTCGCCGGCCGGGTTCCAGTCGAAGGCGGTGAAGAAGTTGCCCTCGTTCTTGGAGACGGCCAGTGCGGCGCGGTAGGTGAGGAACACGGCGATCGACGCCATGATCACGAGCAGCAGGATGCCCGAGCCCCGGGAGAGCCCCAGGAAGATCTTGTCGCCCGCGCGCCCGGTACTGGGGGCGCGGCCGGTCGCCGCCGGTGGTACCGGCGGCGTGTCTATCGGTGTGGTGGAAGCCATGGTCTTTCCGGTCTGTGTGGGGGAGCGGCGTGGCTCCCCTGGCGGCGGTGCACCGGATGGGGGGTGGCGGGCCGGTCCGGAGGGGTGCGCCGGACCGGCCTGCCGGGTGTTGCTGGTGTTGCTCTGGTGTTGTGGTGTCGCGCGACGCGTGGTACTGCTCGTCGCGCTTCCGGGTTACGAGAGGGAGGCGATGGTCTCGCGGACCTTGGCGTTGATCTCGGCCGGGATCGGCGCGTAGCCGGCGTCGGTGAGGAGCTTCTGGCCCTCGTCACCGGCGGTGTAGTTCAGGAAGGACTTGACCGTCGGCAGGGTCTCGGACTTGTTGCCCTTGTCGCAGACGACCTCGTAGGTCACCAGGACGATCGGGTAGGCGCCGTCGGCCTTGGTCGCGTAGTCGAGGTCGAGGGCCAGGTCCTTGCCGGTGCCCTTGATCTTGGCGGCGGCGATGGCCTTGGAGGCGTTCTCCGGGGTGGCCTTGACCGGGGTGGCGGCACCGGTGGCGATGTCGACGGTGGGGATCGACTGCGCGGTGGCGTAGCTGAGCTCGAAGTAGCCGATCGAGCCGTCGACGGCCTTCACCTGGGAGGCGACACCGGAGGAGCCGGACGCGGCCTGGCCACCGGGGGCCGGCCACTTCTTCTCGGCCTCGTACTTCCAGTCGCTCGGCGCGGCGGCGTTCAGGTACTTGCCGAGGTTCTGCGTGGTGCCGGAGTCCTCGGAGCGGTGGAAGGGCTGGATCGCCTTGTCCGGGAGCTGGACGCCGCTGTTGAGCTTGGCGATCGCCGGGTCGTTCCACTTCTTGATCTTCGTGTCGAAGATCTTGGCGAGGGTGGGGGCGTCCAGCGTCAGGTTGTCGACGCCCTCCAGGTGGTAACCGATGGCGATCGGGCCGCCGACCATCGGGAGGTTGATGCCCTGGCCGCCCTTGCAGATCTTCTTCGAGTCGGCGACCTCTTCGGGCTTCAGCGCGGAGTCGGAACCGGCGAAGCCGACCGTGCCCTGGTTGAAGGCGATGATGCCTTCACCGGAGGAGGACGACTTGTAGTTGATCTCGACGCCCGAGCACCCGGCCATGTAGTTCTTGGCCCAGAGGTCCATGGCGTTCTTCTGCGCGCTGGAGCCGGAGGCGAGCAGCTGGCCCTTGGCGTCGTCGCACTTGATGTCCGACGCGGCGCTCGTCTTGCCGCCGTTGCCGCCGGCGGACCCGTTGCTGTTGTCGTCCGAACCGCACGCCGTGAGGACCAGGGCGCCGGAGACGGCGAGGGCACCGAGCGCGGTGGCACGAAGCCGGTTCTTGCGCTGAAGCTTCACTTTTCGGGTGTTCCTTCCAGGAGCCGCCGATGCCTTTTTTCTTCTACGACGGCGCGCGATGTGGTGGGTGCTGCGGCTTTTCGCCGTGCACCGTGCACCGCCGAAGTTAGGCAGAACAGGTGAAGCGGTTTACGGGGGCGGGTGAACGGGAGGTGAACCGTGCTGGACGGTGCGGTTCTCGCCACCGGTCGCCCGGTCCGGTCCGGGGGCGGTTCCGGTCCCGGACCGGGGCGCGGTCCGGGAACGGCGGTGGCGCGGGCACGGGCACGGGCCACGAGGCCGGTACGGGAGTGTCGGACGGCCGACGGGCGGGCCGGTGCTGCCGGACACCGGCCGACGGGCCGGGCCGGGAGGTCAGACGGCCGACGGGCCGGGCGGGGAGGTCAGACGGCCCGCAGCCCGGCGAGCCAGACGTCGAGCAGGTCCCGGTCGTGGTCCTGTGTGAGACGAGCCCGGGCGTCCGCCGGGGCGAGCCAGGCCAGCCGGTCGACCTCGGATCCCGGCACGAACGTGCCGCCAGTGGCCTCGGCCGCCCAGTAGGCGACCTCCTTGGGCCGCCCGTTCACGGCGTACCGCACCGTGGGGAGCACGGTCCCCAGCGCGCAGTGGTGTCCGGTCTCCTCCAGGACCTCACGGCGGGCGGCGTCCCGGGCCGACTCGCCGCGCTTCAACTTGCCCTTGGGGTGCGACCAGTCGTCGTAACGGGGCCGGTGCACCAGGCAGATCTCCATGCCGCCGGTGCGTTCCGAACGCCGCCACAGCACGCATCCGGCTGCCAGGACCGGTCCGTTCGCGGAGGGTTTGCCCGCCGGCCTTCCGGCCCGGGCGGCGGCGTCGGTTCCTGCGGCACGGGCGGCGGGCCTTCCGGCGGACGCGGCGTCGGAACCGGGCGCGGGCGGCCTGCTCATGGCGTGGTCACCGCCGCCGAGGTGTACGGCCAGCTCGCCCGGAACATCCCGCGCGCCGCCCCCGCCTCGTGCCGCTGGTCCGCGTGCAGCACCCCGAGGGCGTACGCGGTCGCGGGCGCGATCCGGGGGGTGCGGGCCGCCGATGCCGCCGCCGCGGCGGCCTCCGCCGCATCCCGGTGCAGGTCGAGGGCGCGCCCCGCCGCGGTCAGGACCGGGTCCGGGGCGCCGCGGACCACCTCGTGGGCGTACCGGTGCAGCCGCAGCAGCAGCCGGGTCCGGTGCCAGGGCGCGTCCAGCGCCTCGTTGTACGGCTCGGTTGCCCCGTCCGGCGGCAGCGCGGCCACCACGCCCAGCAGCTGCTGCTCGGCCCGCTCGGCGGGGCCGTGCAGCATCTCGTGGGCCGGTGCGGCGGCCGACGCGGCGAGCGGGACCTCGGAGGCGAGCAGCGCCACGGCGTCGGCCACCGCGTGGAAGCGGGAGGAGCCGAGTGCCTGGAGCGCGGCGGAGTGGGCGCGGGTCCGGGCGAGGGTCAGCTGGCGCTCCAGCAGGGCCCCGGCGCGGGCCGCGCCGACGCCGAGGGCGGCACGGTCCTTGTCGTCGGGTCCGTGGGGTCCGGCCCCCGTTGCCTTGCGGGCGGCGGGCAGTGGTCCGCCGGACACGTGGTGCAGCGCTTCGAGGAGCCGGTTCAGCCGGGTCGCGTAGGCGTGTTCCCGGGCCAGGGTGCCCGACAGCCAGGCCAGTTCGGCGCGCAGATGCTCGGCCCAGGCCGGGTCCAGCACTGCCCGGAAGGTGTGCAGGGTGCCGCCGATCCGGCGCGAGGAGCGGCGCAGCGCAGCGGCGGCCTCCTCGGCGGATCGGGTCCCGGCATCCGAGGATGCGCTGTGCTCGCGGTGCAGGCGCAGGCTGCGGAGGAATTCGGCGGCCCGTTCCTGAAGGTAGGGCGCGAGCACCGCGCCCGCCGTAAGGTCCGCCTGCGTCGTCGTCTGGTGGTCATGGCGTCGCACGCCGGCGCCTCCGGGCGTCAATGAGCATTTCCTGTACGTGCCGCAGTGGCTGGCCGTCCGTGTCCGTGGAATGGCGGGTCCAGTTCCCGTCGGGACCGAGGTGCCAGGAGGAGGTGGTGTCGGCCATGCCGGTCTCCAGGAGCCGGTTGAGTGCGGCGCGGTGGGCGGGGTCGGCGACCCGGACCAGTGCTTCGATCCGGCGGTCGAGGTTGCGGTGCATCATGTCGGCGCTGCCGAACCACACCTCGGGTTCGTCGCCGTTGCCGAACGCGAAGATCCGGGAGTGCTCCAGGAAGCGTCCCAGGACCGAGCGGACCCGGATGTTCTCGGAGAGGCCGGGGACGCCGGGGCGTATCGCGCAGATGCCGCGTACCCAGATGTCCACCGGGACCCCGGCCATCGCCGCCCGGTAGCAGGCGTCGATGACCGCCTCGTCGACCATGGAGTTGACCTTGATGCGCACGTAGGCGGTCCGCCCGGCCCGCTGGTGGGTGATCTCCTTGTCGATCCGGGCGATCAGCCCGTCGCGCAGCGAGCGCGGGGCGACCAGGAGGCGGCGGTAGGTCTCGCGGCGGGAGTAGCCGGAGAGCCGGTTGAAGAGGTCGGAGAGGTCCGCCCCGACCTGCGGGTCCGAGGTCAGCAGGCCGAGGTCCTCGTACAGCCGGGCGGTCTTGGGGTGGTAGTTGCCGGTGCCGACGTGCGCGTAGCGGCGCAGCGTGTCGCCCTCCTGGCGGACGACGAGCGAGAGCTTGCAGTGGGTCTTGAGGCCGACGAGCCCGTAGACGACGTGGCAGCCGGCCTCCTCCAGCTTGCGCGCCCACTTGATGTTGGCCTGCTCGTCGAAGCGGGCCTTGATCTCGACGAGGACGAGGACCTGCTTGCCGGACTCGGCGGCGTCGATCAGGGCTTCGACTATCGGTGATTCGCCCGAGGTCCGGTACAGGGTCTGCTTGATGGCGAGGACGTCGGGGTCCGCGGCGGCCTGCTCCAGGAACGCCTGGACGGAGGTGGAGAACGAGTCGTACGGGTGGTGAAGCAGCACGTCGCGTTCGCGCAGCGCGGCGAAGATGTCGGGCGCGGAGGCGGACTCGACCTCCGCCAGGTCGCGGTGGGTTCCCGCGATGAACTTGGGGTACTTCAGCTCGGGCCGGTCCAGCGACGCGATGCCGAACAGCCCGGTCAGGTCGAGCGGCCCGGGCAGCGGGTAGACCTCGGAGTCGGACACCTTCAGCTCGCGCACCAGCAGGTCCAGCACGTACGGGTCGATGGACTCCTCGACCTCCAGGCGCACCGGCGGGCCGAAGCGGCGCCGCATGAGCTCCTTCTCCAGGGCCTTGAGGAGGTTCTCGGCGTCGTCCTCCTCGACCTCCAGGTCCTCGTTCCGGGTGACCCGGAACATGTGGTGGGCGAGGACCTCCATGCCCGGGAAGAGCTCTTCGAGGTGGGCGGCGATGACGTCCTCTATGGGCACGTACCGCTGCGGCGACGCCTCCAGGAAGCGGGTCAGCAGCGGCGGCACCTTGACCCGGGCGAAGTGGCGGTGCCCGCTGACCGGGTTGCGCACGACGACGGCCAGGTTGAGCGAGAGACCGGAGATGTACGGGAAGGGGTGCGCCGGGTCGACGGCCAGCGGCGTCAGCACCGGGAACACGCGCTGCCGGAAGAAGGTGAACAGGCGGGCCTGCTCCTTCTCGGTCAGATCGGGCCAGCGGATCAGCTGGATGCCCTCGTCGGACAGGGCGGGGGCCACGTCCTGCTGGTAGCAGGCGGCGTGCCGGGCCATGAGTTCGCGCGAGCGGGTCCAGATCAGGTCCAGGACCTCGCGGGGCTGGAGCCCGGAGGCGGAACGGGTGGCGACACCGGTGGCGATGCGGCGCTTGAGCCCGGCCACCCGGACCATGAAGAACTCGTCCAGGTTCGAGGCGAAGATGGCGAGGAAATTAGCCCGTTCGAGGAGGGGGGTCGCCGGGTCCTCGGCCAGTTCGAGCACCCGTTCGTTGAACGCGAGCCAGCTGCGTTCCCGGTCCAGGAACCGGTCGTGCGGCAGCTCGTCGCCGTCGATGTCGGGCTCGTACGCGTCGACGTCGCCGTCGATGTCGGGATCGAGGTCGGCGGCGGTGGACAGGGCGGCCCCGTCGCGTGAGGAAGCGGCAACGGCGTGCGGCCGGTGCGCGGCGAGCGAGCCGACCGACGGCTGCGTGGTGGACCGGACCGGGACCTCGGAGCTGGGCTGCTGGCTCATAAACCCATTCTTCCGCGCCCGGGGCTTCGAGGGCGCGCCGGAGGACGTGAAGACCGCGGGAAACGCGCGGTCCGTACGGTCCGGAGCGCCGTCCGTGTGGACCGGAGCGCCGTCCGTGCGGCTCGTGCGGTTCGTACGGCTCATGGGGGCGGCGGAGTTCGCGCGCCCGGGGCGCCCGGCGCGCGCTTCGGGGACCGTACGGTTTCCGAGGCCCGTGAGGTTCGTGCGGTTCGCGTGGTTCGCCTGGTCTCCGCCGGGATGTCTCCCGTCGTGAGGCGTCGGCACAGCTGGCTGCATTCTGAGAGGGTGGCAAGCCCTTCTGAATGGCTGGTAACGGCGACATGACGTGCAGGAAGCGGTGTGCCGTGCGCGGACCGTCCCGGCCCCCTCGGAAAGGGGGCCGGGACGGTCCTTGGCCGGAGCTTCAGCTGTGCTGACGCCGCAGCACCCGGAACGCGAGGAGGACGGCGAGCGCGGCCAGGGCGAGCAGGATGCCGGTCTCGACGAGCTGGAGCGGCCAGAAGTGCGAGGCGGGGTGGTAGTCGGCGAATTCGGTGACACCGCCGAGCTCGCGCATGCAGGCGTCGGGATCGGCCGCCGTGTAGGCGTCGGGGCAGTCCCTCCAGTGCACCTCCTTGCCCGTGGCCGTGAGCATGCCCGAGTCGACCCACCAGACATCGCCCTTCGGCCGGCGGCCGTCGAGGACCCGGGCCGTCGGCCAGAAGTCCTCGCGTACCCGCTGCTGGATCTTCATCACGAGGCCCAGGACGAGGACGGACACGGCGATGGAGACGACGGTGCGACGCACGAGCAGGGCGATGAGCGCGCCCACGGCGACCGCCAGCAGTACGTACCCGACGGACACCGGCCCCATGACCGGGTACACGCCCTGCTGGTACCAGCCGAGCCCGTAGACGTACGGGCTGTTCATCAGATGGGAACGGCCCCAGTGGTAGACCAGGATCAGGCCGACGGCTCCGCAGGCCATCAGGGCGGCGGGCACCGCGAGCCGCGCCGCCAGCCACTGCGCGGGGGCGCTGGACTGGGTCCAGGCCATACGGAACGTCCCGCTCTCCAGCTCCCGGGCGATCAGCGGGCCTGCCACGAAGGCTCCGACGAGCACGGCGAGCACCATCATGGTGGTGCCGCCGTCCGCCAGGAACGTCTCGGCGCTCGTGCGCGCGTAGGTGGGCTGATAGACGTCGTCGCCGCAGGGGGTCGTGTCGCCGTCGGCGCACAGCTCGTCGCGGCCCGCGACCGTGACCCAGATCCGCAGCACGACCACGGTGCAGATGCCGAGCAGCAGCAGCGCGCCGCAGGCCCACAGAGCGCGCCGGTGCTGGCGCAGGAGAACACGGATCTGCCCGCGCACACCGCCGCGCGAGGCGGTACCGGCAGCCGCGCGCGTGGTGCCCCGCGAGGGGGAGACGCCGATCGCGTTCATGCCGTCACCTCCTCGCGGGCATCGATCCCGGCCCCGGTTCCGGCCTCGGCGCTCGGTGTGAGCAGGGCCGGTGCCTCCGGCGACCGCAGATGGGCCAGCAGCAGCTCCTCCAGCGAGGGCTCCGCCGCCTCCCACACGGCCGTGTCCACCGGGCCCTGCCTGCGCACCAGCGTGGTCTGCACGCGCCCCGCCGTGCGGGACTCGACGACGGTGTGCGGCGCGGTGTCCCGCACCGGGCCGGTGAGCAGCGCGTGCGCGGTGAGGAGGTCGTCCGTCTCGCCGCCCAGCCGGACCCGGCCGCCGTCGACCAGCAGGAGGTAGTCGCAGGCGTTCTCCAGCTCGCCGAGGATGTGCGAGGACATCACGATGGTGGTGGAGTGCTCGGCGGCCTCCGCCATCAGCGCGCCCATCAGCTGATGGCGGGCGAGCGGGTCGAGATCCGCCATCGGTTCGTCCAGCAGGAGCAGTTCGGGCCGCTTGCCGAGGGCGAGGGCCAGCGCGAGCCGGGTGCGCTGACCGCCGGAGAGGGTACGGACCGTCGCGTCGCGCGGGAGGTCCCCGGCGACGCGTTCGGCGGTGTCCTGGTCCCAGCTGTCCGGGTTCAGCTCGGCGCCAGCCCAGAGCGTCCCGGCGACCGTCAGTTGCGGGTACAGCGGCTTGTCCTGGGCCACGAACGCCACCCGCGCCCGCGCCTGGCCGGGCGCCGCGCCCAGCACCCGTATCGCCCCTTCGGCGGGCCGCAGAAACCCCGCGGCCAGGGCGAGCAGGGTGGACTTGCCGGCGCCGTTGGGCCCGACGAGGGCGCACACGCGCCCGGCGGGCAACCGGAACGAACAGTCGCGCAGCGCCCAGCCCCCGCCTCTCCTGTTCCGGTACTGCATGCCGAGGCCGACGGCCTCGATCGCGACGCCTGCCGCCGCGGCGCCTCCCGCGCCCCCCGCGCTCGTGGCTCCTGTCATCCGGGTCATCCGGGCTGATCCCCCTCGAAAGTCCTGTCCAGTACGGCGGTGAAGAGCGCGCTCACGTCGTCCTTCTCCAGGCCGGCCGCGCGGGCCCGCCGGGTCCAGTCGGCGAGTTCGGAGCGCAGCGGGGTGTCGTCGACGGCCGCCGCGCCGCCGAGCGTCCGCGTGACGAAGGTGCCGAGCCCGCGCCGGCCCTCGACCAGGCCCTCGCGTTCCAGCTCCCGGTATGCCTTGAGCACGGTGTTCGGATTGATGGCGGTGGCCTCCACGACCTCCCGTGCGGCGGGCAGCCGGTCGCCGGGCTCCAGCAGGCCGAGCCGGAGGGCCTGTTTGGTCTGCTGGACGATCTGGAGGTACGTGGCGACGCCACTGCGCCGGTCGATGCGGTACTCGATCGCTGCGGGTCCTGCCATGCTTCCCCCCTTTCACTAATTAAGTAGTGAAAGGGTGTTGCAAGAGAGGGGCGGTGTCAAGCGGACATCCGATTCCGGTGTCCGCCTGACACCGCCCCTGGTCACGTCGGGCGGTTCCCGCCGCGGCCCGGGCCCTCGCGCCGCGCGCCCCGCGCAGGTCTGCGGGCCCTGTGCCGGCTCAGGTCTCCGTGCGGTACATCAGGTCCACCTCGTGCGTCGCGAAGCCCATGCGCTCGTAGACGGTCAGGGCGGCCTTGTTGTCCGCGTCGACGTAGAGCATCGCGGTCGGCAGCCCCTGCGCGGCGAGGTGGCGCAGCCCGATCGCGGTGAGCGCCTTGCCGAGCCCGCCGCCCTGCGCGTCCGGCCGGATGCCGAGGACGTACACCTCGCCGAGCTGCTCCTCGGCGTGCACCTTCGTCCAGTGGAAGCCGATCAGTTCGCCGCCGCGCTCGGCGAGGAAGAAGCCCTTCGGGTCGAACCAGGGCTCCGCCTTGCGGTCGTCCAGGTCGCGCTGGGTCAGCGAGCCCTGCTCGGGGTGGTGGGCGAAGGCCGCGCGGTTCACCGCGAGCCAGGCGGCGTCGTCCTCGCCGGGGACGAAGGCGCGGATCGTGACACCGGGCGGAAGCACCGGATCCGGGATGTCCGGCGGGGTCAACGGGCGGCGCAGCTGGCGCAGTTCACGGAAGAGGGAGAGGCCGAGGACCTGGGCCAGATGCCGGGCGGCGGACTTCCCGCCGTGCGCCCACACGCGCAGCCGCTTGCCCGTCACGGCGAGCAGCGCAGCACCGAGCGCTCGCCCGTGCCCCTGCCCGCGGTACGCCGGGTGGACCACCAGCTCGGCGGCCGGTGCCTCTACGGGGTCGGTGTCCTCCAGCTGCGCGTACCCCACCAGGGTCGGTCCGCTGCTGAGCAGCAGGTGCCGCACTCCCTCGCGCCGCCCGCCGCGCAGCTGCAGCCGCCCCTGCTCGGACACGGCCTGCCTGCCGTCGGAGCGGGCCGCCTCGGCGAGCAGATCGGACACCGCCCGGGCCTGTTCGGGGGAGAGGGCGTCGAGCGTCTGGATCGACCGCCCGGGGGCGGGCAGAGGTACGTCAGTCGTCATGTGTACGAGCGTACGGGGGCGAGGCGGCGGTTGGCGGGTGTCACGGGACCGGGAGAGCCGCAACGGCACGGAGCGGGGGGCGGCCGTGGTGCCATGGGCCGAGGCCGGGGGCAGCCACATATGGCTCGGCCTCCTCGTGGCCCAGTCGTCCTCGCGGCTCGGTCTCCGCGGGGGCGCAGGCGCCCTGGGGGGCTCAGCCTCCTGCGCCTCCGCGACGGAGCGCCTCGCGGGTGACCCGGGACAGGTCCTCCGAGCTGGGCATGAGTTCCCGTACACCCGGGGGCAGGGGCGCGTACGTGCTCACCGCGAGCGGCTGGTTCTGCGGCTGGAGGGCGAACTCCACGGGCGTCTCGTCCCGGCTCTCCGCGACGAGGATGCCGAGAGTCTGGTCGTCGCGCTCCGGGTCGCGCAGGAGCTCATGAGGGTGATGACGTGGCCCCGGGGCATGTGCGCAACAGCCTGTTGCGCAAACGACTATGGGTTTTTTGTCAGGCCGCACAGGTCTCCGGAGGTCGCATGTGCGGTGACGTTTCTGCCCCTCTATGTGAGCCGTACGGGTGATGTGGGAACTCCGTCGCGATTCCGACCGCATGGCAACCAGTTCGTAACCGCGCACATCTGTCGCGCTACGCGCGTTGACCCTAGGCTGCGCACGAAGTCTCCAGACTCGTCAACGCTCTTTGACCTCCGCTGAACTCACAAGGGGACAGATGTCAGCGAAACCGCAGAAGAACCGCGCGCCCCGGCGGGTGCTCGCCACCGCGGCCGGGCTCGCCACGGTCGGCGCGCTCGCCGCCGCGATGCCGGCCGGTGCCCACGACCGGGGGCATGGCCACGGTCACGGTCACGGCCACCACAAGCCCGCCCGCACCGTCGACGTGCAGCTGCTGTCCTTCAACGACCTGCACGGCAACCTGGAGCCGCCGGCCGGCTCGGCGGGCACGGTCAATGAGACGCAGGCCGATGGCACGGTCAAGCCGATCCCGGCCGGTGGCATCGAGTACCTCGCCTCCTCGCTGCGCACCGCGCGCAAGGGGCACCCGTACTCGATCACCGCCGCCGGTGGTGACATGGTCGGCGCGAGCCCGCTGCTGTCGGGGCTCTTCCACGACGAGCCGACCATCGAGGCGCTCAACAAGCTGGATCTGGACGTCACGAGCGTCGGCAACCACGAGTTCGACGAGGGCGCGGCAGAGCTGGCCCGCCTTCAGAACGGCGGCTGCCACCCGGTCGAGGGATGCTACGAGAAGGGCAAGAAGTTCAAGGGTGCCGACTTCCCGTACCTCGCCGCCAATGTGACGAACGAGAAGACCGGCCGCCCGATCCTCAAGCCGTACACGGTGTGGAAGAAGAACGGCGTCAAGATCGGCTTCATCGGCGTGACCCTGGAGGGTACGCCGAACATCGTCACGGCCAACGGCGTCAAGGGCCTGAAGTTCCACGACGAGATCAAGACCATCAACAAGTACGCCAAGGAGCTGGATCGGCAGGGCGTCAAGTCCATCGTCGCGCTGATCCACGAGGGCGGGCAGCCCGCCTCCACCTCGTACAACTACGACTGCGACAGCTCCGGCCCCGGTGACGGCATCTCCGGTCCGATCACCGACATCGCCAAGGGCATCACGCCCAAGGTCGACGCGCTGGTCACGGGCCACACCCACCAGGCGTACGTCTGCACCATCCCCGACCCGGCGGGCAACCCGCGCATGGTCACCTCGGCCTCGTCGTTCGGCAAGCTGTACACGGACACGACCCTCACGTACGACCGCCGCAGCAAGGACATCGTCCGTACGTCGGTGAAGTCGGCCGGCGCGCAGAACCCGCGGTCGGTCAACCACATCGTCACCCGGGACCAGCCCAGGGCCAACGACATGACGGCCCTGATCGAGCGCTGGAACGCCCTGGCGGCCCCGATCGCGAACCGTCCGCAGGGCTACATCAGCGCCGACATCGACGGCCGCGGCTCCACGGCGTACGAGAAGCCGCTCGGCGACCTGATCGCGGACGCCCAGCTGGAGGCCCTGGCCCCGGCGGACAAGGGCGGGGCGGTCCTGGCCCTGATGAACCCGGGCGGCATCCGCGCGGACCTGGTGTACGCGTCGGACGACGGCAAGACCGACGGCGTGGTGACGTACGGCGAGGCCTTCACCGTGCAACCCTTCACCAACATGATGAACGTCGTCGACCTGACCGGCGCCCAGCTGATCACCGCGCTCCAGCAGCAGGTCAGCGGTCCCAACGAGGCCGGCCCGAAGATCCTCCAGATCTCCAAGGGGCTGACGTACACCCTCGACATGACGAAGTCGGGTGCGGCCCGCGTGGTCACCGACACCATCAAGCTGAACGGTGAGGCGATCGACCCGGCGAAGACGTACCGCGTCGCCATGAACGAGTTCCTGGCGGGCGGCGGCGACGGCTTCGCGGCCCTCGGCCAGGGCACGAACAAGCTGGTCGGCCCCTCCGACCTGGACGTGTTCAACGCCTACCTGGCGGCCCACTCCTCGGCCGCCGCGCCGCTGGCCCCGCCGGCGGCGGACCGGATCACGGTCATTCAGTAACTCTCCTACGGGGAAACCACCCGTACGCGGAGGACGACTTCCGCGCACGACGAATCGGGGCGGCGGGCCGGACGGGCCCGCCGCCCCTCGCCGCTCTCGAGGCCCCGGCCGTCTTCGTCGTTCCTTGCCGTCCTTGCCGTCCTTGCCGTCCTTGCCGTTCCTGTCGTGCCTGCCGTTCTCGCCGATTCCGCTGTTCCTGCCGTCTCTGCCGTCTCTGCCGTCTCTGCCATTCCTGCTGTTCCCGGCGGGCGAGGGCGCGGAGAACGGCGAGGGCGCGCCAGGGGTTGAAGTTGCCGCTGCGGCAGCTTCTACCGTCCTGACCAGGGCCGGAGAGACCGGCCCGGTAAGGCGTTCGTGAGGGGGCCTTCGTGAAGGAGACAGCGATGGAATGGCCGATCGCGGAGGTCGCTCGGATGTCGGGAGTGACGGCGCGGACCCTGCGTCACTACGACGAGATCGGCCTGCTGCCACCCGCCCGGATCGCGCTGTCCGGCCACCGCTACTACGAGGAGCCGCAGCTCCTGCGACTTCAGCAGATCCTCGTGCTGCGGGCGCTGAGGGTCGGGCTGCCCGAGATCGGCCGGATCCTGGCCGAACGGGTCGACGAGGTGGAAGCCCTGCGCGGCCACCACCGACGGCTGCTCGCGGAGCGGGACCGGCTCGACGCGCTGGCCGCCACCGTCTCCCGCACGATCGCCGAACTGGAAGAGTCCAGAAAGGACGGCCGATCCGTGACCACCATCAACCGACCGGAGAACCTGTTCGAGGGTGTGCAGCCCTCCCAGTACGAGGAGAACATGCGCGACTTCCCCGAGCTCGCCGAGGAGGTCGGCCGACGGGCCGCCACGATGGGCCCGGCCGAAGCCGAGGCCGGGCACCGTCGGCGCACGGAGCAGATGATCCGGCTGGCCGAACTCATGGCCGCCGGGATTCCGGCCGACGCCGAGCCCGCGCAGGACGAGATCGATGCCCAGTACCGAACCCTGTCGGAGATGCGTGCCGCGTCCGCCGACGAGTTCCAGGCGATCGGGCGGGCCTGCGTGGACAACGAGGTCTGGCGCACCGCGTACGAGGCGATCGCCCCGGGCCTGGCCGCCTACCAGCGCGACGCCATGGAGGCGTACGCCACGCGCAGGCTGAGCTGAGCCATGGCGAGGCCGCTGCCGCTGCCGTGCGCGGCATCCGGCAGCTGCCTTCGCCGACCAGGGCCGGGTCCGGGCTGGGGCTGGGGGCCACGCCCGACCAAAGCCCAGGCCCAGGTCCGGTCCAGGACCGAAGTGCAGGCTCGGGTCCGGTCCCGGACCGAAGTGCAGGCCCGGGTCCTGTCCCGGACCAAAGTGCAGGCTCAGGTCCGGTCCCACGGCCTGACCGCCTGCCCAGGCTCGGTCAGGCGTCCCGGCCGGCCTCCCGGGCCACGCGTTCCAACCGGTCCCGATGGTCCTCCCACCACCGGGCGTCGCCCGGCGGCATGTTGCCGTTGTCCTTGTCCATCCCGACGGCGCCGTCCGTGAGTTCGCGGAGGATGTCGGCGTGACCGGCATGCCGGTGGGTGTCCGCGATCACGCGTACCACGGCATGGTGCAACGTCACCTCGTCCCGGCCGTCGGGCCACCACGGCACCCTGCCGACCGTGTCCAGCGCCAACGCGTCGATCGTCGCATCCGCGTGCGCCCATGCCTGGCGGTAGAGGCCCACGATGTGTTCGCGCGACTCCTCGGCCGTGGCCCACATGTCCACGTTGGGCTCGGCATCCGCTTCGAGGCAGGCAAGCACTATGCCGGACGGCCGCCCGAAGGTGTCGCCGAGATAGCCCAGCTCCACCCCGGCCACATGCTTCACCAGGCCCAGGAGGTTGGTGCCGGTCGGTGTGCGCGGGCGGCGGACGTCGTACTCGGAGAGCCCTTCGAGCTTCCACAGCAGGGCGTCGCGGGCCGTCTGGAGGTAGTAGCGGAGATCGCTCTTGGCGCTCTCGTCGCTCTCGTTGCTTTTGGCGTGGTCCGGTACGGTCATGGGACCCAGTCTGGACCGAGTGACCACCCCGCACCGGCTTTTCACCGCCCAGAGGTGCTTACAAAGGGCTCCCCGTTACGAGCCCTGGGACCGGCGGCCTGTCGCGGAGGCGAAGCCCAGCCAGGTGTGCCGGTTGCCCGCCCAGCACCAGCCGACCTTGGGTGCGTCGCGGCGCTCGCGACCGTCCCGGCCGGTGCCGTTGCTGATCCAGATCGCAGGCGTGCGGGCGTCCAGGGTGCCGTTGGCCTTGCGCAGCCTGGAACCGATGGTCATGAAGCAGTGGTTGCGTTCCAGGGCGGTGGGTTGTTGCAGCACCCAGTGGATGCCCTCGGTGATCAGCAACGGCGTACGGGCCTCGGCCGTCAGGGCGGGCAGTGCCTCGTTCGGGCTCCAGTCGGCCATCCGGTCGCCGCGGTCGACGCCGGTGAGGAGGTAGAGCGGGGCGTCGGGCAGCGGGACCGTGTCGAGCGGAGCGAAGAGGTCGACATCGGGCATGTCGACAACGACGAATCCCGCCTTGCCGTCGCGACGCAGCAGCGGCGCGAGGACGGAGGCAGGGGCCCGGTCCGGGTGAACGGCGAGCAGGGCGGCGTCGCAGTCGGCGGTGTCCTCGGCGGCTTCGGCGAAGCTGCGAAGCTCGGTGGCGGGCAGCCCGGCGATCTCGTGCACTCCCAGCTCGATCAGCCGCTCGGCCTGGGTGCTCAGGGCGGGGAGCGAGGAGGGAAGGACAGGGGTGGCAGACGCGGTTTCGGGCACGATGCTCCCTGGGGTAGCGATGCGGAGGGACCCCGAGGGAACGCGGCGCCACGCCGGATTGTTCCCGGCTTCGCTGCCGCCTCCGCTCGGTCCGGACGTGCCGGCGACGCCTGCCCCTCCACCCGCTGAAACGTGGCTGCGTGCCTTCCTCGACGGCGCGAAGGAAGGCGAGTTCGACGCCCTGGCCTGCTCGACGGCTTCGTTCCTGAAGTGTGGGTCCGTCAGCGTGCCGGCGGACCCTTCCTGGATCTCAGGCGGCTGTCCCGAGCGTGAACCAGACCGCCTTCCGGCACGGAATGTTGCCGCCGAGGATGGTCGCGCCCCAGGCCAGGGCCAACCGCTCCACGAGCAACAGCCCCTGGCCACCGACCCGTTCTGGTTCGAAGCGGAAGTCCGTCGGCGCCGGAAGCGCCCAATGGGCGTCTTCCGTGACCGCGACCGTGACCCGCGTCCGCAGGACAGCCGCCTCGACGCCGATCACAGAAGTCTGTGTATGGCGATGCGCGTTGGTGACCACTTCGGTGACGCACAAGCGCGCGTCGTCGACGAGATCGCGGTGACTGCTGAGCGTGAGCAGCGACGCGAGGAAGTCCCGCGCGAGCTTCGCGGCGCATGCGGTACTGGGCAGGGCGAGCCGGTAGGTCTCGCTGTCGAGCGGGCCGGGCGGCGGAGGAGTTGCGGTGGCGGTGCTCATGTCGTTCTCCCAACGCGGTGCGGTCTGAACGGGTGCGTTGCTCGTTGTCCGTGGCGATGGCTGTGACGAAGGCGTGGTTCAACATGCCTCCGTGCGGCTGCACTTCGGATGCGGTGGTGTGCGGCGCGGGTGCTGTGGCCACGCTAGCGTGGATGTATCAATTGTTGTTGGGCATCCAATAACTAGTGCTGTAAGTGGACCCCTTTGAGGGATGTGGCCACACTGGGATTCGACAAGAGGAGAGGTTGATGCCACCGAGGAAGCCCCCTACCGCGCGGCAGCGTCGACTGGGCGCGGAGCTGCGCAAGATGCGAGAGCACGCCGGTCTGACACCGACCGAGGCGGCGGCTCTGCTGGGCACGGATCGCACCACCATCAGCAACACCGAATCGGGCCGGTTCGGGGTGAGTGGCGCGCGGGTGCGCGCCTGGGCCGACCACTACGCGTGCCATGACACGGTGTATGTCGACGCGCTGGCCGAAATGGCCGAGGAGCGGATAAGGGGATGGTGGGAGGACTACCGGGGCGAGCTTTCGGGTAGCGCACTCGATTTGGCGGAACTTGAGCATCACGCGGTCGGGTTCCGGTCGGTACAGATCATGCATATGCCTGGCCTGCTTCAGACCGAGGACTATGCACGCGCCGTCTATGCCGAAGCCCTGCCCGCGCCGAACCCTGCGAGCCTTCGACGCAGGCTCTCGCACCGGTTGAGGCGCAGGGACGTCCTCGACCGGCCGAATCCGCCCACTTGTACGTTCCTGATCCACGAAGCGGCCCTGCGGATGCAGTACGGCGGGCGCAAGGTGGCGGCCGGGCAGCTCGAACACCTCTTGAAGGAGTCGGAGCGCGACAATGTCACCGTGCGAGTGATCCCGTTCGCGGCGGGCGGCTTCCCGAACGCCGGTAGTTCGACTCACTATGTCTACGGTCCGGTTCCGCAGCTCGACACCGTGCAGACGGACGCTCTGCTGGGTTCCGGATTCGTCGACGGCGAGGCGCGGCTCCGGGTCTTTCGGGCGGTTCTCGACCGTACGGAAGGGCGCTCGCTCGACCCGCAGAGTTCGAAAGACTTCATCAAAGAGGTCGCAGAACAAGTATGAAGGCGTGAGAACCATGGAAATTCAGTGGCGGAAGTCGTCCAAGTCGGCGGATGCGGACGGCGACAACTGCCTGGAACTCGCCGAGTGCGGAGGGGAGATCCTCATGCGTGAGAGTGACAACCCGGACGTGGTCATCCGTACGACCCGGGCCAAGCTGCGCGCCTTTCTCGGTGGCGCGAAGGAAGGGGAGTTCGACGATCTGGCCTGATCTCTAGTGCCGTGACCGGCAACGTTTGCCCCGTCGCATCGTCCGGCACGCACTCCCCCAAGGCCTTAAGGGCCAGGGGGGACCCCCTTCGGCGTTGGCCGAAAGCCCACGTAGCCCCGCTACGAGGGCTTTCGGCCGCCTTGCGATCGCATGCACCGGACGCCGCTCCTTCCGGGCAAACCTTGCCGGTCACGGCACTAGCTCTCTCGCACTCCGGGCGGTTCCCATCGGCGCAGGTGGGGGCCGCCCGGAGCGTTTCGGTACGGGCTTGAATCGGTCACGGCGTAGCACTTACAAGGCAACTATGCATCACTCGTTAGAGATGCAACGCTTGATACGGGCTCGCTCAACGGGCTAGCTTGCCGTGTGCCGTCCACCGGGCGCGCCTCGGGCGAGCCGTTTGCGGCGGCACAACTCCTCGACGTACTGCGCCCGTTGAGGAGCCCCACAAGGGCTGCCCCTTGCCCGCGCTCGTCACGCCGGTGACGGGCAAGGGGTGGCTGCGACACCGCACCGGAAGGCCGACCATGAATGACGCGGATGACGCGGATGTCTCGGAACACCCCATCGCCCCCAAGACGCATGGGAGGTCCGGTGCGAGCGGGTCGTCTACCGGTCCATGGAGGCTGACGAGGTGGCCGAGGCGTCCGCCGGTGTGGTGGTCGATCCCGCCGAGGCGATCCGCCGCATCCGCGCGGAAGTGCACGAGCGCGCCTCGGAGTTGCCGCCCATCGGGCGACATCGCGCGCTGAGCTGGGTGGACGAAGGCGGCAGCATCGGTGCGCTCGCCGTGCTGTGCCGGGGCGAACCCTGCGGCTTCGCGCTCGCCCACCGGGCCGTTGGCCCGAGTGGACCGTACGGCCGCGTCCCGCGTCCCGCGTACGGGGCCGGTGGCCGCGATCGCGATAGTGGTTCGCCCTGTTCCGAGTCTGACGTGCGCCCGTCATAATCCGAGGGCCGTTCCCCCACCGCAGACGGAGGCGCCCCGCATGAGCAGTCCGTACGCCGGTTCACGTCGCACGTTCCTCGCAGGCGCACTCGCCGCAACCGCCACTGTCCTCCTGGGCGCGGGCTCCGCCGGCGCCGGGACCCGGCAGGCCCTCACCACTCAGGAATGGATGGGTGCCCTCCCCGACGCCACCGCACTGCAACGCCTCACGATTCCCGGTTCGCACGACTCCGGCGCCCGTTACGGCGGCCCCTGGACGGAGTGTCAGAACACTTTCATAGCTGATCAGTTGAGCAGCGGCATCCGCTTTCTGGACGTGCGGTGCCGGGTCACCGGCGGCTCGTTCGCGATCCATCACGGGGCCTCGTACCAGAACATGATGTTCGGCGATGTCCTGGGCGCCTGCTGGGACTTTCTGGCCGCGCACCCCACCGAGACCGTGCTGATGCGGGTGAAGCAGGAGTACTCGGAGGAGAGTGACGCGACGTTCCGCGCCGTTTTCGACGACTACCTCGACGTACGGGGCTGGCGACCGCTGTTCCGCATCGATCCGGCACTCCCGTCGCTGGGCCAGGCGCGCGGCAAGGTCGTACTGCTCGCGGACAATGGCGGACTGCCCGGCGTACGCTACGCCGACCCCGCGCTCTTCGACATCCAGGACGACTACATGGCGGAGCCGTTCGCCAAGTACCCCAAGGTCGAAGCGCAGTTCCGCAAGGCAGCCCGGCAACCCGGGAAGCTGTACATGAACTACGTCAGCACCGCGGCCCTGCTGCCCCCGCGATGGAACGCGGACCGGCTCAACCCCCAGGTCCACTCGTTCCTCGACGGCTCCGAGGCGTCCGGCTGGACCGGTCTCGGCATCGTCCCGCTGGACTTTCCCGCTACCCGGTCGGGCCTCGTGGAGTCACTGATCCGGCACAACCCGGGGCTCTGAGGAACCCTGGCGCGGAGGCGGTACGCCGCCAGCACTGATCGTTTTCGGGCCGACGTGCTGAATGGTGTGTTCCGCGTCGGGTGGGGGAACAACACGGCTCCGGATTGGCATGTCATACAGGGGGGCTCGTGGAGACTGATCTTGCTGCGGTGGCTGTGGGGGTGCTGGCCGCGGCGTTGACGGGGGCGGCGACAAACCTCGGGCAGGAGACCGTGTCCGCGGTGGTACGGGCCGTGAGGGAGCGGATGGGTACGACGCCGCGGGGACGGGCGGCCCTGGCCGGGTTGGAGACCGCGCCGGACGACGCCGGGGCGCGCAGGGAGGCGGAGGCGGTGCTCCGCGAAGAGGTCCGGGCGGACCCGGCTCTCCAGGGCACTCTGGCGGTCCATCTGAATGCGTCGGCAAGTCACGCGACCGGCAGCGTCGTGATCAACGGCGGCAAGGTTCGCGGCAGTCAGATCTCGGTCGGGCCGATCACCATCAACAAGCCGAACACGACGGGTGGGCTGCTGGTTCTGGCGGCTGCTCTCCTGGTCGCCGTCGCCCTCATCGTCTACGGAGGTGTGCGGCTCGTCGGCGACGGATCACCGGGGGACGGTGGTGGCAGGAGCGGTGTGAAGGCGCGGGCGTTGAGCGTGGCCGAGACCGAGCAGATGATGCCGGGCCTGACGGACCTGCCCGGAACCTGGGGGACCTCCAGACCACCGGGAGCGGAGGCGAGCGGAGAAACGAAGTGCCACCAGGGTGCGGCCGAGTACGAGGCGGTGGAGGGCTCCCGCACGCTGGACCTGAAGGTGCGGTTCCTGGCGTATGCCTGCGAGAGCACCGCGCTCGCGGCCGAGGGCTACACCTCGCTCGTGAAGTCGTCGACAAACCCGGGAAGCCGGAATGAGCGCCCCTTCCCGGCGCGGAAGTTCGGCGACGAGAGCGCGACGGCCGCGTACGCGGTCGAGGACGAGTACATGGCGGACCCCAGTCAGGTGGGTCAACACCTGATGTCGAGGGCACGGGTCGGGAACGTCGTCATCGAGATGCACTACGGGCCGATCCGCGACGAGGCCGGCTCCGAGCAACAGGCGGAGCAACTCATGCGGATCATGTGTGATCGCGCGCGGGAGGCTCAGGCGCAAGGGTGACGGGCCGCGGTCCGGGGCCAGCGGTCCGGGGACCGCGGTTCGGGGGCTGGGGTCCGCAGCCACCGGCGCGCAGAGTCCCTCTGCGCGCCGGTGGTGGCGAAGGCGTCGGGGGCGAGCCGGCCGGCTGCTGACCTCGCCTCCGGACTTCGAGCCTAGACGTCCGTGGACGTCGGACCGGAGATGGGCGTTGTCACCGCAACACGCACGGCTCCGGTGGCCGAGGGGGCGAGCTGTGCGATCGTTCCCTCTTCGGTGTGAAGCGCGACCAGGGCAGGGGAGCCCGCCGCCGTCGGTAGGTGGCGCATGTGCCAGCCCGTGCGCTGGAGGTAGTCCTGAGCGCGTTCCAGGACCTTGGCGATCTCGGCCTCGGGCAGCGGCTGGGTCGACCACGTGTGGTGGACCGATGCGCCGGACTCGTCCCGGACGGTCCTGAGACCTTCCCCGGGCTGTGTGGGAGCCGACGCTACCTGCAAGGCGTCGTAGATCCGGCTGGAGTGGCCGAGGACACGGCTGCTGGTGGGATCGTCGGCCTGCGGGGCTTTCAGTGCGGCGGGGTCGGCCGTGGCGGCGCTTGATGACTTTCCGGGCGGGAGGAAGCAGGCTGACCTCACCTTGAGGGTAGCGATGCCTTCGCCCTTGGCGCGGTCCAAGATCCCTGTGATGCCTTCCATCCAGAAATCATTGAGTTCCGTGCGCATGCTGACCCAGGGGTAGGGGCCGGACATGTCCTCTTTATCTGATGAGTCGTACTCGTAGCCCTGCTTCAGCCAGGCATCCCGTGCTTGCAGCACAAGGTTCTTGGCCTCCGCCCCCGGAACCCCGGTCAGCTTGTAGAAGAGGGTGACTTGCAGTCGGTCGTCGGGGCCGTGGTCATCCCTGGCGATGCAAGGGCCAACGGCCTCGGGTCCGGTGCGTTCCAGTACCGGTTTGGGCGACATGCCGTCCACCGCCTGGCGAATGATTTCTTCTGCCCGGTCGATCGCTTGCTGCTCATTCATCGTGATCTGCTTCGGTGCGTCTCCGTCGTCTTCCTGTGTCCCACACGCGGTCACCGTGACCATCATGGCCAGTAGCACAGCAGCCGGGATTGCTTTCCGTGGATTCACGGCTGTCCTCCGGTGACGATCTTCGCCAGGCTGTTAAGGGGTTTCTTGTCCCAGTACTGGGAGTGTGCGGGCATCATTTCGCCGCCCGAGCCCGGGAACTTCCCGCCAGGGACATCGAAGACCGTGCCGCCGAAGTCGTCGGAGACCGGGTCGGTCCCGTGGACGATCGAGTGGTCGTCGAAAAGCCTCATATACGCCTTCGGGTTGAGGGGAGCGAGGGGGCCCGCTGGTGGCGGGGCGAGGTTGATCAGGTCGTTCTTGGCCGTCGCCGCGAAAACACGGTCCGGCGGGATGTTCAGGTCCTTCGCGTGATCCACACCCACGCCCGGGCTGCCCACCATGATCGCGTTGTCGACCGGCAGGTCCAGATGCGTGCTCATGGTCTGGCCGGCCACCAGGGACCCGTAGCTGTGGCCCAGGAGCGTCTGGTTCACATCGTGATGATTGGCTTCCTCGATGCCCTGCACGAAGTGGCCCAGCGGCACTTCCGCCTTGTCGGCCCACTTGGTCTCCGTCGCTTCGGTCGTGATGCCCTGCGGGGCGTCGTACCCCAGCCACACGATCGAGGCTGTCCCTCGGGAGCCGTCGGTGGCTTCCGCCTGCGCCTGGAGAAGCTGGGCCCTGCTGATGTCCCCGTCGATGGACTCCAGCTTGGCGAACGTCCCCGGTACGTACGTCACCACGTTGTCGGCGGTGTCCGGATTGCCGATGGAGACGATGGCACGCCCCATGTCGTTGCCGTCGAATCCGAGCAGATAGGGCCGATTGCTCTCGCTCGTGTAGCTGTCGAAGCGTCTCTGGATGGCGTCCATGCCCTTGAAGCCGTTTTCGAGCTGCTGCTTCTTCTCGCTCCACTCCTTCCATTCCTCGCTCGGGACCCTCGCGCCCGGCACCTCAAGACCCGTTTCGGGGTCGACGAAGGGCCGGTAGTGTTCGGGCTCCCTCTTGAGCCAGGAGTCGTACTCCACCTGCTTGGCGGCGCGCTGTTCCGCGAGCACCAGACGGTTCGCGTCGTCGCGCACGTCGGACGGCAGGCCGTCGAGCGCTCCGATGCTCGCGGGATGCAGGGATACGTAGGCGGCGCGCTGTTCCTCGGAGAGGCCCTTCCACCAGTTGGCGTTGTCCTGGGGCCAATCGTTCTTCGGCGGCGGCTTGATCGTGTCGAGGTAGGCGTCGGCCGCCGTGCGTACGCCGCTCGTGTCCGACGTGACGTCCGCCCAGTCGCGTGCGGACACGGTCAGATCGTCGTCGGCCTTCAGCGCGCGCAGTTTCGGAGCCCATTTCGCGTCGGCTTCCGTGGCTTCCTTCAGCGCGTCGGCGATCCGGTTCGCGTACTCGACGGCCTTGCCGTAGTTGGGGTTCGGGTGGATGTCCACCGCTTGGCGTTCCATGGCGTCGGACGTGCTGGTGCCTCCGCCCTGCCCGGTCACCGTGCCGCCTTCGGCCGTCTTCTCCTCGCCGGGCTTTCTGCCCGCCGGATACGTGACCGAGCCGTCCGCGTTCACCTTGCAGCCGTCGGCCACGGCGTCAGCGAGCGCTGCGCCCAGCTTCCGTTTCGCTGCCGTCATGTCGAAGGCGAACCCATTGAGGGCCGTGCCGACCACGCCGCATTCGGTCTGCACGTAGTGGAGATTCTCTGCCAGGGCTTGGAGCTGCGTCTGTGACGCCTGCGCCGCCTCACCTCGCAAGGACTTGCGCATCCCTGCGGCGACCGTGTTCTCGATATGGTCCTTGGCCGCCTGCGCCATCTGGCTCATGGCGTGGTACCCGTCGGCGGCCTCCTCGAACTCGGACGGCTTGAGGGCCTTGAGCGCGCTGAAGTCCATGCCGCCGTCACCGGCCCTTGTCCTGGCCGCCGACGGCGTCCGTGTCCGCGTACTTCTGTTTCAGCCTGTCGAGTTCGCCCTTGACCGCTTCGTCAGTCGCCAACTGGTCGTTGCCCGCCTGCTCCAGGAGCTTCTGGAGGGTGCCGCACCGTTCGCCGACACTTCTGGCGTACTTCTTCCAGGAGTTGTACACGTCCTTCTGTGCCGCCGCGCTCAGGCAACCCGTCACCTCGCCGAGTCCGGCCTGACCGTCCTCCAGTTGCGTCAGCGCGGTGCTGATGTTCCCGCGTAAGGAACCGATCCCTTCGCCGGCCGTGGCCCACGCCTTCCTGCTGGACTTCAGTGTGCCGGTCGCGGCGCCGTCGGCCAAGAAGCCCGGCTCGGCCGGGGCCTGGTTCAGGCGCATCGCCACGGATTGCCGACCGGTCACGTCGGCTTTGATCTGCTCCCACTCGTCCCACGCCATGCGCGGTCCCTCCCCGTTTGTTTCTGCGAATCCGGGCTCGGCCGAGGACACTACCTCGCGGTGGGGCAACGCTTGGAGCAAACTCGTAACCCCGGTCCCGGCGGGGTGCGGGAAGGAGCGGTTTTCGGTCGCGTCATGCGACAACGTCGGGCGGACATGGTGTTGTTGACAGGCGGAGATCTTCGGTGGTGTGTGCGGCCGTCGCCTGTTCCAGTGAACTCCATGTGACGGGTGTTGTGGTCGGCGCCGTGCCGTCACGGTGTACGGGCTCGCCGAGGACGGTGCGTCGACCGAACCTTTATGAAGCAGTGACGCCACGGCGGCGGTTTGGGAAATGTTTACGAGTGCGTATCTAGTGCCGGTCACGGCGCTAGTGCCGTGACCGGCACTAGCGTCGCTGGCCGGCAACGTCCCGACCAGCTCCCGCGTCGTGAGCACGTGCCGTCCGGCCTGCGGGCGCCCTATACAGGGCTGGAGCGGTCGGGGTGCGGCGGTCGGCGGCGTCGTCGGCGGGGGTAGTGCGGTGGGGGCGTGGGTGTCCGATGCCGCGGACCGGGTCGGAGGGAGGAAGCGGGGAGGGATCACGCCGAGGAAGACGAGGCCCTTCCGCGGCGGGGTTCCGGGGCCTGCTCCTGTCAGGGTCCGATTTTCGGCGTGCGGTTCCCCGAGCGGTCCCGGGGCGACCGCACGCCGTTCCGGTCCGTGCGGGTGAGCCGGCCCCCGCCCCCGTTCACTGCCCCGGCGGCGGTTGCGGGGCTCCTGGCAGTCGGATCGACGCGATCGTGCCGCTTCCTTCGTCCTCGTCCGGCGCCGGGCGCAGGGAGACTGTTCCGCCCGCCTGCTGGATCGTGCGGGCGACGATGGACAGGCCGAGGCCGGAGCCGGGGAGCTGGCGGGCGGACGGGGAGCGCCAGAAGCGTTCGAAGACGTGCGGCAGCTCCTCGGCGGGGATGCCGGGGCCGTGGTCCCGTACCGTCAGTTCGCCGTCCCGCAGGGCGACCTCGATCGTGCCGCGCGGCGGGCTGAACTTGACCGCGTTGTCCAGGACGTTGACCACCGCGCGCTCCAGCGCGGCCGGTTCGGCCCGGACGTACCACGGGGTCAGGTCGGCCCGGATGGTCAGCTCGGGGCCGCGCAGCCGGGCGCGTTCCAGGGCCGTGTCCGCGATGTCGTGCAGGGCGACGACCTGGAGCGGGCCGGGTGTCGCCGCGTCGGGGCGGGCCAGTTCCTGGAGGTCGCCGATGAGCGACGCCAGCTCCTTCATCTGCGCCTTCACCGACGTCATCAGCGCCTTGCGGTCGTCCGGCGGGATGGCCCGGCCGGTCTCGTCGCTGCGGGCGAGGAGTTCGATGTTGGTACGCAGCGAGGTCAGCGGGGTCCGCAGCTCGTGCCCGGCGTCCGCGATCAGCTGTGCCTGGCGGTCCCGCGAACTGGCCAGGGAGGCGGTCATGGAGTTGAACGAGCGGGACAGCCGCGCGATCTCGTCCTCGCCCTCCGCCGGGATGCGGACGGTGAGGTCCTCGGTGCGGGCGACGTGCTCGACCGCCTCGGTGAGTTCGTCCACGGGCCGCAGCCCGGTGCGGGCGACCCAGAGACCGGCCGCCCCCGCGCCGAAGACGCCGATGCCGGAGACGACCAGCAGCACCCACGCCAGGGTGGACAGCGGGTCGTTGATCTCGCTCATCGGGCGCGCGACGGACACCGCGATGCGGCCCGTCGCCCCGCCCGGGATCTGGGTGATCTGCACCAGCGGGTGGGTGTAGACCCGCATCCTTGTGCCGTTCGCGGCCGTGGCCGAGTGCAGGGCGTCGGCCCGGTCCTGGTCGACGACCGCCATGTCCGCCCGGGTCACCGGGAGCGGGGACACGTCGGGGGCGTTGCACACCGTGCCCTGGGAGTCGATGAGCTGGACGGTGTACTTCCCGGTGAACGGCCGGGGCGGCAGCGGGGTCGTGCCCCGGCAGTACGCGTACAGGTCCGACAGATACCTCGTGTCGATCTCGGAGCTGCGCAACGAGGAGTCCAGCTGGTTCTCCAGCTGCTCCCGGGTCACGAACCAGCACGCCGCCGCCACCGCCGCCACCGCGAACGCGACCGCCGTCGCCACCAGCAGCGCGAGCCGGGTGCGCAGTGGCCGGGTGCGGAGCCGGCGCAGGAACCCGGCTGTCCGTGCCCCGGTCGTCCGTGCCCCGGCCGTCGGCGACCCGCCCGCCAGTGTCCCGCCCGTCGGCGCCCCGGTCATCCGTCACCGCCGCCGGTGCGGAGCGCGTAACCGACCCCCCGCACCGTGTGCACGAGCCGCGGTTCGCCGCCCGCCTCGGTCTTGCGGCGCAGGTACATCACGTACACGTCCAGGGAGTTGGAGCTGGGTTCGAAGTCGAAACCCCACACCGCCTTGAGGATCTGCTCGCGGGTGAGCACCTGGCGCGGATGCGCGAGGAACATCTCCAGCAGGGTGAACTCGGTGCGGGTCAGCTCGACCCGGCGGGTGCCCCGGGTGACCTCGCGGGTGGCGAGGTCCATCCGCAGGTCGGCGAAGGCCAGCACGTTCTCGTCGGTGCCGCCGCCGGTCGCCGCGGTGGCGTACGAGCTGCGGCGCAGCAGGGCCCGGATGCGGGCGAGGAGCTCGTCCAGCTCGAAGGGCTTGACCAGGTAGTCGTCGGCACCCGCGTCGAGGCCGGTGACCCGGTCGCCGACGGTGTCGCGGGCGGTGAGCATCAGGATGGGGGTGGTGGTCCCGGCGGAACGGAGCCTGCGGGCCGCCGTCAGGCCGTCCATCCGGGGCATCTGGATGTCGAGGACGATGAGGTCGGGGGCGTACGACTCGGCCCTGGCGAGGGCGTCGACACCGTCGACGGCGACCTCGGTGCCGTACCCCTCGAACGCGAGGCTGCGTTGCAGCGCTTCGCGTACGGCGGGCTCGTCGTCGACGACCAGGATGCGCTGCGGATCGTCCTCGGCGGGGCTCATCGCTCGTTGTCCTCTTTTCGTTCCGTGCGGTCCTGGCTCCTCTCAGCCTCGCACGGCCTTGGCGCGTCGTCGCGCGGCCCGGCTCCTGCGGCCCGCGGCGGAACGGACCTCCGGGGCGCGCCGGGGCCCGGAGGCCCGGTGCGCGTCCGGCTCGGCGGCGTAATCCGCGGCGGAACCCTCGATGGAATCCGCGGCAAGCTCTGTGACGAGAGCGAGCGGCAGGGCCAGGTCGGCCGGGCCGGTGAGGGTGTGGGTGGGGTGTTGCATGGCTGTCTCCTCAGGAACCGTTGCCGGCCCGCAGGGTGGCGAGGTCGGCCTTGAGCGTGTTCACCGGGATGGCGAAGCCGAGGCCCACGCTGCCCGCGTCGGCGCTGCTCGATCCGCCTGTCGAACTCGCTGAGTACATCGCGGAGTTGATGCCGATGATCTCGCCGTTCATGTTGATGAGCGCGCCGCCGGAGTTGCCGGGGTTGAGCGAGGCGTCGGTCTGGATGGCCTTGTACGTGGTGGTGGAGTCGCCGGTGTCCCCGTTGAACTGCCGGCCGCCGAACTCGAACGGCCACTGCCCGCCGCCCGGCCCGCTCCAGCCCTGGTCCTGGCCGCTGCCGCCGCCGTCGTCCTTGGCGACCGTGACATCGCGGTCGAGCGCGGAGACGATGCCGCTGGTGACGGTGCCGGTGAGGCCCTCCGGAGAGCCGATCGCGACGACCTGGTCGCCGACCGCGACCGTCGAGGAGTCGCCCAGCGTGGCCGTCTTGAGGCCGCTCGCGCCCTGGAGCTTGAGGAGAGCGAGGTCCTTGTCGGGGTCGGTGCCGACGACATGCGCGGTGTACGAGCGGCCGGTGCTGAGCGTCACCTTGATCGACGAGGCGCCGGAGATGACGTGGTTGTTCGTGACGACCTCGCCGTCGGACGTGATGACCACCCCGGAGCCGGTGGACTGGCCCGCGTTCGAGGTCGCGTTGATCTCGACGATCATCGGTGAGACGGCCTTGGCGACACCGGTGACGGTGCCCTTGCTGCTCTGCGAGACCGTGGTGCCGGGGATGACGCTTCCGGCGCCGGTGCCGGTCGCGTCGTTCCGGGTCAGCTGTCCGATGGCGGTGGCGGTGCCACCGCCCACGGCCGCCGCCACGATCGCCACGGCCGCGAGGAGGGCCACCGGACGCCTGGCCCGGCGCCGGGGCTCGGCCGGCTCGGCGGGGGGCGCGGGGGAGTAGGACGGCGGTGGCGGGTACGACGCGTCACCGTCGCCGTACGAGGGGTACATCGGGTACTCGCCGCTCGGGCGCTGGCTCTCTGTCATGTCCTAAAGCGTCGGGGCCGAACATGAGAGCAGCCTGAGCGCGCCCTGAGAAGCCCGGCAGAACCTCGTATGCCCGATATAACGACCTCGTCCACGATTGGCAGTGGGGGAAGGAGCGGCGTCTGGGGCCTTCGAATCCAAGGCGGAGGAGGGAGTCGGATGGGGTCTCCCCTGCTCGAAAGCAGCTGAGAGCTCGGGGAAGGAGCGTCGGTGACTGACGACAACGCCGGAGGCGGAGGTCCCAGACACCGCGACGCCGCTGACAATCGTGAACGAGGTCGTAAAGCCGAAAGGGCCGCGGCCGACACCCCCGGGCTGCGCCCGGTGCATCCGGCGCGTCCCGGGCCCCGACGGACGGTCCGGGGTCCGCGCGCCGACGGTACCGTCACACCGCGGTGCCGGGCTCCCCGCAGCCGCACGAGCGCCGGACCACCAGTGCCGAGGGGAACTGCTTCAGCCGTTCCCGCCGCGACCCCGACACCCGCAACGAGTCGTCGAGCACCAGGTCCACGGCGGCCCGCGCCATCGCCGGGCGGTCCGAGTGGACCGTGGTCAGCGGCGGGTCGGTGAGCCCGGCCTCCTTCACGTCGTCGAAGCCCGCGACCGCGAGCTCCCCGGGCACGTCGATCCGCAGTTCGCGCGCGGCCCGCAGCACGCCGATGGCCTGGTCGTCCGTCGAGCAGAAGATCGCGGGCGGCCTGTCCGGGCCCGCGAGCAGCTTCAGCGCCACCTGATAGGCGTCGTAACGGTTGTACGGGGCCTGGAAGAGGCGGCCCTCCGTCGAGCGGCCCGACTCCTGCATCGCGCGGCGCCAGCCCTCGATGTGGTCGGCGACCGGGTCACCGACCACCGGGGTCGACTCCACGCCGCCGAAGCACGCCACGTACTCGTTGCCGTGCTCCAGCAGGTGGCGGGTGGCGAGCTGGGCACCGCCGACGTCGTCCGTGACGACCGCGACGTCCTCGATCGCCTCCGGGCGTTCGTGCAGCAGCACCACCCGCGCGTCCCACGCCTCGATCTCGGCCGCCGCCCGTTCGCTGGGGCCCTGGCTGACCAGGATCAGCCCCGAGACCCGCATTCCGAGGAACGCGCGGAGATAATGCACCTCGCGCTCGTCGCGGTAGTCGGAATTGCCGACCAGCACCATTTTCCCGCGCTCGGCGGCGGCCTGTTCGACCGCGTGCGCCATTTCCGCGAAGAACGGCTGCCGGGCGTCCGGCACGATCATCCCTATGAGGTCGGTCCGCCGCGAGGCCATTGCCTGGGCGACCCGGTCGGGCCGGTAGCCCAGCTCCTTGATCGCGGCGAGCACCCGCTCGCGCGTGGCCGGGGCGACCGGCCTCGGTCCGTTGTTGATGACATAGCTGACCACCGCGGTCGACGTACCCGCCAGTCTCGCCACATCGTCCCGCGTCACCTTGGCCACGCGCGGCAGTCTACGCGGATCGACCCTCCGGAAGGCAGGCCGTACCTCGGCTCATTCCGAGGCACCGGCCCTCGTCGGCTGCTCCGAACGGGGCGCGGAGCCGGTCGCGGCCGGTGTCCTGACCTCCGCCGCGGCCCGGGTCCCGGCGGGAGCCGCGGCCTGTGCCTTGGCCTCCTCCGCGGCGCGCTCCACCTTCTCCGGGACGACGAAGCGGTAGCCGACGTTGCGGACGGTGCCGATCAGCGACTCGTGCTCGGGGCCCAGCTTGGCGCGCAGCCGCCGTACGTGGACGTCGACCGTACGGGTGCCGCCGAAGTAGTCGTAGCCCCAGACCTCCTGGAGGAGCTGGGCGCGGGTGAACACACGGCCGGGGTGCTGGGCCAGATATTTGAGCAGTTCGAATTCCTTGAAGGTCAGGTCGAGGACCCGGCCCTTCAGCTTCGCGCTGTACGTCGCCTCGTCGACCGACAGGTCGCCGTTGCGGATCTCCATCGGGGAGTCGTCGCCGGCCATCTGCCGACGGCCGGTGGCCAGCCGCAGTCGGGCCTCGACCTCGGCGGGACCGGCCGTGTCCAGCAGTACGTCGTCGATGCCCCAGTCGGCGGTGACGGCCGCGAGACCGCCCTCCGTCACGACGAGGACCAGCGGGCAGCCCGGCCCCGTGGACCGCAGCAGCTGGCACAGCGACCGCACCTGCGGAAGATCGCGGCGGCCGTCGACCAGGATGACGTCGGCACCGGGGGTGTCGACGAGCGCGGGGCCCTCCGCGGGCGCCACCCGCACGCTGTGCAGCAGGAGACCGAGGGCGGGAAGCACCTCCGTCGACGGTTGAAGCGCGTTCGTCAGGAGCAGCAGTGAACTCATCGCCACCCACCTGCCCGGTTCGTCGGTCGATGATGGTGCACGGTTCGCTCGCCCATTACGTCGGTCCTCCTCGTTCCCTGCGAGAGGGGCACTCCCGGGACGGGCCCGGGGGAGTATGCGGCACTTCTTCGTTCGTTTTCGCGCGGCCCTTTGCACGGTTGCACGGTTACGCGGGTACGGCCCCGCGTCCCCGAGCCGCTGAGCTTGTGGAAACGTCGCCGTAACAACGCCTGGAAAGCGCAAAAGGACCCGGGGGCTTCTCTGCCCGGATCCTCTTCCCAGCAGAATAGCCCACATGAGTTCTGCGCCCGAGGGACGATTTCGGAGTTCCCCTGTTCCCTTGCTCACGCCCGGTGGTCCGTCCGGTGGTACGGACGGTTCCTCGCGTGCCTCGCTGCTGACCGATGACGGCGTCCGTATCGAGGCGCTGTACGAGCCGCGCGCGATGGCGGGACGGACCGTCGCCGGATCATCCTTCGACGGTACTGCGGGCGACGGCGTCACGGACGGACACGAGAGCGTCGTGGACGGGCACGGCGGTGCCGCGGAAGGCGGCTGCGTCACGGACGGCGGCGGCCTCACGAACGGCCACGGCTACGGCTCGGGCACCGCCGGTGTCGCGGTCGGTACGGCGATCGTGATCGCCCACGGTTTCACCGGTTCACTGGACCGGCCCGCGGTACGGCGTGCCGCCCGGGTGCTGGGCCGGCACGCGGCCGTGGTCACGTTCTCGTTCCGGGGGCACGGCGGGTCCGGTGGCCGGTCGACGGTGGGGGACCGCGAGGTGCTGGACCTGGCGGCCGCGGTGCGGTGGGCCCGGGCGCTGGGACACCGGCGGGTGGTGACCGTCGGGTTCTCCATGGGCGGTTCCGTGGTGCTGCGGCACGGGGCGCTGTACGCGGCGGGCCGGGAGGCCGGGGGGACGGAGGTCCCCGCGGAGGTTCTCGGGGATCCGGAGGCCCGTGCGGACGCCGTGGTGGCGGTGAGCGCCCCCGCCCGCTGGTACTACCGGGGCACCGCTCCCATGCGCCGCCTGCACTGGCTGGTCACCCGGCCCACCGGCCGGCTGGTCGGCCGCTACGGCTTCGGTACCCGCATCGACCGGGACGACTGGGACCCGGTACCGCTCTCGCCGGTCGAGGCCGCCGGACTGATCGCCCCCGTTCCGCTGCTGATCGTGCACGGCGACCGGGACCCGTACTTCCCGCTGGACCACCCCCGGATGCTCGCCGGGGCGGCGGGCGACGGGGCCGAGCTGTGGCTGGAACCCGGCATGGGGCACGCGGAGAACGCCGCCGACGAGAGCCTGCTCACCCGGATCGGTGACTGGACCACGGCGGCGTGCTCGATGATGGGCAGCTGACGCGATACGAGAGGAGCCGCCGTCATGCCAGCGGGAACGATCCGCTACTGGGCCGCCGCCAAGGCCGCCGCCGGGACCGCGGAGGAGCCGTACACGGCCGCGACCCTGGCCGAGGCCCTCGACGCGGTGCGCGAGCGGCACCCCGGCGAGCTCACCCGAGTGCTGCGAAGGTGCTCGTTCCTCGTCGACGGTGAACCGGTGGGGAGCCGGAGTCATGAGACCGTACGCCTTGCCGAGGGCGGCACGGTCGAGGTGCTCCCACCGTTCGCAGGAGGGTGAACCCCAGAACATGAGCAGCAACGATCAGCAGTACCCGTACGGGCCGGCCCCGGACCAGGGTTACGGGCACGGGTACGACGGGCCGTCGGGCGGGCAGCAGCCGCAGCAGCCCCCGCACGCCGCGCGGCCCCAGGACCCGTACGCGTACGGCGACGGGTCCACCGGTGCGCAGCCGTACCCGCCCCAGGCGCACGGTGGCCGCCCGTACGGGGACCAGCCGCATGCTGGTCAGCCGTACGGGAGCCCGTCGTACGGGGACCAGCCGTACGGGGGCCAGGTCTACGGGGGCGGGGCCCACGCACCCCAGCCAGATGGCGGCCAGACCCCCCAGCCCCACGGCGGTCAGTCCTACGACGACCGGCCCTACGGCGGTCAGTCCTACGGAGGCCAGCTCCACGGAGGCGTGGCCCAGCCGCACCCCCGGCTCCAGCCGCAGTCGCAGCCCCAGCTCCCGCCGCAGGCAAACCACCAGCCCCAGGCGAACGAGTCCTACGGAGGCCGGCCCTACGGGGACCAGTCCCACGGCGCCCCGGTGCCCGGCCACGGTGCCGCCCCGTACGACCAGGGCCAGGTCCCCGGGACGCACGTCGGCGCCGCGTGGCCGACCGGGGCCGGGCACACGCCCGGACCGGCGGCCGGGCACACGCAGGAGCCCGTCCCCTTCGCCGCACCGGCCCCCGGTCCGCAGGACCCGCACGTCCCGTACGACCCCGCGGTCACGCAGACCTGGGAGGGCCAGACCTGGGACACCCAGTACCAGCCGGCCATCCGCCCCACCGGGTCCACTGGGCCTTTTGCCCCCGAGGGTCCTTCCAGCTCCACCGGCCCCACTGGCTCCGCTGGTCATTCCGGTACCACCGGTCCTGCCGGGCCCACCAGCCCCAACGGGCCCGCCCAGCCGGAAACCTCCGCGCGGGAGTCCGTGCCGTCCGCCGCCGAGACCGCCTATCTCCCGCCGTACTCCGCGTACTCGGCGGGGCCGCAGGGCGCCACCGGCTCCCACCCGCTGCCCCCCGAGGCGCCTGTCGCCCCGGCGCCCGTGTCCGGAGCCGCGCACGGCGACGGGCCGGCCGCCACCGGCTCCGCGGCCACGACCACGTCCGGACTCGACACCTCCGGGTACGGCACTCCCAGCACCCTGGGCAACAGCCGCGTCACCGACGCCCAGCGCGCCCGCGCCGAGGGCCGCTCGCCGATCATCCCGCCGGGCATCCAGCCCGCGGGGCTCACCGCCGTGCTCGCGCTGCTGCTCGCCCTCGGCGCGGCGATCGGGTCGTACGCCCTGCTCGTACCGCTGGTCCTGCTGCAGGCCGTGACCGCGGCCGGATGGTTCCGGCTGAACGGCATGTGGCCCGCGCGCCAGGGCATCGCGCTCGCGTTCGCGGGCGGGATCGTCGCCGACGTCGCCCTGCTCGCCGCGGGCCGCGAGAACGCCCCGGCGGCCGTTCTCGGCACCCTCGGCGTGTGGGTGCTGCTCACCGTGGTCCTCCAGCTGCGCAGCCACGCGGACGCGGACGAGCGGATGTACGGGCTGATGGCCACCACCGCCTCGGCCGCCCTGACGGTGCTGGCGGCGGGGCACCTCGCGGCGGTCCCGGACGCGGTGACGGCCGGCACGGTGGCCGTCGCGGCCGCCGTGCTCGTCCGCGCGCTCCCGCTGCCCGGGCCGGCCTCGGTCGCGGTGGCGCTGCTGGCGGGCGCGGGTGCCGGTGCGGCGGCCGGGGCGCTCGCCGGTCCCGGTGGCACGCACGGCGCGCTGCTCGGCCTGGCGGCGGGCGGATGCGCGCTGATCGGGCTGCGGGCGGCGAGCTACGACTACCCCTCGCGGTTCGTCCACATGACGGCCGGTGTGGCGCTGCCGCTCACCGCCGCAGCCCCCGCCGTCTACCTGATCGGCCGCATGCTCGCGTAACGCGTAATGCGTGCCCGCACCGGCACCGGCACCGCGCCGATCGGCGCCGCCTTCCGACGAGCGGGCACCTCCCCGGGGAACCGATGGGGGTGCCCGCTCGTCGATCATTCGGGACGGTCTGTGCGCACGGGGGAGCGCGGGCGCCGTCGATCCGGACGCAGGGGGGAATGAGCGGTCATGCGGGCGCTGCGGGGATTGCTGGTCATAGTGCTGGTGCTGGGCGGGATCTTCGTCGTCCTCGACCGGACGCTGCTGTACTTCGCAGAGTCGGAGGCCGAGGACCGGATCCGGATCCCCGGGGCGACGGTCGAGTCCGCGGACGTCTCCATCAACGGGTTCCCGTTCCTGACCCAGGCCCTCGCCTCGCAGTTCGACGAGGTCGATGTCGAGATCACCGGCATCCAGACCGACAGCAACGGCCGCAGGATACGGGTCAGCCGGATGAGTGCCGCGCTGCACGACGTGAAACTGACGGAGGGCTTCTCCGGTGTCACCGCCGCCGACGCCGACGGCAAGGCCGTCATCTCCTACGACGACCTGACCAGTACCGCCGGTGACGGGGTCGCCGTCGAGTACGGCGGCAACGGCAAGGTGAAGGTCACCGGCACCGTCGACGTTCTCGGCCGCCCGTTCTCGCGCAGCGTGCTCTCCACCGTCACCCTCGTCGACGGCCAGACCCTCAGGGTGCGTGCGGACAAGGTGCCGGGCGGGGGAATCCCCGGGCTGGAGGACCTGGTGCGCCGGAAGACCGACTTCGAGCGGCAGGTCGGCGGCCTGCCCAGCGGTCTGGAGCTCCGGAAGATCCAGGTGACCGACGAGGGTGTGGAGGTCATGGTGGCGGGTACGAACGTGAAGCTCGCCGGCTGAATCCGGGCGGGTTCCGCCGGAGCCGGTGGGACCGGGCGGGTCGGACGCGTCCCTTCGGGCCCGGCTGATCGGCGGCGGGCCCGGACGAGTCCCTCTGGCCCGGTGGGCCCGGGTGAGTCCCGGTGGATCCGGGCGAGTCCCGGCCGGGAACGGACCGGGCCGGGGCTCCGGCCGCCGCCACTGCCCCGCAGGTCACATGCTGAGACGACGGTGTCCGCTCCGCAGATGGGTGGCGGGCGTCGGCCGTCGGGGAGCGGGGCGGGGAGTGTCGGGGGCCCTTTCGCATCCCGAATCGTGGATGATCGTGTCTCATCATGCGACACAACGGTGACATGGCCGTCCGCGCGTCCCTACGATCGGTCCCATGCAGTGCGCTATTGGCGGTCTCCCTCAGTGGGGACGGGCGGATCTCACGAAGCGGCGGGCAGTGGACCTGTGCCGCGTCGCCGCCATGCTCTGTCGCGCTGTCTGAGCGGGAGCCTCCGGCACCCCGCGTCCTCTCCGGCCCTTCGACCGGTTTTCAGGGCCCAGCCCCATCCCGCTGTCTTCGCACGTGTGCCACGGGCCCGCGCCCGCCGTACACCCGCATACACGCACCGTCTCGCATCATCTCGCCGCAGACTGCCCCGGAGGAGAAAAGAATGAGCCGCAGCGACGTCCTGGTAGACGCCGACTGGGTCGAGGCCCACCTCGACGACCCGCAGGTCGCTCTCGTCGAGGTCGACGAGGACACCTCGGCGTACGAGAAGAACCACATCAAGAACGCGATCCGGATCGACTGGACGAAGGACCTCCAGGACCCGGTGCGCCGTGACTTCATCGACCAGGCCGGCTTCGAGAAGCTGCTGTCCGAGAAGGGCATCGCCAACGACACCACCGTCGTCCTGTACGGCGGCAACAACAACTGGTTCGCGTCCTACGCGTTCTGGTACTTCAAGCTCTACGGTCACCAGGACGTCCGCCTGCTCGACGGCGGCCGCAAGAAGTGGGAGCTGGACTCCCGCGACCTCGTCGACGGCGACCAGGTCCCGTCCCGCCCGGCCACCGAGTACAAGGCCAAGCCGCAGGACCAGTCGATCCGCGCCTACCGCGACGACGTCGTGCAGGCGATCGGCGGCCCGAACCTGGTCGACGTGCGTTCTCCCGACGAGTTCAGCGGCAAGCTGCTCGCCCCGGCGCACCTCCCGCAGGAGCAGTCGCAGCGCCCCGGCCACGTGCCGACGGCCCGCAACATCCCGTGGTCGAAGAACGCCAACGACGACGGCACCTTCAAGTCGGACGAGGAGCTGAGGGCCCTCTACGAGGCCGAGCAGGTCGACCTGTCGAAGGACACCATCGCCTACTGCCGCATCGGCGAGCGTTCCGCGCTCACCTGGTTCGTGCTGCACGAGCTCCTCGGCCAGGAGAACGTCAAGAACTACGACGGTTCGTGGACCGAGTACGGCTCCCTGGTGGGTGTGCCGATCGAGCTCGGCGCCGCCAAGTAGCCCCGCGACTCCGCACGACCCGGATCAGTACGACCCCGACCCAGAAGGACAGGACACCATGTGTGGAGCACAGGCCGGCGGCCCCGACGCCTCGACCATCAAGCCCGGTGAGACGACCATCCAGGGCAGCGTGACGCGTGACGGCGAGCCCGTCGCGGGCTACGTGCGCCTGCTGGACTCGACCGGCGAGTTCACCGCGGAGGTTCCGACCTCGGCGACCGGGCAGTTCCGCTTCTACGCGGCCGAGGGCACGTGGACGGTGCGCGCCCTGGTGCCGGGCGGCAGCGCCGACCGTACGGTCGTGGCGCGGACGGGTGGCCTCTCCGAGGTCGCCATCGCCGTCTGACCGCCGTCTGACCGCCGTCTGACCGCCGTACGGGCGGCCTGCTCGGCCGGGCCGTACGGAACGAAACGAGCGCGGCCGAGCAGGCCGCCTCGCACGGGCCGAAGGGCCGTACCCCAGGGGTTGGACGCTTCTGGCGCGGGTACGGCCCTTCGCGCCGTCCGCACGAACCTGTCGGCACCGGCGGCACGCATCCATGGGCACGACGAGCACGTCCGCACGATCGCGTGTTCAGGTGTTCGTGCGGACGGGATCCCGCGTGTGCGCACGGGCTGTCCGCACCGGCGGAAACCGACCTACGCTTGAAGCATGTACGCCCGACGCCGGCGTGGCTATTTCCTGATGATGGGCGGCTGCATCGTCCTCTTCGTCTCGGCCTGGGCCTTCGTGAGGCTGTGGTCGATGCCCGCCGCGATAGTGATGTGCTTCGTGGCGATGGTCATTCCGCCCGTCGCGGCCATGATCGCCAATCGGCGGGGGCCGGAGGACCGCTGGTGGGACGATCCGTCCGGCGATCCGCAGTCCGACGAGTGGTGGGACGAGCTCGACGGCAAGAAACGCCACTGAACGTCACCGCCCGGCGATGACCGTGTGCGTGCGGGGCGTGGACGGGGCGTCGGGGGTGCGCGTGCGAGTGCCGGGGTGTGTCAGTAGACGAGGGCCTGCACGCCGTCGGCCATGATCTCGCCGACGAAGACCTGGGCCCCCGCGATCCGTACGCCTTCCAGGACGTCCTGTTCGGTGATGTCGCGGCGGGCCGCGCACTGCGTGCACAGGGTGATCCGCCCGCCCGCCTGGATCGACTCGATCAGGTCCGGCAGCGGCGCGGCGTGCGGCAGTTCGAACTCGGCGGCGCGCCCCGGCAGGGCGAACCACGAGGATTCACCGGTCAGCCAGAGCGAGACCTCCACTCCGCTGGCGACGGCGACCGCGGCCACCGTGAACGCCTGCGAGCAGCGCTCGGCCGCGTCGGCACCGGCAGTCACCTTGATCACGAGCTTCTTCGACATGGCTCGAACTGTAATCGTCGGCCGGTCCCCGTGCGCGGGCCCGCACCTCGCGGTCCCGCGGTGCTCACCGCGAACCGTGCGTCCGTGCGCGGCCGGGCCCGCAAGCCCCGAACCGACGTGCCGGGGCCCAACCCATTAGGCTGGGGCCCGGCGCCGTACCGCTGCCACACCGCCCGTCCCAAGGAGTTCCCGTGCTCGAGGCATTCTTCACCGCCCTGCTGGTCCTGGTCTGCATCGGCACCCTCGCCTTCGCGGGCGTGACCGTGAAGAAGCTCTACCAGGGCCAGCGCTGACCGCAGCGGCCCACCGCCGCCCCTCCTCCCTCCGTCCCCCGGTGCGGGTATCCCCGCTGGGCGGCCGTGACCCCCGCACCCGCGTGTGCCACGTCCGGAATCCAGCACCCCCGCCTTCCTCACAGATCGTCTGAGCCACTCATGATCGAGATCCCGTCCGACCTCCACCCGGACCTCGTCCCGCTGGCCTTCCTCCTCGGCAACTGGGCGGGCGCGGGTGTCTCCGACTTCCCCGGCGCCGAGAAGTGCAACTTCGGCCAGGAGGTCTCCTTCCGGCACGACGGCCGGGACTTCCTGGAGTACGTCTCGCACACCTGGGTGCTCGACTCCGATGGCAACAAGGTCAGGCCGCTGGAGTCCGAGACCGGCTACTGGCGCATCGACAAGGACCGCAAGGTCGAGGTCGTGATGGTGCGCGACCAGGGCGTCGTCGAGATCTGGTACGGCGAGCTGGCCGACCAGAAGCCGCAGATCGACCTGGCCACCGACGCGGTGGCGCGTACTGCAGCCTCCGGCCCGTACAGCGGTGGCAAGCGTCTCTACGGCTACGTCAAGAGCGACCTGATGTGGGTCGGCGAGAAGGCCACCCCCGAGGTCGAGCTGCGCCCGTACATGTCGGCCCATCTGAAGAAGGTCGTCACCCCCGAAGAGGTCGAGGCGATGGCGAAGAGCCTCGGCGACCTGCCGGACGACGGCATCGCGTTCTTCAAGTAGACCGCTTCGAGGAGACCGCTTCGAGCAGGCTCCGAGCGGGCGCGAGCGGGCCGCAGGCATCGCGGGCGGCGGTGCACTGCCTCGGGCAGACCGCCGCGAACGGGCCGCTTCGAGCAGCCGGCCGCCACCCGACCCGCATTCCAACCGGTCCTCCAGCCCTGCCGCACGGCCCTTTCGTCTTCGGCCGCGGGCGGCGGTCCGCCCGGACCTACACTGAGCGTGTGGTGAGCACCGACTGGAAGACCGATCTCCGGAAGCGCGGCTACCGGCTGACGCCGCAGCGGCAGCTTGTCCTGGAAGCCGTCGACACACTCGAGCACGCGACGCCCGACGACATCCTCTGCGAGGTGCGCAGGACCGCGTCGGGGGTGAACATCTCCACCGTCTACCGGACGCTCGAACTCCTTGAGGAACTGGGCCTGGTCAGTCATGCCCACCTGGGGCACGGGGCGCCGACGTACCATCTGGCCGACCGCCACCACCACATCCATCTGGTCTGCCGCGACTGCACGGACGTCATCGAGGCCGACGTCGAGGTGGTCGCCGAGTTCACCGCGAAGCTCCAGGACGGCTTCGGTTTCGAGACCGATATGAAGCACTTCGCGATCTTCGGCCGATGCGCCGAGTGCACGGCGCGGGCGACGGCGGAAGAAGCGTCGGCGAAAGCGGCGTCGACGGTGGCGCCGGAAGGTCACGGCGCCGGAGCGTGACGCCGAAGGGGGCGTCGGAAGGTGACGACGCCCGCCGCCGGGCCCCTGGGACCGCGTCGTACGCTGGTCGCATGAAGAGCCCCCTGCTGTCCCTGCCCGGCGCCGTCCCCGCCGAAGGCCGCGACGAAGGCGTCGCCGCGCACTACGGCGACCTGTTCCGCGAGCAGCGCGCCCTTGCCGACGGTTCCGGTCTCGTCGACCTCTCGCACCGTGCCGTCGTCACCGTCAGCGGCGGCGACCGGCTGGCCTGGCTGCATCTACTGGTCACCCAGCACGTCAGCGAACTCGCCCCGGGACAGGCCACCGACGCGCTGATCCTCACCTCGAACGGGCACGTCGAGCACGCCCTCTACCTCGTCGACGACGGCGAGACGGTGTGGATGCACGCCGAGCCGGGCACGCAGGACGGACTCGTCGCCTACCTGGAGTCCATGAAGTTCTTCTACCGGGTCGAAGTCGCCGACCGCACCGAGGACTTCGCCGTGGTGCACCTGCCCGCCGGTTCCATCGCCGAGGTCCCGGACGGCGTGACGGTACGGGAGACGGCGTACGGCCGGGACGTGTTCCTGCCCCGCGCCGACCTGGAGGAGTACGCGGCCGCGCACGGCCCGCTCGCCGGGATCCTGGCGTACGAGGCGCTCCGCGTCGAGGCGCACCGCCCGCGTCTCGGCTTCGAGACCGACCACCGCACCATTCCCCACGAGGTGGGCTGGATCGGTACCGCCGTCCACCTCCAGAAGGGCTGCTACCGGGGGCAGGAGACCGTGGCCCGGGTGCAGAACCTGGGCAGGCCGCCGCGCCGGCTGGTCTTCCTGCATCTCGACGGCAGCGAGGTCGTCCTGCCCGGACACGGCACCCCCGTGCGGCTCGCCGCGGACGGCCCCGAGAGCCGGCAGCTGGGCTTCATCACCACGTCCGCCCGCCACCACGAGCTGGGGCCGATCGCGCTCGCCCTGGTCAAGCGGAACGTCGCGGTGGACGCGGAACTGCTCGCGGGGGACACGGCCGCCGCGCAGGAAGTCGTCGTGGAGCCGTAGGACCGACCGACCGGGCGCCCCCGCCTGGGCACGTTCGTCTCGGGGCCGGGGCGCACCACGGACGCGCTCGTATCGGGGCCGGAGGGGGCCCGGCCCGCGTCCGCTGCCGGGCCCGTGCCGTGCCATCCCGACGCGCCCGCAGCCGGGCCCGTGCCGTGCCATCCCGACGCGCCCGCGTCGGGATCGGTCCGTCCCGGTCGGTCCCGGCCGGGACCGGGATCAGACCTCGACGATGACGGTGAACGGGCCGTGGTTCGTGAGCGAGACCCGCATCTCCGCCCCGAACCGGCCCGTCTCCACATGCGCCCCTAGCGCCCGCAACTGCGCCACCACCTCGTCGACCAGCGGTTCGGCGACCTCACCCGGCGCGGCGGCGTTCCAGGTGGGCCGACGGCCCTTCCTGGCGTCCCCGTAGAGGGTGAACTGCGAAATCACCAGAAGCGGTGCATTCACATCCGAGCAGGACTTCTCGCCCTCTAGAATGCGGACCGACCAGAGCTTGCGGGCGAGCTGGGCCGCCTTTTCCGGAGTGTCGCCGTGGGTGACCCCCACCAGCACACACAGCCCCTCGCCGACGATCTCGCCGACCACCTCGGGCCCGTCCGACGCGCCCGAGCCGTCGGCCACCGTCACCTTCGCGCCGTCCACCCGCTGTATCACTGCACGCATACGGACCAACCTAACTTGGCCAAGCCCGCCTTGGGCTGAACGGGTACAGAGCGCCCACACAGGGCCACTGGAGTGGCACCATGCTCGCAAGGCGGTGTGCCGACGCACCGGTCGAGGGGATGGACACAAGCATGAGCACCTATGGAACCGGGCGGTCCTCCGGCGCCGTGCCGTTCACGTGCGACGGCAATGGCGACGGCGACGGCGGCACCAGCACCATGCGCCCACCCGTACAGCGGACCGGTCACGCGGGTGTGGACGCCCCGCCCGCCGGGCCGCGGCCCGAGCTGGGCGGTCTGCGGCTGGCGGAGCTGCGCACGCTGCGCCGCGACTCGCAGCGCGACGAGGCCGACCTCAGCTACGTGCGGCGACTGGTCCAGGGGCGGATCGACATCCTGCGGGCCGAGCTGGCCCGGCGGCTGGATCCGGAGGCGCCGGTGGTGGACCGGCTCTCGGAGATCCTCGCCGATACCCCGTCCCGGCACCGCTCCTCCGCCCGGCACGTCACGCTCACCACGCCCCGCAGCGACGAGTACCGCCAACTGGCGGCCGAGACGCTCGCCGAGGTCGAACTCTCCGACCTCGACGCCCGTACGGACGAGGAGCTGCACGCCGCGATGGGGCGCCTGGTCCGTTATGAGCAGCAGGTCTCCCGGCGCCGCCACCAGCTGCAACGCACGGCTGACGATTGCGGTGCCGAGATCGCCCGCAGGTACCGTGACGGAGAAGCACAAGTAGACGATCTGCTCGCCTGAAGCGATCCTTCCGGGGGCGGATCCGCACCGTCCCCGGAAGGCCACCATGACCCCCAGCGCCGTCTCCTCCGCCCCCGCCGCCCCGTCCGGCATATCCCCCGTCCGCCCGGACGCCCATCCGGTCCTGGCCGAGGTCGTACGGTCCGGCTTCGTGGAGGGCGGCCATCGCGGCTCGCTGGTCGTGCTGGCCGCGGACGGCAGTGTGGAACGGGCCCTGGGCGATCCGGCGGCCCCCGTCTTTCCGCGTTCCGCCAACAAGCCGATGCAGGCCGCTGCCGTGCTGCGGGCCGGACTCGACCTGTCCGGCGAGCGGCTGGCGCTGGCCGCCGCGAGCCACTCGGGGGAGGGCTTCCACCTCGATCTCGTCCGTACCATGCTCGCCGAGCACGGGCTGACGCCCGGCGACCTGCGGACCCCGCCCGACCTGCCGCTGGATCCGGCCGAGGCGGAGGCGTACCTCGCCGCCGGGAACGTCCGTGAGCGGATCACCATGAACTGCTCGGGCAAGCACACGGCGATGCTTGCGGCGTGCGCGTTGAACGGCTGGGACCGGACCTCCTACCTCGACCCCGCGCACCCGCTCCAGCGCCTGGTCCACCAGGTGGTGGAGGAGGTCGCGGGCGAGCCGGTCGCGGCGGTCGGCACGGACGGGTGCGGGGCGCCGCTGATGGCGATCAGTCTGGTGGGGCTGGCCCGGGCGTTCCGTTCGTTCGTGCTGGCGGAGCCGGGGACGGCCGAGCGCCGGGTCGGGGACGCGATGCGTGCCCATCCCGAGTACGTGGCCGGGACGCGCCGCCCCGACACCTGGCTGATGCGGGAGGTGCCGGGCACGCTCTCCAAGATGGGCGCGGAGGCGGTGCAGGCGGTGGCGCTGCCGGACGGCCGGGCGCTCGCCTTCAAGATCGACGACGGTGCCGGGCGCGCGCTGGGCCCGGTGCTGGCCCGGTCGCTGGGGCTGCTCGGCGTCGACGCCCCGGTGGTCGACCGGATCGGGCACGCCCCGCTGCTGGGCGGCGGCGACGAGGTCGGCGAGATCCGCGCGGCGTTCTGAACGGACACGCCCGGACGGATGTCCGCGTCCGATATCCGGGTAAGGGGCGGTGCCGGGACGGGAACCCGAGCCGACCGGACCTTGTCCCGGCACCGAGGGAAAAACGCGGCGACAGTCCGTGATCGGAATGCCTAGCGTGGGCTCATGCCTCTTGATCTCCGAACTCTCGACGAGTCCGACTTCCCCGACTGGTTGCGGTCCGTGAACACCGGCTTCCTGCGCCCGCCGACCGTGACGGAGCAGGAGATCGGCAACCGCCTTCTGCACACCGACCTCTCACGCACGCGAGGCGTGTTCGACGACGGGCGGTGCGTGGCCACGTTCCGCTCGTTCGCACAGGAACTCACCGCCGTCGGCGGTGCCGCGGTGCGCGCCGACGCCATCTCCAACGTCACGGTCTCGCCCACGCACCGCCGCCGCGGACTGCTCGGCCGGATGGTGGCCGACGACCTGACGGCGGCGAAGGAACGCGGCGAGGTGGTCGCCACGCTGATCGCCGCCGAGTACCCGATCTACGGGCGGTACGGCTTCGGCCCGGCGACGTGGACCACCGAGTGGGAGATCGACGTGTCCCGGTCGGGCCTCGACCTGCGCCGACCCGTCCCTTCCGCGGCGGACGGCGGCCGGATCGACCTGGTGACGGGCGCGGAGGTACGGAAGCTGGGCCCGGCGATCCACGACCGGCTGCGCGCCCGTCGGCACGGGGCCATCAACCGCGACGCGCGCTGGTGGGAGTTGACCACCGGCGAGAACCGGCCCCGTCCCGAGCCCTGGACGGAACCCTTCTACGCGGTCCACCGGGACGCGGACGGCGAGCCCGACGGCCTGATGGCCTACCGCGCCGACGACCGCTGGAGCGACGCCAAGCAGCCGTTGAACCGGGCCACGGTCGTCGAGCACATCGCCGTCACCCCGGCCGCGGAGCGCGCGCTGTGGCACTTCGTCTGCTCGATCGACTGGATCACCACGGTCCGTACCGGCTACCGCGCCCCCGACGACCTGCTTCCCCTCCTCCTCCCGGACCCGCGCGCGGCCCGGGTCGTGACCCACGCGGACTGGCTGTGGGTGCGCGTCCTCGACGTCGTACGCGCCCTGGAGGCCCGCACCTACGCCGTGCCCGGCACGCTGATCCTGGACATCCACGACGCGGCCGGCCTGGCCGGCGGCCGTTACCGCCTGGACGCCTCCCCGTCCGGCGCGACCTGCGCCCCCACCACGCGGGACGCCGACATCGCCCTGGACGTACGGGAGTTGGGGACGCTCTACCTGGGCGACGAGTCCCCGGCCCGGCTGGCGGCCCTCGGCCGTATCGAGGAACGGACACCGGGGGCGGTGGCGACGGCGGAGGGGATGTTCCGGGCGGCGCGGCGGGCGTGGTGCCCGGACATGTTCTGACGCCCGGCGGCGGAGGCGCTCCGTGCGCGCGGGCGGGTCCGCAGGGGGTGTCCGACGTGCGCGCGGTGGCCGGGCTCGGGCGTCGAGTCCGCTCGGGGCCGAGGCGTACCCTTCATGGTCATGAGCGGAGAGAATCCCGGCCCCGGGGCAGTGGCGCACACGGCGCACGGGGGCCGTCGGGGCCGCCCGGAGGACACGCCCCAGACCTCCCATGCGCTGCACGCGCCGATGAGCCTGCGTGAGCGGAAGAAGCAGCTGACGTATCAGGCGGTCTCGGAGACCGCGATCGCGCTGTTCCTGGAGCGGGGTTTCGACAAGGTCTCGGTCGCGGAGGTGGCGGCGGCCGCGGACATCTCCAAGCCGACGCTGTTCCGGTACTTCCCGACCAAGGAGGACCTGGTGCTGCACCGGTTCGCCGACCACGAGGACGAGTCGGCCCGCGTGGTCGCCGCCCGCGCGGACGACGAATCCCCCCTGGATGCCCTGCGCCGCCACTTCCTCGACGGCCTGGAGCGGCGCGACCCGGTGACCGGGCTGTGCGACGCGCCGCAGGTACTGGTGTACCTGCGGCTGCTGTACGGGACTCCGTCGCTGGTGGCGCGGCTGTTCGGCTACCAGAGGCGTTCGGAGGCGGTGCTCGCCCACGCGCTCGGCGACCGGATGCCGGACCGGCTGGCCGCGGGCCAGATCAACACCGTGCTCCGCGTCCTGGCCGAGGAGAACTGGCGGCGGATCGACGCGGGCATGAGCGCGGACCGGGCGTACCCGGAAGCGGTCGCGGACGCCGAGGTCGCGTTCGAGCAGCTGCGCTCGGGGATCGACCGGTGAGGAGCGCCGGGCACGGAGCCGGTGAGCAGTCGGCCGTGGAACCGGCCCGGAGTCGCCCCGGAGCAGCCCCGGAGTCGGCCGGGGGACCGCTCGTTCAGACGCGTGAGTGCGGTGAGTGCGGTGAGTGCGTGAGTGCGTGAATGCGTGAGTGCGTGAGCGAGTGCGCGCACGCTGAGCGCCGGGTGCGTGAGCGCGGGCGCTCGGCGATCAGCCGCTCAGGTCCGTGCCGTGCAGCACCGCTTCGGCGATCGCCCGCACCCGGTCGCGTGTGATGCCGGTGCGCTGTTCGATGGCGAGGGGGTGGTCGGTGGGTTCCAGCTCGACGGCGGGGCGTCGGCCGATGGGGCGGGTGTGCACGTTCGTCTTGAGACTGGTCGTGCGGGGCGAGTACAGCCCCAACTCGGTGCTCAGCCAGCCGAAGTAGGGCTGCTCGGCCTCGCGCCCCGGGGTCTCCCACACATCGAGGGCGCGTGCGAAGTTCGTCCGGCTGAGCGAGACCCACACACCCCAGGAGAAGGGCTCCTCGCTGCCGAGGACGGGTATCTCGATCAGGCCCTTGATGAAGAAGTGCTCGTTCCTGACGACGCACTGTTCCGAGGAGAGCATGCTGTCGGGATCGCTCTCCAGGCTCGCGTCCCAGACGTCGGGCGCCATGGTCGAGTACCCCATCGGGAGTTCCGCGTGGTGTTCACCGCAGCAGGAGCAGGTGTAGCCGGGGTCGATAGCCATGGGCCGGATCCTAAGGGCTGTCCCGTAATCCCTGTCTTCGAACGCCGCCCGCCGTGCGGCCGACACGGACTCCGGGAGCACGGGGGGAGACCGGGAACGGAGACAGGGAACGGAGACAGGGAATGGGGCCCGGGGCGGGAGGCGGAGCGTCGGCTCGCCCCCTACCGGTGCGCCTCCACGACGTCCGCGACGACGCAGCTGATGTTGTCGGGGCCGCCGGAGCGGTTGGCCAGTGAGACGAGTTCCCGTACGGCCGGTTCCGGTTCGTCGACCGTGGTGAGGACCTGGCGCATCTCCTCGGTGCCGACCACCGCGGACAGGCCGTCGGAGCAGAGCAGGTAGCGGTCCCCGGCGCGGGCTTCGTGCAGGCGCATGTCGGGGGTGCCGTCGGTTCCCCGGCCCAGCGCCCGGATCAGCAGTGAGCGCTGCGGGTGGGAGTCGGCCTCCTCCGGGCCGATGCGCCCCTCGTCGATCAACGCCTGCACCACGGTGTGGTCGTGCGTGATCCGGAACAACTCGCCGTCGCGCAGGAGATGGGCGCGGGAGTCGCCGATGTGGACGAGGGCCAGCCGCGAGCCCGTCCAGAGCATCGCGGTGAGCGTGGTGCCGGTTTCGTCCGGCGCGGGACCCGTGGCGGTGACGCCCCGTACCGCCCGCTCGGCCCGTTCGACGGCGTCCGCCAGGACGTTGAGGAGATCGCCCGCCGGGACACCGCCGGTTTCGAGGTGCCGGAACGCGTCGACGGCGGCGGCACTCGCGGAGGCGCCCGCACGGCCGAAGCCGTCGGCGACGGCGAGCAGCCGGCCTCCCGCGTAGGCGGTGTCCTGGTTGTTCCCGCGGACGCGTCCGGTGTCGGAGAGCGCGGCGTAACGGATTGCCAGGGGCTCGGTGGTCGTGGTCGGTGACATGGCGGGGTCCTTTCCGGTCAGCTGGTCGACGAGGAAGGCGGCGAGGTCCCGCCGCGCGGCGGTCTCGGCCTCGAACCGGGCCCGGAACGCGCGGACCTCCTGGGCCGCTCCGGCCGCGTCCAGGGTGCAGACGTGCCGGATGCGAGCGAGCGGCATTCCCAGGCGTCGCAGCCAGGCGACCAGTCGGGCCCGCTCCAGTTGGCGCGGCGCGTAGAGGCGGTAGCCGGTCACCGGATCGACGCGCGCGGGTGGCAGCAGGCCGAGTTCGTCGTACAGGCGCAGGGCCTTCGGCGACAGCCGGGACGCCTTCGCGAACGCCCCGATGGTCAGCAGCTCCATGCCCGCTCCTCCTCGTGCCGGGCTTCTGGCCCGGCCCCACCGATGCTGTGGCTTTCCCCAGGGTGAAGGTCAAGGCGGAGGCCGGGCAGGGGATCCGTGCTTCCCCGGTCCTTTCTCTGCTCGGTGGTGGTCTCCCCGGCCTGGCGGTCGGATTCGTACCCGCCTCCGTGGTCGGCGGCCGGCGCGACCGGACCCGGCCGCTCCACCGCGTCGACGGCCTCCCACCGCCCCGAGCGGGAGGTCCTCGCCGTCACCCGCCCCCGTACCCCGCACCCCGTGGCCGGACGACCTCGCCGACCTCCTGGCCGCCGCTGTCGCGGCCACGCGTGACGCGTGAGGGGGCGAGTACCGGGCGAGCTCACAACAACATCCAGCAGTAGAGCTGATCACCGGCGTCGTGAGCCCGCCTGGCGAGCAGGACGAGCGATTCGACCAACGGCCGCATGTCTTCGGCGCGGGCTTCCCGCAACTCCTCCGCCTGCACCCACCTCGCGGCGATGGCCGGTATTTCGGAGTCGTGTACTCCCGCCAGGGCGTCCCGTACCAGGGGATCGAGCTGTGACACCCACGGTCCCGTCACCCAGGGATCGTCGTCGGTCTCGGGGCCCTCCGGGCCCGGTGCCGGGGAAGTCGGCCACACGGTCGTCTCGCCCACCAGGTCCACCCGCCACTCGGTCTGCTGGACGGCCGCGATCAGCTGACCCAGGACGACGGACGGATCCACGTGCTTGGCTTCGACCCCGTCGAACACGGATGGTTCCGCGTAGAGCGGGGACGCACCATCCGTCTGCTCAAGCGCCTGGACGACCGATGCGGCATCCACCGCGCGGAAATAGTCGGTCAGTACACCCATTGATCTTCTCCCGCTCTTCGATTCGTCGGCGGGCGGCGGGTCGGGCACTGCCCGCCGCGACGGTCCGTACCGCCGGTCGGAGCATGTGTCGTCGAAGCCGCCCCATGCCGTGTTGTGTTGTGTTGCGTCTCGCCGAATGTCGAGTGCAGGTGAACCTGCTGCGTCGTGCCTCATCCTGAATTCGCGCCAGGCGCCGTCGACTCCGCTGCGGCGGCGGTGTCATGGACGACCCGGGCGCTGCCACGGTCCGCACGCCCTTCGAGGCGGCGCAGCACCTCGGCGGGCGACAGGCCCTGCATCGAGGTGAAGCAATACGCTGCCGTGAGTTCGGGGAAACGCTCCTCGAACCACATGCGATCGGCGGCGGTCGTGGTCATGCCGCGATCATCGCCGATGCCACTGACATCGACGTGTCGTCACTTGCGACGCGGTTCACCTGCGGCACGGTCCCCTGCGATGCGCTCACCCGTGGCGCGGGGCCCTGGGGTGCGGTCGTCCGGGGACGGTCGCCCGGGGTGCGGTCGTCCGGGGTGCGGAGCGGCGCCTCGGGCCGCCCGACGGTCGCGTACGCGAGTGATCCAGCCGTCAGGCGTCGAAGTCGCGCCGGGCGTTCTCGATGTGACCGAGGTACCGGTGGGTCCAGTCGCACATACCGGCGACCGTCGCTCGCAGGGCCCGGCCCGGCTCCGTGAGGGTGTACTCGACCCGCGGCGGCACGGTGGGATGCACGCATCGTTCGACCAGGCCGTTGCGCTCCAGCATGCGCAGGTTCTGGGTGAGCATCTTGTGGCTGATGCCTTCGACCTCGTCGCGCAACTCGGTGAAGCGCAGAGTGCGGTCACCCACCGCCTCGATGATCAGGAGCGCCCACTTGTTGGCGACGTCCGAGAAGATCTCCCGCGCCAACGAGTCCGCGCGGGTCAGGTCTGCTTCGTCCTCGGGCGAGCCCTTGAACTGCTTGGTCACCATGGGGTTCCCCTGTCACCGAAAAGTGCGTTCTTCCATGTCAGCGGCCACTCTCCTACGGTTTCTCAGTAACCACAAGAGACCACGGGGGACGAGACCGTCCCTCATGACAAGGAGGTGGCCGACATGGCCGTCACGCTGCTGAACCCCGGTGGACTGCCCGAGGTCGACGTCTATCGGCAGGTGTCGATCGCATCCGGGGCGAAACTCGTCTTCATCGCCGGGCAGGTCGCCTGGGATGCCGAGGGGGCCACGGTCGGCGAAGGCGACCTCGCCGCCCAGGTCGAACAGTGTTACCTCAACATCGGTACCGCCCTGGCCGCAGCCGGTGGTTCCTTCGACGACGTGGCGAAGCTGACCGTCCACGTCGTCGACTGGACCCCCGACAAGATGCCGCTGCTCCTGGAGGGGATCTCCCGGGCGGCCGCGAAGCTGGGCGCCGCCCCGGTCCCGCCGGCCACGCTGCTGGGCGTGGCGGCACTGGACGTTCCCGACCATCTCGTCGAGATCGAAGCCACCGCGGTCCTCGACTGAGCGGATGCCTTTCGCCTGCTGGGCGAGACGGTCGTCACCCGCCCTGGTTCCGAGGGCCGCCCGTCACGGGTCGCGCCGTGCGACGGATGCGGGGCCCGGGTGACGACCTCCGCGTCCAGTCACTCGTGCGCGTCACATTGATGCCGGTCGCACCCGTGACACGATGCACTTTTGCAAGCGGGTGCTTGCAAAAGTTAGCGAGTGGGCGCACCATCGGGACATGGCATCGCTCAACGTCGGCAATCTCGGTGAGTACCTGCGCGAACAGCGGCGCAACGCGCAGTTGTCGTTGCGGCAGCTCGCCGATGCCGCCGGGGTGTCCAACCCCTACCTCAGCCAGATCGAGCGCGGGCTGCGCAAGCCGAGCGCCGAGGTCCTGCAGCAGGTCGCCAAGGCGCTGCGGATCTCCGCCGAGACCCTGTACGTACGGGCCGGGATTCTGGAGGAGCGGGAGCGGGAGGAGTCGGAGACGCGGGCGTCGATCCTGTCCGATCCGTTCATCAGCGAGCGGCAGAAGAGCGTGCTGCTGCAGATCTACGACGCCTTCCGCAAGGAGAACGGCTTCGAGCCCGGACCTGGATCCGGTGACGGCACCGACGGCCCGCACGCGGGCGACGACGGGGAGGGCGCCGGCCCGGCTTCGAAGCCAAAACCCTCAAAACCCTCACACTGAGTCTGATGATCCGGGAGGACCACAGTCATGCCCATCACCGATGACCTGCGCAAGACCCTCACCGACCCGACCCCCCTCTACTTCGCCGCCGGTACGGCCGACCTCGCCGTCGAGCAGGCGCGCAAGGTTCCGGCGCTGATCGAGCAGCTGCGTGCCGAGGCGCCGGAGCGCATCGAGGCGATGCGCAACACCGACCCCAAGGCCGTGCAGGAGAAGATGGCGGCCCAGGCCAAGGAGGCACAGGCCACCGTGCAGGCCAAGGTCGGCGAGGTGATCGGGGCGTTCGACAGCGATCTGCGGAAGCTGGGCGAGAGTGCCCAGGACCTCGCGATGCGCAGCCTGGGCGTGGCGGCGGAGTACGCGGTGCGGGCCCGGGAGACGTACGAGAAGGTCGCCGAGCGCGGCGAGCGGACCGTGCGGAACTGGCGGGGCGAGACGGCCGACGAGATCGTCGAGATCGCCGTCGTCGTCGAGCCGCGCAAGGAGTCCAAGTCGGCCGGGACCAGGACGACCGGTACCAACGCGACCGGAACCAAGGCGAACAGCGCCAAGGCGAACGGCGCCAACGCCACTGCGACCGGGTCCGCGGGCGCCAAGCCGGCCGGGACCGCGTCTGCGGGGACCAGGCCCGCGGGTACCAGGTCCGCCGGGACCACGGGCACCTCACGGACGGCGTCGGCCGACCGGGCGGGACAGGCCAAGGCGGCGCCCGCCCCGAAGGCCGCGGGGGCGGAGGGCAAGGCTCCGGCCGCGTCCGCCAAGAAGGCGCCCGCGCGCAAGCCCGCTGCCAAGCGGACGCCTCCGCCGAGCGCGAAGTAGGGCCCCCGGGGCGAGGCAGGATTCCCGGGGCGAGGCAGAACCCCGGTTCGAAGCGGAACCCCCGCGTGAAACAGGACCCCCGGTGCCACGGGCCGCAGGCTGCGGTGCCGTGGCACCGCCGCGTGTACCGGCGGCCGGGGCGGGCATTTTTCGGGGTGCCCGGCACGTTGCCCCGGTACCTTGGCCGCGAGGGGCTCATCCATCGACTAGGCGGTGCACACCATGTTGCTCACAGGATTCAGCACACTCATCTGGCTGCTCTACATGGCCATGCTCGTCCTGGCCGTGGTCGCACTGGTCATGGCGGCGATGGCCCGTGATGACGCCTACCGGGCCGCGGACAAGCAGCAGAAGTCCTTCTGGCTCATCATCCTCGGTGTCGCCGTCGCCGTGAATCTCTTCGTGCCCATGCTGTTCCTCCAGCTCGCCGGTCTGGTCGCGTCCATCGTGTTCCTGGTGGACGTGCGGCCCGCGCTCAGGGCGGTCTCGGGTGGCGGCAGGCGCGGCGGTTCCAGCAGCGACGGGCCGTACGGGCCTTACAACGGCGGGCGCTGACCGGACGCGGCGCTCGCCGCGTCCGTGGGTGAGGCCGATCCGGGGCGGGGGCGCGGGATGTTCATGGCCCGGCCCCCGCCCCCGTTCGGGCCACCGCTCGGAGTCCGGTCACCGCTCGGGCTCCGGCCGTCGTTCGGGTTCCGTCCGCCGCCCGGGCCGTGGTCGGAACAGGGGGCGGCATAGGGGTCGGAGTACGGGGCCGGACCACGGCTGGTGCACGCGCCCAGGCCGGATCCCGCGTACCGGCGGATCCGTTCCTGGTCGCGGTCGAGCAGCAGGACCGCCACGTCGTCGGTCAGCTCGTCGCCGTTCAGCTGACGCACGCGGGTGACCGCGGCCTCCAGCAGGTCCTCGCCGGTGAGTCCCTCGGCCAGCTGCTGATTGATCATCGCGACCATGCCGTCCTGGCCGAGCCGTCGGGTGCCCTCGCCGACGCGTCCTTCGATCAGCCCGTCCGTGTACATCATGAGGCTCCAGGAGCCGCCGAGGTCCACCTGCCGACGCGGCCACCGGGCCCGCGGCAGCAGGCCCAGGGCCGGTCCGCCGTCCTCGTACGGGAGCAGATGCGCGGCCCGTCCGCGCCGGGCGAGCAGCGGGGCGGGATGGCCCGCGATGCAGAGACCGGCGCGCCGGCCGTCGGGGGCGATGTCGACGGCGCAGAGCGTCGCGAAGACCTCCTCGCTCTGCCGTTCGTGCTCCAGGACCTGCTGGAGCGTGGCGAGCAGCTCGTCGCCGCAGAGTCCGGCAAAGGTCAACGCCCGCCACGCTATGCGCAGTTCGACACCGAGCGCCGCTTCGTCCGGGCCGTGACCGCAGACGTCGCCGATCATCGCGTGGACGGTTCCGTCCGGGGTGCGGACCGTGTCGTAGAAGTCGCCGCCGAGCAGCGCGCGGCTGCGGCCGGGGCGGTAGCGGGCCGCGAAGCGCAGGTCGGAGCCCGCGAGCAGCGGGGTGGGGAGCAGGCCGCGTTCGAGACGGGCGTTCTCCTGGGCGCGCAGCCGGGACTCGGTGAGCTGGTGCTGTGCGAGGTCGGCGCGCTTGCGTTCGACGGCGTACCGGATGGCGCGGCTGAGCAGCCGCCCGTCGAGTTCGCCGCGGAAGAGGTAGTCCTGGGCGCCGACCCGTACCGCCTCGGCGGCCAGCTCGGTGTCGTCCCGTGCGGTCAGGGCGAGGACGGCGTGGCGTGGGGCCAGTCGCAGGACGTGCCGGAGTGTGGCGAGCGCGTCCACGCTCGCGCCGTCGGCTCCCGCGGCCTGTGCGGGGCCCGTCGCTCCCTGGGCGGACCCGGTCGTTCCGCGGACGTTTCCGGCGCGGGCGGCTCGTGCCTCGGCGCCGGACGGCAGGGCCAGGTCCAGCAGGATGCAGTCCACGTCGTCCGTGAGGAGCCGGTCCGCCTCGGTCAGGTTGCGGGCGGTCCGGACACGTATCCGGGTGCTCGCCGAGGCCGGAAGTTCGGGGACGGTGAAGGTGCCCGCGGGGTCGTCCTCGATCACCAGGAGGGTGAGGCCGGTGGCGGGGGAGGGCTCCGCAGCGAGCGGGGTCTGCTCCTGCGGTTCGGGTACGGGCATCGGTTCGGGTTTCCTTCCCTCCCCCCGAGGGTGCGGCGGGACGACGAACGACGAACCGCCAGACCGGGACGATAGCGGGCCGCGGCGGGGAAACGGAATGGCGTACCGCGACCGCCCGCCTTCATGCGCCGGTCGTGCGCCGGGTCGCGGGCCGCGTCCGCCCGGCCATAAGCCGCGTCCCGTCACGGATCCGGCGGGGAGCGCCGGGGCGGGGACCGGGGGCGGGCGACCGCGCATGAGAAAGCTCACGTGGGCGCGGAGGTGGCGCGCGTCACCGCAAACATGTGAGCCGCTCGGTGGCCCAGCCCACCACGAAGCGCGTGAGCACCCTGGTGGCGTGCGTCACCCCGGTGAGATGGGTCACCGGAGCGAGGCGCGCGGTCCCGGGCCGGTGGGTCGCTTCGGCGCGATGGCGCAAGCGGGCGGGGTGGTGCACCTCAGGCGCCACCGTGCATACGGGCGCCACCGTGCATACGGGCGTGACCGTGCACACAGGCGCCACCGTGCACGGACGGGGCGGTGCACACGGGCGTGACCGTGCACATGGGCGGGGCGGTGCAGTGGCTCTCGTCCCACTCCCGCCCCCGGGCGGCGTTCTACTTGTCCGGGCGGACCACGCCGAGTATCCGCATCGAACCCGCGCCCGCCAGCGTGACGTCGCGGCCGGGGCGCGGGGCGTGGACGATGGCGCCGTCGCCGATGTACATCCCCACGTGGCTGGCGTCGTCGTGATAGATGATCAGGTCGCCGGGGCGCATGTCCTTGATGGCGATGCGCGGCAGCAGCCGCCACTGTTCCTGAGAGGTGCGCGGGATCGGCCGGCCGGCCGCGGCCCACGCCTGCGACGTCAGCCCCGAGCAGTCGTAGGAGTCGGGCCCCTCGGCGCCCCACACGTACGGCTTGCCGATCTGCGCGGTTGCGAAGGCCAACGCCTTCTTCCCGCTCGCGCTCGCCTCGCGGTTGATGTCCTTCAGGGCGCCGGAGCTGAGCCACGCCGTCTGCATCTTGTACGCGGCTTCCTGCTCCAGCTTGAGCAGCCGGGCCCGCTCCTCCTTCTCGAGCCGGGATTCCAGCTTCTTCGCCGCCGCTATCTGTTCCTTGATCTCTTTCTTGGCCTCGGCCTGCTTCAGGCGGTTGGCTTCGAGCTTCTCCCAGTTGGTGCTCGCGTCCTTGCTGTACGTCTCCAGGTTCTGCTGGGTCCTGGTCAGTTCACCGAGGACGCCGCGGGCGGCCTGCTGGCCTTCCCGGACCCGGTTCACCCCGTCCAGGAACAGCTGTGGATCGTCGCTCAGCATCAGCTGCGCCCCGGGCGGCAGCCCCCCGCTGCGGTACTGCTCGCGGGCCTGGGCGCCCGCCTGGCTCTTGAGCTCGGTGATCTTCGCCCGGCCCACGACGATGGCCCGGGCCAGCCTGACGATCTCGTTGGACTGCTTCTTGGCCTTCTCGGCGGCGAGGTTGTACGCGTCGGTGGCCGCACCCGCCTTGCGGTAGAGGGCCTCGATCTCCTCGCGTACCTCTTCGAGGCTCTTCTTCGGCTCCGACGCCTTCGACTGCTTCTTCGCCTTCGTCTTCGCCCCGGTCCCGGGCCCGACGGGGTTTTTGGGATCCGACGCGTGCCGCGATGCGGCGGGGGACGGCGGGGAGGGCGCGGCGAACGCCTCGACCGGCGCGGTGAGCACGGTCAGCGCACAGACCAGAGTGATCGCGGCTGCGGCACAGTGACGTCGGTTCACGTGATCCCCCTCCGAAAGCACTTGATTAACCGTCAGTAACTTTTCTTCGACGGCGTGATCGTGCCACGCCGTCCCGAAAAGCAACAGAGGCCCACACATGCTGTTCCGACCATCACACAGATCGGGCCGAAATGTTGGCAATACGCGCACGCGCCGGGGGGCGCTCGGTTGCGAAGTCGGTGCGCGCCGGGCCGCGGAGGCGGGCCCCGTGCATACATACCGGGCTGCCAGTTCAGTACATGTCTCAGTACGCGCGTCTCAAGCGCTCGAGTGCTCGCGTCTCAGTGCTGGCGTCTCCGTGCTCGCGTCAGTGCTCGCGTTTCAGAACGCGTGTCTCAGTGCGCGTGTCTCAGTACGCGTCGGGTCGGAGCGCGGCCCACCGCACCGTGACCTCGCCCTGGCGCCAGCGCCGTACCCCGTCCGTCAGCGGCCAGTCGGCCGACAGCGCCCGTACCGCCGTGATCCAGCGCTGCCGGGCGCCGAGCGCCGCGTACGGGGCGGCCGCGGCCCACGCCCGGTCGAAGTCGCGCAGGAAGGCGTGGACCGGTTCGCCCGGCACATTGCGGTGGATCAGCGCCTTGGGCAGGCGTTCCGCGAGGTCGGAGGGGCGGTCCAGGGAGCCGAGCCTGGCTGCGAACGTCACCGTGCGCGGGCCCTCCGGCCCGAGTGCCACCCATACGTGCCGACGCCCGATCTCGTCGCAGGTCCCCTCCACCAGCAGCCCGTCCGGCGCGAGGCGGGCGCACAGCAGCCGCCAGACCTCCGCCACCTCGCCCTCGTCGTACTGGCGCAGCACGTTCGCCGCCCGGATGAGGTCGGGGCGCCGGGGGACCGGGATCTCGAAGCCGCCGTGCAGAAAGGTGAGGCCCTCGCGTTCGTACGGCTTCGCCGCCGCGACCCGTTCCGGGTCGATCTCGATGCCGGCCACCTCGGTGCGCGCTTCGGCGGTGCGCAGGCGCTGGAGCAGTTCGACGGCCGTCCAGGGGGCGGCCCCGTACCCGAGATCGACGGCGAGAGGGGCGTCGGCGCGGTGCAGGGCCGGGCCGTGGGCGGCGGCGATCCAGCGGTCCATGCGGCGGAGCCGGTTCGGGTTGGTGGTCCCGCGGGTCGCGGTGCCGATGGGGCGCATGACAGCGAGCGTAACGACTGCCGGGCGGTGGGTGGCGGGGGAGTGAGGGGACAGCGGGTGAGTAGGGGGGGCCGGGGTGGCGGGCGGCAGCGGGAGGTGCCCACGCGCCTTGAGCGCGCGCGGCGTGTGGCGTGCGGCATGTGGCACCAGGCGCGGGGCACGGGCAGGTGAATGCGGGCCCGCGCGGCGAAGTTCGTAATGATTTGGTAAAGCGGAAATGAAAGGAGAGGTTCCGCTGTTTCCCCGCGGGAGGGGCTGGGTCCCTCCGTGTCGTGCCCTGAGTGAGGAGGACCGGACGACGTGAGTCAGTACGTCTCCCGGCTCGGCAGCAGTCGTGTGGCGCCGCGTCTCAGGTTCCCCGCGGCCTTCCCCGGCGGTCACCGCAAGCCGCGCCGTATCGCGATGCTCTCCGTGCACACCTCGCCCCTGCACCAGCCCGGAACGGGCGATGCGGGCGGCATGAACGTCTACATCGTGGAGCTGGCGAGGCGCCTGGCCGCGATCAACATCGAGGTCGAGATCTTCACCCGGTCCACCACCGGCGGACTGCCCCCAGCGGTCGATCTGGCGCCCGGAGTCCTGGTCCGGCACGTCGACGCGGGACCGTACGAAGGGCTCGCCAAGGAGGAGCTGCCCGCCCAGCTCTGCGCCTTCACCCATGGAGTCATGCAGGTGTGGGCCGGCCAGCGCCCCGGCTACTACGACCTGGTCCACTCCCACTACTGGCTCTCCGGCCACGTCGGCTGGCTCGCCGCCCAGCGCTGGGGCGTCCCGCTCGTCCACGCCATGCACACCATGGCCAAGGTCAAGAACGCGGCACTTGCGGAGGGCGACACACCGGAGCCGGCCGCCCGCGTCATCGGCGAGACCCAGATCGTCGACGCGGCCGACCGGCTGATCGCGAACACGGCCGAGGAGGCGGACGAACTGATCCGCTTCTACGCCGCCGACCCCGGTTCCGTCGCCGTCGTCCACCCCGGGGTCAACCTGGACTGCTTCAGCCCGGCCGACGGGCGCGCCGCGGCCCGGGCCCGCCTCGGACTGCCGCAGGAGGCCCTGATCCCGGTCTTCGCGGGCCGCATCCAGCCGCTGAAGGCCCCGGACGTGCTGCTGCGGGCCGTGGCGGTGCTGCTGGACCGGAACCCCTCGCTGCGTACCCGAATGGTCGTACCGATCGTCGGCGGTCCGAGCGGCAGCGGGCTCGCCAAGCCGGAGGGGTTGCAGAAGCTGGCGGCGCGGCTGGGCATCGCGGACGTCGTACGGTTCCACCCGCCGGTGCGGCAGCACGAGCTCGCCGACTGGTTCCGGGCCGCGTCCGTGCTGGTCATGCCCTCGCACAGCGAGTCCTTCGGGCTGGTCGCGATCGAGGCGCAGGCGGCGGGCACCCCGGTCGTCGCGGCGGCCGTGGGCGGGCTCCCGGTGGCGGTGCGGGACGGGATCACCGGCTTCCTGATACCGGGGCACGAACCGGGGGCGTACGCGGAGGCGTTGGCCCGGTTCGCGGACGCGCCGGACCTGGTCGCCCGGATGGGCGCGGCGGCGGCGGCCCACGCGCAGGGCTTCGGCTGGGACACCGCCGCGTCGGCGACCGCCGACGTGTACACGGCCGCGATGCACGCGCGCCGCCGTCGCGTACGCTCGCACCATGGCTGACGCACCCGAGGAAGCGACGACGGCTGATGCGGCGATGGCCGACGTGACGGCGCGGGACGGGCGGCCGCAGCAGGACGAACGGCAGGAGCGGACCGGGAGGCAGGAGCGGGCCACGCGGACCACGCCGTCGGAACGGACCGCGCGGGCCGCACAACCGGAAGCGGCCGCGCAGGCCGCACTACCGGGAGAGACCGCGCAGCTCGCGGAGGCCGCACCGGTCGCGCGGATCATCGAGGCGGCGCTGAAGGACGCCGAGCTCGAATGGGAGAGCCCGGAACCCGGAAGTTACGTCGTCAAGCTGCCCGGCACGCGCAAGCTGTCCACCACCTGTTCGCTGCGGGTCGGCAGGCACTCGCTCTCCCTCAACGCCTTCGTCATCCGGCGCCCGGACGAGAACGAGCCGGCGGTCCACCGCTGGCTGCTGGAACGCAACCTTCGCCTCTTCGGCGTGAGCTACGCGGTCGACGGGCTCGGCGACATCTACCTCGTCGGCAAACTGCCGCTCTCCGTGGTCACGCCGCAGGAGCTGGACCGGCTGCTCGGGACGGTCCTGGAGGCGGCCGACGGCTCGTTCAACACCTTGCTGGAACTGGGGTTCGCGAGCGCGATCCGCAAGGAATACGCATGGCGGGTGTCGCGCGGCGAGTCCACGCGGAACCTGGAGGCGTTCAGGCACCTGACCGAACGTCCGGAACGCTGACGCCCGGCGGAACGGCCGTCCGGCTGACCGCTCGACCGGCCGACTGCCCAACTGCTCCGAGAGCCCTAATGCCCGACCGGCTGGCCAACTGGCCAACTGGCCGGCTGACCGCCTGACCGGTCGAACCGGGCCCGCTGGGCTCAGTCCCCCGACCGCAGCGCCGATTCCACGTCGCCCAGGGCCCGCACGAGTTGTGGACCGACCTCCCGCCACGTCCAGTCCAGTTGCTCCCGGGGGACTCGGCGCGGGACGGTCTCCACCAGCATGATCAGGTAGAGGTAGCAGCGGTAGAGCGCGAGCCGCAGTCGTGCGGACGCGTCGAACACCATCGGCTGTCCGCTGCCCTCGGCGTACCCGGTGAGGAGATCCTCGTCGTCCTCCGGGTCCGCGAAGAGGGAGAGGGACACGAAGTCGGCGACCGGGTCGCCCCAGAACATCCGCTCGCCGTCGACGATCCCGCCGAGGGAGCGGGCGCCCGGCTCGCCGTCGACGAGGAGGTTGCCCTGCCACAGGTCGAAGTGGACCGGGGCGGGCCGGGTGACATCGTCGAGGACGGGCGACGCGGCGGCGAGCAGCGCGCGGATGTCCGCCGTCGGGCGCGGCAGCCGGGCCCGGTACGCGTCCGCGTCGGCGAGGACGGCGTCGGTCATCGCGGTGAACGCCTGCCGCCAGGTCGCGGACAGCGGGCCCAGCGCCTGCCCCGGGTAGCCGAATCCGGCGGAGCCCGTGAGGGAATGCGTACGGCCGACGATCCTGCCCAGTGCGTTCCTGAGCCGACGTTCCTCGGCATCCGGAGCGGAGGTGCCTGGAACAGCGGCTCCCGGCGCGGCGGCGCCTGGAACAGCGGCTCCCGGCGCGGCGGCGCCCGGGGTGGCGACTCCCGGAGCTGAGGCTTTCGGAATGCTGGCGCCTGGAACGGAGGCGTCCGGCGCCGCGGAGCGCGTGGTGGTGGCGTCATGGGCGGCGATGTCGTCGGCGACGTCACTTCAGGGGCGTCCCGGAAGTGCCGACACGATCAGGTACGGGCCGGTCGGCGACGCCGGGTCGAGTTGGCTGTGGAGCACGCGCGGCACCGGTGCCGTACCGGCTGTGCAGGTGTAGAACTCGACCTCATTGACCAGCAGGTCGCGCTCATGGCTCATCAAGGTCCCGTCGATCGCGGGCGGTGGGACCTTGACCACCCAGTCGTCGCCGTTGGTGAGGGTGACCCGGGTGACGGTGTTGAAGGTGCCTCCGGTGAGACGCATGAGGGCGGCGATCCGGTCCTCCCTCAGACCGACCGACCGCAGTACGACCGAGGTCAGGTCGTCGTTCGCCATGAGTGGCTTTCCCCCGAAGTCGTAATTTCTGTGCATCGTGGTGACGAACAGCTCATTCACAGCGTGATCACAGCGCCGTCACGATCGCACCGCTTTCCCAGCTTGATTGATCAACAAACAAAATGTGCTTCTAAGGTGAGTCGAATCCTCAATTCCTGCACAGAGATACGGATCCGGATCATGCGACCCACCGCCATACGCCGTACCGCCCTTGCCGCCACCGCGGTGTGTGTGGCCCTGCTCGCCACCGCGTGCGGTGGAGGCTCGGACTCCGGTTCCGGCTCCGGAGACAAGGGGGCGGACAAGGGCAAGGAGTCCGCCGCCGCGAAGCCAGCCGCCAAGGCGCTGACCGCCGCCGAACTGGAGAAGGCGGCGCTGGCCCAGGGCGACGTCGAGGGCCACAAGATCGCCAAGGCCGCGGCCAAGGACACGGTCTCCAAGGACGACGTCAAGTCCGCGAACGCCGCCTGCACCCCGCTCGCGAACGCGCTGATGGGCGCGGAGGTCGGTGAGCCCGCGGCGTTCACCAGGCGGACGGTCGTCAGTGAGCCCAAGAAGAAGGAGGGCCTGAAGCCCGAGGAGATCCTCAAGGCGGCGATGGACATCACGACCACGCAGCTCGCGCTCGGCTCCTACGACGGCACGGGCGCGGCCGACTCGGTCGCCGCACTGCGCAAGGCCGCCACCGAGTGTGCGGGCGGGTTCGAGTTCACGGCGGCCGGTACCAAGAACAAGATCACCAAGGTCACCGAGGCGCAGGTCACCGGCGGCGAGGAAGCGGCCGCCTGGAGCGTGGAGATGGCTGCCGACGGGGAGAAGATACAGCTCAAGCTGGTGGGCATGCGTCAGGGCGCCTCGTTCGCCTCGTTCTCCTCGATGAACCTGGCCGCGATGGGCAGCGGTGGCGACTTCGAGCTGCCGGCCGCGGTGGTCGAGGCGCAGGCCAAGAAGCTGGCCTAGTGCTGCGACCGGAACGGTTCGCCGGCTCGCGACGCCCGGCGCGGCACCTCGCGGCGTTGCCGCATCACCCGAGTACGTCCCGTACGAGGGCGCTCCTCCGCCTTGCGGCGCACCGCACCGGATGTCGCGAGCTTCCCGGCAAACCTTTCCAGCCGCAGCACTGGCCGGTCGACCCGTGGCCGGTCGACCCGTGGCTGTTCGGGTAATGGTCGTTCGGGTAGTGGTCGTTCCTTCCACGGCTGCCCGGATCCGACCGGGCGAGGGGGCGGAAGGAAAGGCGGGGGCCGGCCCGGTCGTTCACGGCAGTGGAACGGAAAGGCCGGGTCCGGTCGTTCACGGCAGCGGGACGAGCCTCACCACCGTGACGATCAGGACCGACCCGGACACGTAATAGAGCACGATGGCCCCGGCGACCGTCGCCTCGCGGCGGTCGCGCTCGCTCTTGACGGCGGTGGACCCGTGCCCGTACGGGTCCCGGCCCAGGGTGCGGGCCATTTCGTCCCGGAAGACCTCGCCGTCGCGCATCTTGGCCAGGGTGTCGTCGGCGGGCGGGGCGTAGGAGATGCGGAAACTCAAGCGACGGTCCGCCTCTCGGCCTCGTCCTGCGCCAGTCGGTCCAGGATCTTCTCGGCCTCCGGATCGGGTACGGCCTCCAGCATCCAGTGGCGCATAACCGCCTGGATCTCGCCCACCCCGGCGTCGTTGATGGCGCGGTCGAACTCCTCGCGTCTCTCCTCGGGCAACGCGGCACGGATGGCCGGAATGCTGTTGGGCACGTCGACTTCGGCGCCGCCGACGAAGGTCTTCAGGGGCTCGCCCATGGTTGCTCTCCCCGCTCTCCTTGCTCTCCGCGCACGGCCCGCCCGGGGCCCGTACCGCACTCGCGCGGCTGCGACCCCGTACGGGTGGACTCCCGCCCGCACACGGACCGTTGCTCCGCCTCACGGTAGCGCCAGGCGCCGGGGCGGGGCCGGGGACCGCACGGTACGTTCGTTCCGTGACAGGAACATCATGGGACATATTGTTGGTTGGCGGGGCGTCAGGCATTGGCAAGAGCCGACTGGCCGCGCGGCTCGCGGCCGAACACACGGCGTTCGTGGTCGAGTTCGACGACGTGGTCAGCGCTGTCGAGGCGATGACGACGGCCGAACACCACCCTGCCGTCCATCACTTCGACGACATCCCCGACACCTCGGGGCTCACTGTCGACGAGGTGCTCGACCTCCAGATCGCCACCGCCCGTGCCCTGGAACCCGCGGTGCTGGGCGTGGTCGACAACCGCCTGACCGTCGACGCCCCCGCAGTGATCGAGGGCGACTACCTCACCCCGGCCGTGGCCGCGACGGCGATCAACCGCGGCGCCGGCTCCGGTCGCCGCGTACGGGCGGTGTTCCTGCACGAGGAGGACCCGGACCGGATCACCGCCAACTACGCCTCCCGGGAGCCGGGCAACGGCGAGCAGCGGCACCGGGCTCAGGTCAGCGCCGCCTACTCGCACTGGCTCGCCGCCCAGGCGACCCGCCACGGACTGCCGGTCGTCCCGTGCCGCCCCTGGAACACCCTCGCGGCGCGCGTGGGACAGGCGTTGGGATAGGAGCGAAGCCCCGCGGCCGGGGGCGCGACCACGCGGCCACCGCCGGACCGATCACCGACGTGCCCCGCACCCCCGCCCCGGTCCCGGAACCGCCCCCGTCCCGGAGTCGTCCCCGTCCCGGAACCGCCCCCGGTCCCGGAGCCGTCCCCCGGAACCGCCCCGGCCCCCGCCCGTTCGCCCGCCCGGCGTTGTCACACCCCCGTCGTACGCTCGGGACATGAGCGTTTCCGTCTACTACAGGGCCCGTCGGGCAGAGCCGTTGACCGGCCCCGAATCCGCCGCGGTCGAGCGTGTCGTCGCCGCACGCACGGCGTCGTTCCCGTACGACGACGAGGAAGACTTCTACCTCTACGACCTCGGCGGCGACGAGGACGACGAGATCCTCGCGGGATCCACCAAGCTGCCGAGCGATCCGGGCCGATGGCTCCCGGTGCTCACTCACGTGCTCGACTCCGTCACCGAGCTGCGCCGCGCCGTGGCCGGGGCGGAGTGGCACGTGCACATGGACGACGTCGACGTCCCGTGGGACGAGAGCGAGGGGTACGCCCTGCCGGGCATGCGCGACGCGGAGCTCGCCGCCGAGCTCGGCGGCCTCGACTGACTCCCGGACGGGGACGGGCGGAGGTCTGACGGAGGACCGGAGGAGACGCCACGCACGACGCCTCCCGCCCGGGCCGGCCGCGTACAACGACGAGCCCCCGCCCGCGGCGAACCGCGGACGGGGGCTGTCGGAGCGCAGTGGCTACTTCTTCTTGCCCTGGTTCTTCACGGCCTCGATGGCGGCCTTCGCGGCCTCCGGGTCGAGGTAGGTGCCGCCCGGCTTCACGGGGCGGAATTCGGCGTCCAGTTCGTAGAAGAGCGGGATGCCGGTCGGGATGTTCAGGCCCGCGATGTCGGCGTCGGAGATGCCGTCGAGGTGCTTGACGAGGGCCCGGAGGCTGTTGCCGTGGGCGGCGATCAGGACCGTGCGGCCGGCCAGGAGGTCCGGGACGATGCCGTCGTACCAGTACGGCAGCATGCGGACGACGACGTCCTTGAGGCACTCCGTGCGCGGGCGCAGCTCCGGCGGGATCGTCGCGTAACGGGCGTCGTCGCTCTGGGAGAACTCGGTGCCGTCCTCGAGGGCGGGCGGCGGGGTGTCGTACGAGCGGCGCCAGAGCATGAACTGCTCCTCGCCGAACTCGGCGAGCGTCTGCGCCTTGTCCTTGCCCTGGAGGGCGCCGTAGTGGCGCTCGTTCAGGCGCCAGGAGCGGTGTACGGGGATCCAGTGGCGGTCCGCGGACTCCAGCGCGAGCTGCGCGGTGCGGATGGCGCGCTTCTGGAGGGAGGTGTGCAGCACGTCGGGGAGCAGACCGGCGTCCTTCAGCAGCTCACCGCCGCGGACAGCCTCCTTCTCGCCCTTCTCCGTGAGGTTGACGTCCACCCAACCGGTGAACAGGTTCTTCGCGTTCCACTCGCTCTCGCCGTGACGGAGGAGGATCAGCTTGTACGGTGCGTCGGCCATGGCTCCGAGCGTAATCGAAGCCCCGCGAGCGCCGCGCGGACGGTCACAGGACGGACGGCCGGGGGTGGGCCAACACCTGTCCAGGCCCCTGACCAGGGCGGACTCGGCCCCTGACCGGGGCCGGGTCGGAGTCCGTCGCCGGGTTCGGAGCCGGGGCGGACGGGGGCGGTGCGCGCTCGGGGCGGGGCGGGAGCGCGTCGATTGACGGGGCGCGTCAATCGACTGGCGATCCGGAATCCGTTGATCGTAATGTTCGGATCGCTGCCGGGCCTCTTACCGGTGGTGTTCGCTCCGTCGTACTTCCCTGGGGGGATTCCGTATGTCTGTCGCCGGTGTCAGACGGGCTCTACAGGAGTCCGTGTCCGGGCTCCCCCGGGAGTTCTGGTGGCTGTGGACCAGCACGCTGGTCAACCGTCTGGGAGCGTTCGTCGCCACGTTCATGGCGCTCTATCTCACCCTGGAGCGGGGCTACTCCGCCTCGTACGCCGGTCTGGTGGCCGCGCTGCACGGGCTCGGCGGGGTCGTGTCCGCGCTCGGGGCCGGGGTGATGACGGACCGGCTGGGGCGTCGGCCCACCATGCTGATCGCACAGACCTCGACCGCCGTGTCCGTGGCCGTGCTCGGATTCATGGTCGATCCGGTGGCGATCGCCGCCGTCGCCTTCGTCGTCGGCATGGCCAGCAACGCCTCGCGGCCCGCCGTTCAGGCCATGATGGCCGACATCGTGCGGCCCGAGGACCGGGTGAGGGCCTTCTCGCTCAACTACTGGGCGATCAACCTCGGCTTCGCCGTCTCGTCGGCCGGGGCCGGATTCGTCGCCGAGTACAGCTATCTCGCCGGGTTCCTGGGCGAGGCCGCGATGACGCTGATCTGTGCCGTCGTCGTCTTCGTCAAGGTGCCCGAGTCGCGGCCCGTGCCCGGGACGTGGCCCGGGAAGGACGGGGCACCCGGTCGGACGGTTGCCGACGGGGTGGCCGCCGGGCGTGCGGGCGAGGTGCGGCTCTCCACCGTGCTGCGCGACGGCCGGTTCATGAGTGTTGTCGGGCTGTCCTTCGTCATCGCTCTGATCTTCCAGCAGGGATATGTGGGCCTGCCGGTGGCCATGGGCGCGGACGGCTTCTCCAGCTCCGACTTCGGTACCGCCATCGCCGTCAACGGTGTGCTGATCGTGGTACTCCAGATCCCGGTCACCCGTTTCATCGAGCACCGGGACCCCCGTCGGCTGCTCGTCGTGTCCTCCCTTTTGGCGGGATACGGGTTCGGGCTGACCGCGTTCGCCGGGTCCGTCGCCGTCTACGCGTTGAGCATCTGCGTCTGGACGGTCGCCGAGATCGTCAACTCGCCTATCCAGACCGGCCTGGTCGTCCGGCTCTCGCCGGCCCAGGGCCGCGGCCGGTACCAGGGCATGTACACGATGTCCTGGTCCGCCGCGGCGCTGGTCGCGCCCCTGATGTCGGGCCAGGTCATCGACCGCTTCGGGGCGCAGTGGCTGTGGGGGGCGTGTGCGGTACTGGGCACCGGTGCCGCGCTCGGGTACTGGCTGCTGATGCGGAACCTTCAGGAGGAGTCCGCCGCGGCGCTCGACGGCGGGGCCGCGGCGGCGGGCGTCCGGGCGGGGAACGGCGGGAGCGGGAGCGCCGGGAGTTCCGAGCGTGTCGGGAGCGCCGAGCGTGTCGAGTGCGTCGCGAGCGAGGGAGGCACGCGCAACGGGTCGGCCACCCCGTCGGCGTCCGAGCACACGTCCGTGGAGAGCGGCTGAGCGCCTGCCGTACGGGGCGCGACGCGGCGCATGTTCCGTGACGCATGGCCGATGACACATGCGGGGCGTGTGTACAGCCACGGCCCATGAAGACACGGCCCACATGCCGACGGCGCACATGCTCATAGCCCATACGCCCCCGGCGCACGCGTCCCCGACTCGCACGGTTGTGACACACGGCTGTGGCACATACAGCGGCGCCCCGCGCGGAGACGTGTCACTCCGCGCGGGGCGCGCCCGTCACTGCTGGGCGGCCTCGGTCAGCCGCAGCAGCCGCCGCACTGGCACGGAGCGCCGGACTGGCAGCCGCAGCCGCAGCCCGAGCCGCAGCCACAGGCGCCGAGCAGGGGCAGGTGCACCACGTCGGCGGGGGTTTCCTGCCGGGGGTCGGTCGTGGGGGAATCGGCCATGGTTCCTCCTCAAGGCGTACGACAGGGCCGTGCGCCGACAGCGACGTACGCACGGCCGGGGCGTACGGACCAGGCGTGCCGCCCCATCCCATTGGACGCCCGCAGGGGCGGGCGCATCAACGGCGCACACGTGCAGAACGCGTGTGCGATCGAAATGCGACCGCGCACGCCGCCCCGCATCCGGACCTGTCCGGCCCTCGGGACTTCCGCCGGGCACCCCGTCCGGTTACGGCCTCGTCCACGATTGTCAGCGGCGTCGCGGTGTCTGGGACCTCCGCCTCCGGCGTTGTCGTCAGTCCCCGACGCTCCTTCCCCAAGCTCTCAGCTGCGTTCGAGCAGGGGAGACCCCATCCGACTCCCACCTCCGCCTTGGATTCGAAGGCCCCAGACACCGCTCCTTCCTCCACTGCCAATCGTGGACGAGGTCGTTACGCGCCCTCCACCGAGGCCTGCTGCTGGATCTCGTCGGCGTGCTCGCCCGTCACCAGATAGACCACACGCTTGGCGACCGACACCGCGTGGTCCGCGAAGCGCTCGTAGTAGCGGCCGAGGAGCGTCACGTCGACGGCGGTCTCGATGCCGTGCTTCCAGCGGTCGTCCATCAGGTGCTGGAACAAGGTGCGGTGCAGCAGGTCCATCTCGTCGTCGTCCTGCTCCAGCTGGAGGGCCAGATCGACGTCCTTCGTGATGATCACTTCGGCCGCCTTGGCCATCAGGCGCTGGGCAAGCTGCCCCATCTCCAGAATCGTCGCGTGCAGGTCGCGCGGCACCGGCGACTCCGGGAACCGCAGCCGGGCGAGCTTCGCGACGTGCTGGGCGAGGTCGCCCGAGCGCTCCAGGTCGGCGCTCATCCGCAGCGAGGTCACCACGATGCGCAGGTCGGTCGCCACCGGCTGCTGGCGCGCGAGCAGGGCTATGGCCCGGGCCTCCAGGTCGTGCTGGAGGTCGTCGACCTTCTGGTCCGCGGCGATCACGCTCTCCGCGAGCTTGAGATCGGCATCGAGCATGGCCGTCGTCGCCCGGCCGATCGCCGACCCGACGAGCCGGGCCATCTCGACCAGCCCCTCGCCGATCGAGTCGAGTTCCTCGTGGTAGGCGTCACGCATGGAAGTCCCTCTCCAGTCTTCTGTGCAATACCGGGGCAGGCTGTGAGCCCCACGTTGCCACCTTGGGCGGCGTACGCGTCCGCTTCCGGCCGCCCAAGTGAACCGTCCCTTGCTCCTCGGTGAACTCTGGGCGACGAGTGTTCGGACAGGCACCCGGATGGCTGGGAGAGTCCTCCCGGACCCGCATAACCTTGACGTATGGACGTGAACGCGGCAGTCGCCGCAGCTGCGGCGATCGGCGGTGCGTGTACCGGCGTGATCGCCATGCTCGCGTTCCGCTGGAGCGAGCGCGACCAGAAGAAGCCGACGCGAACCTCTCTGCGGCCCGACAACAACGCGGCTCTTCCTCCCGGTGTGGACACGGTCCTGTCCGTGCTCAGCTCCTCCGCCGTCGTGCTCGACGAGAGCGACAGCGTGGTCAAGGCCAGCTCCGCCGCCTACGCGCTGGGGCTGGTCAGGGGAGGACGGCTCGCCGTCGACGCGATGCTGAACATGGCCAGGGACACCCGCAGGGACGGCGAGATAAGGCAGGTCGAACTGGACCTGCCTCGCCGCGGCACCGGCCGCGGCGAGGCCCTCGCGGTCTCCGCCCGGGTCGCCCCGCTGGGCTCCCGGCTGGTGCTGCTGCTGGTCGAGGACCTCACCGAGGCCCGCCGCATAGAGGCGGTACGGCGCGACTTCGTCGCCAACGTCAGCCATGAGCTCAAGACCCCGGTCGGCGCGCTCTCGCTGCTCTCCGAGGCCGTGCTGGACGCCTCCGACGATCCGGAGGCGGTGGAGCGGTTCGCCGGGCGGATGCAGATCGAGGCGACCCGGCTGACCAACCTCGTGCAGGAGATCATCGACCTCTCCCGGGTGCAGAACGACGACCCGCTGGAGGACGCCGAACCGGTACGCGTGGACGAGCTGGTGGCCGAGGCCATCGACCGCTGCCGCCAGCAGGCCGGCTCGAAGCAGATCACCATGGCCGCGGGCGGCACCGCGGAGCTCCGTATATGGGGCAACCGCGGTCAGCTCGCCGCGGCGCTCGGCAACCTCGTCGAGAACGCCGTCAACTACAGCCCCGCCCGTACCCGAGTGGGCATCGCCGCCCGGCGTGTGTCCGTACCCGGCGGGGACCAGATCGAGATCGCGGTGACCGATCAGGGCATCGGCATCTCGGAGAAGGACCGCGAGCGGGTCTTCGAACGGTTCTACCGCGTCGACCCGGCCCGCTCACGGGCCACCGGTGGCACCGGCCTCGGCCTCGCCATCGTCAAGCACGTGGCCGCCTCGCACGGCGGGGAGGTCACGGTCTGGAGCTCGGAGGGCCAGGGCTCCACCTTCACCCTGCGGCTGCCCGAAGCGGGCCCCGCACGGGAACGGGACCGCAGCTCGGGCGGACCGCTCGTCGCCGACGGCGACGAGGGCCCTTACGGGCCCGCTCACCCCGACACCCTTGAACCAATCCCTGCCCCGGAGGTCCTTCCGTGACCCGAGTGCTTGTCGTCGAGGACGAGGAGTCCTTCAGCGACGCCCTGTCCTACATGCTCCGCAAGGAGGGTTTCGAAGTCGCCGTCGCGGCCACGGGACCGGACGGTCTTGACGAGTTCGAGCGCAACGGCGCCGACCTCGTACTGCTCGACCTGATGCTGCCGGGCCTGCCCGGCACCGAGGTCTGCCGTCAGCTGCGCAGCAGGTCCAACGTCCCCGTGATCATGGTCACCGCCAAGGACAGCGAGATCGACAAGGTCGTCGGCCTGGAAATAGGAGCCGACGACTACGTCACCAAGCCCTTCTCCTCGCGGGAGCTGGTCGCCCGCATCCGCGCCGTGCTGCGCCGCCGGGGCGAGCCGGAGGAGGTCACCCCGGCAGCGCTTGAGGCGGGCCCGGTCCGCATGGACGTGGACCGCCATGTCGTCACGGTCGCGGGCGGCAAGGTCGACCTGCCGCTCAAGGAGTTCGACCTGCTGGAGATGCTGCTGCGCAACGCGGGCCGTGTGCTGACCCGCATGCAGCTCATCGACCGGGTCTGGGGCGCCGACTACGTGGGCGACACCAAGACCCTCGACGTCCACGTCAAGCGCCTGCGGGCCAAGATCGAGCCGGACCCCGGCGCGCCGCGCTTCCTGGTGACGGTCCGCGGCCTGGGGTACAAGTTCGAGCCGTAGACGACGGCGGTACGCGACGTCGGAGGGCGCCCCCCGAAAGGGGGGCGCCCTCCGACGTGCACGTTCCCGTGCGCCTCGTGCGCCTGCCGGGGACCGGCACCCATCAGCTGCGGGTGCCGACGTGTCCCTGTGTGCCCGTCCGGTCAGTCGCCCGACGGGGCGTCGGCCTCGGCGTTGTCCTGGGCAGGCGTGTCGTTCTCGGAGTGGGCCTCGCCCGGGGCACCCGGCGTCGTGGAGCCGGTCGGCGAGGTGGCCGGCGAGGTCGGCTTCTGAGAGGGAGCCGTCGGCAGTGAGCTCGGGCCGAAGTCCGTGAAGTAGCTGGTCGCCGGGACGACGAACACGCCGAGCGGGATCTCGCCGGTCGAGCTGAACTTGAAGACGACGTTCTGCACGCTGCCGTTCGGGGCGGCTTCGCGGCCGTTCTCGATCACGGCGGACGCGTTGCCCTTGCCGCCGATGATCACCCTGCCGCCGGCCGGGACGACGACGGGGCCGCTGCCCTCGGCGGCGTGCAGCTTCACCGTGGCGTTCGTGCCCGGGAGGGTGACCGAGTCGAGGGTCTGCTGCTTGGTGCCGTTGTTGAAGAGCGTGGCGGAGACCACGGCCGGTCCCTCCGCGTTGCGCTCGGGCTGGGTGATCAGGTTCGCGTTCTGGATGCTGATATCACCGGAGGTGGTGGCGGCGCTGTCCGGCTTGATCTGGAGCGTGGCTGCGTCATTGCCCGCACCGCACGCGGTGAGCGAGGCGATCGAGAACACGATGGCTGTGGCGGCGAGGGCGCCGTGTCGAAGGCTGCGGCTCACGGCGGCGGCAACTCCTTGAACGATCGGACTGCGGACGGGTGGTCGAGCGACGCGGGGTCGCCCTGCGAGCGGCGTAAAGCCGCCCTAAGTGTGTGTCAGCGGCCTTAGGCTACCGAGCCGCCTCGCCCGCCCCGCACCCGACCCGCCCCTTACACGCTCCGCACTCCCGCCCCGGCGCTCCCTAAGGGCTGTCCCCAGGCCGACGGTGCCGTGCCGGCACCGCCTTCGGAGCGGCGCGTCCGCTCGCGGCGAGAGGAAGCCGCGAGCGGACACACCGGGCGGCCGTGCCCGGATGCGCGGGGCGGGCGCAACCGGGCTGCGGGGCAGTCGCATCGGAACAACGAGCATCTGCGTCGGGGCAACAGGCACCCACATCCGGTCGCCGCATCCGGGCATCACGTGCCCCCGCATCCGATCACCGTGCGCGATCCGCATGCGCCGACACATGGCGTTCACATATTGCCGGTGATCAATTCATGAGGGTGGCGCATTCCGTGCGCATTAGTGATCACGGCGCAGTGTCGATCAATTCCATTGAACGGCAGCACTTACCTCCGCTTACCTCCGCGCATACATCTGTACGGGTGAGCGATCTTCGAACGAAGTATGGAAAGTTTGGCGTCGAGAACCCGACAAAACGGGACGTTCGACCACTTCAGAGGGGGGTTCCGGGGTGCGTGAGGTGCACGTTTCGTCCCGCCCACGCAGCCGCTCCGACCTGCGAATACCGGCTTCCGTGAACCTTCCGCAGCACGTACGTGTCGCTGTTGTCAAGCCCCGAGATATGCCCTGACCTGCGAAAACGCCATTCAGGAGAAGCTGTTCTCGTGTTACCCTTGATAGCCACGGAAGGGGTACCTGTCACATGACGTTCAAGGTTGGCGACACCGTGGTCTATCCCCATCACGGGGCCGCGCTGATCGAGGCTATCGAAACTCGCCAGATCAAAGGCGTGGACAAGACCTACTTGGTGCTCAAGGTCGCCCAGGGCGACTTGACGGTTCGTGTGCCGGCGGACAATGCGGAGTTCGTGGGTGTGCGCGACGTGGTCGGGCAGGAGGGGCTGGACCGGGTCTTCGAGGTGCTGCGTGCGCCGTATGCCGAAGAGCCGACGAACTGGTCCCGGCGCTACAAGGCAAATCTGGAGAAGCTCGCTTCCGGCGATGTCATCAAGGTCGCCGAAGTGGTTCGCGACCTCTGGCGTCGCGAGCGCGAGCGCGGACTCTCCGCGGGTGAGAAGCGAATGCTGGCCAAGGCCCGCCAGATTCTGGTGAGCGAGCTCGCTCTCGCGGAGAACACGAACGAGGACAAGGCCGAGGCTCTGCTCGACGAGGTACTCGCGTCCTGAACCGGCTTGTGCCGGTCATGAAAATGTGCTGCGGTGCCCGCTGACAACCGTAATCACGGTACGTCGGTCGGGCGCTGCGGCATGTCCGCATGCTTGCCGATAGCCGGCACGCGGTTCCCTGTATCCGGGTGGGCGCTCCCGTATCCGGTGCGGTGCGGTGCGGTCGTCGGGCACGGCAGGTACGACGAAGGCCGGGTGCGGCGAAGGGCGGCGTGAACCGTCTGGATTCAGCCAGGACGTGGCTGAATGGCGACGATTATGTTCCGTCGCACCCTTGCGTTGGCTTCAGCGGCGATCCCCCCGATACTTTGCTCGCGATCTTGCGCAGCCGATCCCGAGCGGCCGATGCGGCTCGTCCGGCTTCGACCGGGTGTCACGGAAAGGGCCCGGTCGAGTCGCGGCTCGGCGCCCGGCTCGCTTGTCGCCATACCCACGTCGGCCGTGGAAACAAACATGCCGAAGCTCCGGAGTGCAACCGATGTCTGATCAACCGCGCCTCTCCCGCACCGCCGCCGTGATTCCCGCGGCCGGCCGCGGTGTCCGGCTCGGCCCGGGCGCCCCGAAGGCGCTCCGCGGGCTGGGCGGGACGCCGATGCTCATCCACGCGGTACGGGCCATGGCGGCGTCCCGTTCCGTCTCGCTGGTCGTCGTCGTGGCGCCGCCGGACGGCGCCCCCGAGGTCAAGAACCTGCTGAACGAGCACGCCCTGCCCGAACGCACCGACTACCTCGTCGTGCCCGGTGGCGACACCCGCCAGGAATCGGTGCGCCTCGGCCTCGACGTCCTGCCCGAGGACGTCTCCGTCGTGCTCGTGCACGACGCGGCGCGCCCGCTGGTGCCCGTCGACACGGTGGACGCGGTGATCGAGGCGGTGCGCGACGGCGCGCCCGCCGTCGTCCCCGCGCTGCCGCTCGCCGACACCGTCAAGGAGGTGGAGCCCGGGGCGCCGGGCGAACCGGAGCCGGTGCTCGGCACGCCCGAGCGGGCCCGGCTGCGCGCCGTGCAGACCCCGCAGGGCTTCGACCGCGACACGCTCGTGCGCGCGCACCGCACCGTCGTCGTCGGGGGCGAGGGCGCCACGGACGACGCGGGCATGGTGGAACGGCTCGGGGAGCCGGTCGTGGTCGTCCCCGGGCACGAGGAGGCGTTCAAGGTGACCCGGCCGCTGGATCTGGTGCTGGCCGAGGCGGTACTCGCGCGCAGGAGGGCGAACGATGGCTTCTGAGGAAACGGTTCCCGGGACGATGGCGGCCGGGAACGAGTCGGCGGGGCAGCGGTCCGCCGCGTCCGCCGACGGGGATGCGGCGCAGGTCCGGACGGCCGGACCGGTGATCCCGCTCGTCGGGATCGGCACCGACATCCACGCCTTCGAGGAGGGCCGCGAGCTGTGGTGCGCGGGCCTGCTGTGGGAGGGCGAGGGCCCGGGCCTGGCCGGGCACTCGGACGCCGACGTCGTCGCGCACGCCGCGTGCAACGCGCTCTTCTCGGCCGCCGGTCTCGGCGACCTCGGGCAGCACTTCGGCACCGGGCGGCCCGAGTGGTCCGGCGCCTCCGGGGTCACGCTGCTGACCGAGGCGGCGCGGATCGTACGGGCCGCGGGCTTCGAGATCGGGAACGTCGCCGTCCAGGTCGTCGGTGTGCGGCCGAAGATCGGCAAGCGGCGCAAGGAGGCGCAGCGGGTGCTCTCGGACGCCGTGGGGGCGCCCGTCTCGCTCTCCGCCGCCACCTCCGACGGGCTCGGTTTCACCGGGCGGGGCGAGGGCCTCGCCGGGATCGCGACCGCGCTGGTCCACCGCACCGGCTGACCCGCCCCGCGGCATCTCCCGCATCGCCGACGCGGGACGACCCCGGGAGCGGTGCGGGAGCGCGGGAGCTCGTCGACGAGCTGTCCGTGTATACCGACGAGCCGTATGCGGAGTTCGACCCGTCGGCCCCACCGCCACCGAGCACGTGATCGTCCGGATCACGCCGCGCAAGGTCCTCTCGCGGACCTGAGGCAGTCGTCGGCGCACACCGCATTCCCGCGAAGAAGACCCCGCGACCCCCGAGGGGGCGCGGGGCACTGGTGCACGCCCACTACCCTTGAGGCGTGACTATTCGCCTGTACGACACCAGCGCCCGGCAGATCCGTGACTTCGTCCCGCTCACGGCGGGCTGTGTCTCGATCTACCTGTGTGGTGCCACCGTTCAGGCGGCCCCGCACATCGGGCACATCCGGTCCGGTCTGAACTTCGACATCATGCGCCGCTGGTTCGAGTACCGCGGCTACGACGTCACGTTCGTCCGGAACGTCACCGACATCGACGACAAGATCATCGCGAAGTCCGGCGAGCAGGGCCGGCCGTGGTGGGCCATCGGCTACGAGAACGAGCGGGCGTTCAACGCCGGGTACGACGCGCTGGGCTGCCTGCCGGTCACGTACGAGCCGCGCGCGACCGGGCACGTCACCGAGATGGTCGAGATGATGCGGGGCCTGATCGAACGTGGTCACGCCTACGCGGCGGACGGCAACGTCTACTTCGACGTGCGTTCCTTCCCGGGCTATCTGTCGCTGTCCAACCAGGACCTGGACGATCTGCGCCAGCCGTCCGGCGAGGGCGAGACCGGCAAGCGCGACCCGCGCGACTTCGCGATGTGGAAGGCGTCCAAGCCGGGCGAGCCCAGCTGGGAGACCCCGTGGGGCCGCGGCCGGCCCGGCTGGCACCTGGAGTGCTCGGCCATGGCGCACAAGTACCTCGGCCGGGCCTTCGACATCCACGGCGGCGGGATCGACCTGATCTTCCCGCACCACGAGAACGAGATCGCCCAGGCCCAGGCGTTCGGCGACGAGTTCGCGCGGTACTGGGTGCACAACGGCTGGGTCACCATGTCCGGCGAGAAGATGTCGAAGTCGCTGGGCAACTCGGTGCTGGTCGGCGAGATGGTCAAGGCATGGCGCCCGATCGTGCTGCGCTACTACCTCGGCACCCCGCACTACCGGTCGATGATCGAGTACAGCGATGAGGCCCTGCGCGAGGCGGAGTCCGCGTTCGCGCGGATCGAGGGCTTCGTGCAGCGGGTCGTCGAGAAGGCGGGCGGCGTGGTCGCCCCGGCCCGTGAGGTGCCGCCCGCGTTCGCGGAGGCGATGGACGACGACCTGGGCGTCCCGCAGGCGCTCGCGATCGTCCACACCACGGTCCGGCAGGGCAATTCCGCGCTGGCAGCCGACGACAAGGAGGCGGCCGTCGCCCGGCTCGCGGAGGTACGGGCGATGCTCGGGGTCCTCGGGCTCGATCCGCTGGAAGAGCACTGGGCGGGCGAGAACGACCGCGGCGACGATCTGCACGGGGTCGTGGACACGCTCGTACGCCTGGTCCTGGACCAGCGCGAGGCTGCCCGCGCCCGGAAGGACTGGCCCGCCGCCGACGCCATCCGCGACCAGCTCGGCCAGTCCGGGCTCGTCATCGAGGACAGCCCGGCCGGACCGCGCTGGACCCTCGGCCCGCGCCCGTAGACAGCCCGTAGGCATCCCGTGTGTGCCGTCCGGAGTCCCGGACGGCACACTCATGGGGGCACACTTCATATACGTACGCAACGCACGCTCGTCCGAGCAGCAACGAAACAGGTAGGTCATGGCCGGGAACAGCCAGCGCAGGAACCGCCGCACTGCCAACAAGAAGGGCGCGCAGGTCGGCAGCGGTGGCCAGCGACGCCGTGGCCTGGAGGGCAAGGGCCCGACGCCGCCCGCCTCCGCGCGCAAGGGGCACGTGAAGAACCGGGTCGCCAACGCCAAGGCCAAGCAGGCCGCGCACCGCCGCCCTGCGCCGCGCCGCGGCGGCGTCAAGGGCACGTCCGAGATGGTCGTCGGCCGCAACCCGGTCTACGAGGCCCTGCGCGACGGGGTGCCCGCGACGACCCTGTACGTCCAGCAGTACATCGACAACGACGAGCGGGTCCGCGAGGCGCTCCAGCTCGCGGGCGAGCGCGGCAACATCAACCTGATGGAGGCGCCGCGCGCCGAGCTGGACCGGATGACGAACGGTCTGAACCACCAGGGCCTCGTCCTCCAGGTCCCGCCGTACGAGTACGCGCACCCGGACGACCTGGTGGTCGCCGCGCACGACAACGGCGAGGAGCCGCTGATCGTCGCCCTCGACGGTGTCACCGACCCGCGCAACCTGGGCGCGATCGTCCGTTCCGTCTCCGCGTTCGGCGGGCACGGCGTGGTCGTGCCGGAGCGTCGCGCGGCCGGGATGACGGCCGGTGCCTGGAAGTCCTCGGCGGGCACCGCGGCCCGTACGCCGGTCGCCCGGGTGACGAACCTGACCCGGGCCCTGGAGGGCTACCAGAAGGCGGGCCTCACGGTCGTCGGCCTCGCCGCGGACGGCGAGCACACCGTCGAGGACCTGGAGGCGCTCGACGGCCCGGTCGTCGTCGTCATCGGCAGCGAGGGCAAGGGACTCGGCCGTCTCGTCGGCGAGACCTGCGACTACCGCGTCCGCATCTCGATGCCGGGCGGCGCCGAGTCGCTGAACGCCGGTGTCGCGGCCGGGATCGTCCTCTACGAGGCCGCGCGGCGCCGGGCCTGAGGCACCTTCGGGCGGGGTCGGCCGTCCGGCCCGGTCCCGCCCGTCCGGCCCGGTCCCGCCCGTCCGGCCCGGTCCCGCCCGTCCGGCCCGGTCCCGCCCGTCCGCCCCGGTCCCGCCCGTCCGCCCCGGTCCCGCCCGTCCGCCCCGGTCTCGTCCCGTTCGGCGGTCCGGCCCGGCCTGGCCTGGTCCGGCCTCGTCCCGTCAGCCGTCCCGTACGGCCCGTCAATCGTTCCGTCCGGTCCGTTCCCGCTCCGTCCGAGAGCCGTCGTTGACGCGTCTCGGACATGATTGACGGGTCTCGGACACATCGGGCTCGTCAAGGCAGTGTCCTAAACACTCATCACTCGGTTAGATGAGTGTGGACACCAGAACGCCTCGGTTCGACGAACTACCCGCCCTGAGCATGACCAAGGTGGACTGCGACCCTGCGCAGGTCATCGTCAACCACGCCAGCTTCCGGGTGCAGCTCGCGCCCGGCCAGCGCGCACGGCTGCGCGGGCTGGCCCCCGCGGGCGTGCCCAGGATCCCCGCCATGAGCGGGTCCTCCGGAACGGCGCGCGGCAGGCGTGCGCCCGTCGTGTGGAGCGGCAGGTCCGCCCCCGGCGACCCCGGAGCCACCGGACTCCTCCAGGCCGTGCGGAACTCGGCCGCAGGCCCTTCGACGGCCGCGTACGACGCCTACGACTCCCGTGCACACCGCGGTGACTCCGGGCACCCCGGCGAGTTCGACGGCGGGCTCGGCACGGGCAGCACCCAACTGATCGACTGCCTGGAGGAGACCCAGCCCAATCCCGTCGTCACCGCGCCCCAGCAGCCGGGGCCCCACGGCAACGGTCCGCTGCTGCCGCCGATGCGCCAGGCGGTCGGTGCCTACGACCCCGTCGACCACGGTCCGTACGGCCGCGAGGGGTACGGCCGCGACACCGGATACGACGGATACGTGGACGCTGCCGGTGACGGGGCCGGGGCCGCGTACGACGACGGCACGGAGGCCCGGGGCCGCCGCCAGGCTCAGGAGGCCGTGCGGCACGCCTACTACCCGGGACGCCGCATGAACCTCGGCGTGGTGCTGCTGCCCCTGCGGGTCTTCCTCGGCTTCATCTCCATCTACGCCGGCATGGGCAAGCTGTGCGACCCGGTGTACTTCGACGGTGGCGAACGCGGCTCCATGGTCACGTGGCTGAACTCGCTGCACCCCTGGGCGCTGGCCGAGCCGCTGCGCGACTTCGCGCTCTCGCACCCGGTGGGCGCCGGGCTCACCGTCGCCTTCCTCCAGGTCGTCGTCGGCGTCCTCACCGTGCTCGGCCTCTGGCAGCGCGTCGCCGCGTCCGTCGGGGCCCTGCTCTCCGCCGCCCTGCTGGTCACCGTGAGCTGGCGCAGCGTCGCCGTGTACGACGCGCCCGACATCATCTACCTCGCCGCCTGGAGCCCGCTGATCATCGCGGGCGCGCCGGTCTACTCCGTCGACGGGCGGCTCGCCGGCGAGGCATGGCGCACGCTCGGCCCGCGCTCGGCGATCTGGGACCTGCGTCGCCGGGTGCTGCGCCGGGGCGCCGCCGTCGCGACCCTCGTCGTCGGACTCACGTTCCTCGTGGGCTCCATCCTCGGCGGGGCCGTCCGCTCTTCCGGGGTCGTGACCGTGCCGGGCCCGAACGGCAACCCGACCAACCAGCTGCCCGGCTCCCCGCTCCCGGAGAAGTCCCGTACCGGCGAGGCCTCGCACACGCCCGAGGGGCAGCGCCCGTCGCCGACCCGCAGCGGCGCCCCCACCACCCCGTCCACGCGGGCGTCCACGCCTCCCTCGGACTCCGTGCGCGAGCCGGGCCGTGCGACGACCGGCGCCGGGCAGCCCAGCCAGACCCAGGGCACCGTCCAGCAGGTCCCGCGGCAGACGACTCCGCAGCAGCCCCCGGCAAGCAGCTCCGGCCCGAGTTCCTCGGGTTCCACGGGCACCGGCGGCGGCCCCACGGGCGGCAGCGGCCCGGACGACAGCGGTTCCACCGGAGGAACGTCGGGCGCCGGGCAGAACCCGATCGGGGGCCTGCTCGGCTGAGCCGGGCGCCCGTCCGCCTCACCTCGTCCCGAGGCGGGCCGGGTGAGGCGGACGGGAACGACGGACGAAGAAGGGGCGGTCACCGGTGGGATCCGGTGACCGCCCCTCCGCGTACGTGGTGCACGCGCACCTGCGGCGACCTCCGCCGCGGGTGCTCACGGAGATTTCGGAACCACCGGAGTCACCGGCCGTCGAGCGGAGTCACCCGCCGTCGAGTTCCTTGGCGGCCTCGGTCAGGTCCTTCGCCGTGTCGATGGCCCGCCAGTACGCCCCGTGCGGCAGCGGGTACCCCGCCAGCCTGCGCTCGCGCGCCAGCTTCGGGAACGTCGTCCGCTCATGGTCGCCGCGGTCCGGCAGCAGGGTGGTGAAGGCCGGCGAGAAGACGTACACGCCGGCGTTGATCAGATACGGCGACGGCGGCGCCTCGATGAAGTCGGTGATGTGCCCGAACGCGTCCGTCTCCACGGCGCCCCACGGGATCCGGGGGCGGGCCAGCGCCAGCGTGGCGGTCGCGTCGCGCTCGGCGTGGAAGGCGGCCATCTCACGCAGCGAGAAGCGCGTCCAGATGTCGCCGTTGGTGGCGTACCAGGGCTGGTCCGGGTCGGGCAGCCGGGCAGCGGCGTACTTCAGGCCGCCACCCCGACCCAGGGGCTCGGACTCCACGACGGTCGTCACGCGCAGCGGCAGCACCGCCGAGTCCAGCCATTCCTGCAGTACTTCTGCCAGATGACCGCACGACACCACGACGTCGGTCACGCCCTCGGCGGCCAGCCAGGAAAGCTGATGGCCGATGATCGGGGTCCCGGTGCCCGGGATCTCGACCATCGGCTTGGGGCGGTCGTCGGTGTACGGGCGCAGCCGCGATCCCTGGCCACCTGCCAGGATCACGGCCTGCGTCGGATACGTATGCATACCAGGCACGATATGTGGTGCCTGGTGTCGTGTTGTGCGGGGCCGTGGGTCGGCCGGTCGAGCGACGGGCCGATCGGTGCCGGGACGGTCGGTGCCGGACGGACCGGGTGTCGCGCCGGCCGATGTCGGGACGACCGGCGTCGCGCCGACCGGTGCTGGGCCCGCCTGCCGAGGGGTCAGCTGAACTGCGCGACGCCGGAGGCGAACGACGTGTCGCAGACGGGGCGGGAGAACCGGTGGGCGCGCGTCGGTCCGTACTGCTCGACCGCCGCCCGGCCCAGCGCCTTCGCGATCGACATGCAGTGCCGGGCGAGAGCGGGCCGGCCCTCGACGGAGCGCTGAAGGTCCGTCAGCGCGACGCCCGGGTCCTGCTCGCGGAGTTCCACGAGCAGACGGTCACGGAGGATGTCCTGCGGGGCACGTGCCTTGGCGCGCTTCGATACGTCCTGGGCCGACGCGGCCAGGACCTGCGAATCGGAGCTGTGCGCTGCCCACGGCACGCTGGTGACGGCGAGGGTCCCGGACAGGACCATCACGACGGGCAGTACGAGAGCGAGGGAACGGCCGATACGGCGAGCGGTGTGGGTCACACAGCGAGCGTAGCGGTCGGTAATGGCATGGCGACATCTTGTCACCCTTGTGAGGGATGGTTCGAGGGCGTCTTTCGAATTCGGTGTTGACCGGGAGCGGCGAAACGGCCGGTGCGCAGCGGGGAGTCGGTGCAGCTCGGTTCAAACCCGTTCCCGCCTCCGCGACGCGCGAACGGCCCCCCGTACGGCTTTTCGGTGGGCTCCCGGCTCGTGGAGTCTCCTGGGGGGATGCCCTGCACGCGAACGGCCCCGCACGGGGAAGCGTGCGGGGCCGTCGTCGTGCGCGGGCGCGCGGGCCGTACGGGGCACGCCGGCGTGAGCGGCGTGCGAGGTACGGGTTCGTGCGCGGGCGTGCGGGGCGTCAGTCGGTGAGGCGGGCGCCCGTCGAGGTCGAGAAGACGTGCAGCTCGTCCGGGCGCGGCACGACGTGCAGCTTGGTTCCCTTCTCCGGGACGGAGCGGCCGTTGACGCGGACGACCAGGTCCTTGTCCTCGCCGCCGACCCGCGCGGAGCCGTAGACGTAGCCGTCGGCGCCGAGCTCCTCGACGACGTTGACCGAGACGGCCAGGCCGGCGGGGGAGTCGGAGCTGTCCTTCGTGAGGGACTTCGCGGCGGCGCCGCCGTGCTCGACGATGTCGAAGTGCTCGGGGCGGATGCCGACCGTGACGGTCGTGTCGCCCTTGTCCGTGGCGGCCTTGAGCGCCTCGCGCGAGACCGGGACGACGCTGTTGCCGAACTTCACGCCGCCGTCGGTGATCGGGACCTCGACCAGGTTCATGGCGGGGGAGCCGATGAAGCCGGCCACGAAGAGGTTCGCCGGCTTGTCGTACATCTTGCGCGGCGAGTCGACCTGCTGGAGCAGGCCGTCCTTGAGGACGGCGACCCGGTCGCCCATGGTGAGGGCCTCGACCTGGTCGTGCGTGACGTACACGGTCGTGATGCCCAGGCGGCGCTGGAGCGAGGCGATCTGCGTACGGGTGGAGACACGGAGCTTGGCGTCGAGGTTCGACAGCGGCTCGTCCATGAGGAAGACCTGCGGCTCACGCACGATGGCACGGCCCATCGCGACGCGCTGGCGCTGACCGCCGGAGAGCGCCTTCGGCTTGCGGTCCAGGTACTGCGTGAGGTCCAGCATCTTGGCGGCCTCTTCGACCTTCGCCCGGATGTCGGTCTTGTTGACACCGGCGATCTTGAGCGCGAAGCCCATGTTGTCCGCGACGGTCATGTGCGGGTAGAGCGCGTAGTTCTGGAACACCATGGCGATGTCCCGGTCCTTCGGCGGCAGGTGCGTGACGTCGCGGTCACCGATGCGAATGGCGCCGGCGTTGACGTCCTCAAGGCCCGCGAGCATGCGGAGGGAGGTCGACTTGCCACAACCGGAAGGACCGACGAGCACGAGGAACTCGCCGTCCGCGATGTCGATCTCCAGCTGGTCCACGGCCGGCTTCGTCGAGCCGGGGTAGATGCGGGACGCCTTGTCGAACGTGACACTGGCCATGCTGAATCTTCTCCTCCACCGGCAGGAACGTGCCGGACGATCCGAGTAGGGAGTGGTCTGGTCCACTTGAGTGAATCCTGAGCGACGCTACCTGGACATGCGGAATATGTCAGTAGTTCGAGGGTCGTGAAATTCCGGGACCGTGCGCGGGGCGAGGTTGGTTACACTGCTCCGGCACGCCTCCTTAGCTCAGCTGGCCAGAGCAACGCACTTGTAATGCGTAGGTCGTCGGTTCGAATCCGACAGGGGGCTCCGCGAAGGCCCGGGTCGGATCGCTCCGACCCGGGCCTTCTGCTGTCTGCTTCGGGGTCCTTGATGCTCGGCCGGGTCGGGCCGTGCCCGTTCGGCCCGGGGGTTGTGGTGACGCGCGCTCCCTGTTTGCATGTAACGCGTGTTACTTTTTCTGCGTGGGTGGGTGGGTGAGTGAGGAGGCGGCGGTGCAGTGGATGGTGCTGATCGTGCGGCTGCCGGCGCAGCCGTCGCGGCACCGGGTGGCGGTGTGGCGCGAGCTGCGCAAGGTCGGCGCGCTGTCGCTCGGTCAGGGGGTGTGGGCGGTGCCGGAGGTACCGTTCTTCGCCGACGGCGTGCAACGGGCTGTGGAACTCGCCCAGCGGGCGCAGGGCGAGACCGTGGTGCTGCGTGCCGCGGGCCGGGAGCCGCAGGACGCGCAGCGGTTCGAGACGATGTTCACCACGGCCCGCGAGGAGGACTGGGCGGAGTTCGTCGCCGACTGCGGCAAGTACACGGCGGAGCTGGACAAGGAGATCGGCAAGGCGAAGTTCACCCTCGCCGAGCTGGAAGAAGAGGAGCAGTCGCTGGAGCGGCTGCGGCGCTGGCACCGTGATCTGAAGGCCCGTGACGTGTTCGGCGCGCCGGGCGCCGAGGAGGCCGAACGGCAACTTGCCGAGTGTGTAAGCCGGTTCGAGGACTACGGCGAACGCGTCTTCGTCCACCTGCACGCCTTCTCCTCCGGCGGTCAGGAGGGTGCGCCGTGAGCGCGGAGCGCGCCGCCGAGCCCGTTGAGCCCACCGCTGAGCCTGCCGAGTCGGCTGGGCGTGACAGTGCTGCTGAGCCCGCTGGGCTGGGCGGGCCAGGAGGGGCCGATGGGATACGTGGGGTGGGCGGACGGCGGATGTGGCCGCTGTACGCCGCCGGGTTCACCACCGCCTTCGGCGCCCACGGCATTGCCGCCAACCTCGGTGCCGGTGACGAGGACCTGGTGCGGTCGGTGCTGTACCTGGGGGTGCTGCTCGCCCTGTACGACGGTGCCGAGGTCGTCCTCAAGCCGGTCTTCGGCACGCTTGCCGACCGCGTCGGTCCGCGCCCGGTGCTGCTGGGCGGGCTGATCGCGTTCGCCTCCGCCTCCGCCGTGTTCGTCGCGGCCCGTGATCCGGGATGGCTGTGGGCCGCCCGGCTGGGGCAGGGGGCCGCGGCCTCCGCGTTCTCTCCCGCCGCCTCCGCGATGGTCGCCCGGCTGAATCCGCAGGCGAAGCACGGCCGCGCGTTCGGCTCCTACGGGTTCTTCAAGAGCATCGGCTACACCGCCGGCCCGCTCCTCGGCGGTGTCCTGGTCTGGGCGGGAGGCCTGACGCTGCTGTTCTGCGTGCTGATGGTGCTGGCCGCCGCGGTCGCGGCGTGGGCCGCGCTCACGGTGCCCGCCGTCCCGCCGCTGCCCAAGGCCCGTCAGACGCTCCTGGGACTGGCCCGGCGGCTGGCCGACGGTGTCTTCCTGCGACCGGTCGCCGCGCTGGCCGCCGCGACCGCCGCCCTGTCGGTCGGTGTGGGGTTCCTGCCCCTTTCCGGTGCCGTCGACGGGCTGTCGCCCCTGGCCACCGGTGCCGCCGTCTCCGCCTTGGCGGCCTGCGCTGCTGTCGTCCAGCCCTGGGCCGGGCGGGCGCTGGACGACGGGCGGCTGACGGTGCGTTCAGGTACGGCCGCCGGGCTCCTGCTGACCGCGTGCGGACTCGCCGCCGCCCTGCTGCCAGGCGTGGCCGGGCTGCTCGCGGCCGCCGTTCTCATCGGGATCGGCACCGGCCTGATCACTCCGCTCGGCTTCGCCGCCCTCGCGGCCACCACCCCCGAGGAACGGATGGGGCAGACCATGGGGGCTGCCGAACTCGGCCGGGAACTCGGCGACGCGGGAGGCCCGCTCCTGGTCGCCTCCGTCGCCTCCATCACGGCACTCACCTGGGGGTATGCCGCACTCGCCCTCCTGGTCGGACTTCTCCCGCTCGCCCTGCGCATCCGCCGTACACCTGGCTGACGGACGCACACCGCTGGGGAGGCAACGGCGACGGCCACGTCGACGGGCGGAATGATCGCGCATTCGGCATGGTGGCCGTGGCGCGCGCCGCTTCGGGTGGTCCGCCCGGTCGGCCTTCAGTGCCCGGTGGGGCGAGCGGGAGCCTCGCCGTCGCCCGGTGCCGTCGGCGCGGGGCCGTCCGTGGACGGCGGCGGGGTGCCGTACGCCGGTGGGAGGTCCGCCCAGCCGAGCGGATGCGGGGCGTCCGCCTCCGGGCCCGGGGCGGGCGGTTCACCGGCCGCCTCGTTGAAGGCGGTCAGCGCGCCGACGAGGGCCGTGCGTCGGGCGGGGGCGAGACGCGCGACGATCGTGGTGAGTTCACGGCGGCGCCGGGCGGTGACGTGCTCGACGGTGCGACGGCCCTCGTCGGTGAGCCGGAGCAGGGTCTCGCGGCGGTTGCCGGGGTTGACCTGCCGGTCCGCGAGGCCGGAGGCGATCAGCCGGTCGACCATGCGCATCGCGGTCGGGGGCGATACGCGCAACAGCTCCGCGAGCCTCACCAGTTTGGTCGCGCCGCGTGTCGACAGCACCACCAGCATCCGGAACTGCGCCGGAGTCACCCGCTCCTCGACCTCGGCGAGCGAGTTCGCCGCCACCGCGTCCAGTACCCGTGACGCCGTGACGACCGCCCGAGTCACCGCGTCGACGTCGTCGGCGTCGGAGGAATGGGTGGTATTGGAGGTGGCGGTGGTGTCAGAGGTGTCGACGACGGCGTCCACGGCGTCCACGTCCGCAGTGCCGGGCTCTCCTTGGGGCATGCCCCATTTCTACCGTTTTCGTCGTTCGCTTCCACTCCACCGCTCCGGGCGTGGTCAGCCCCAGAGGGCGCGGGCGAGTGTCGCACCGGTGAACGCGGCCCCGAGCCCGACGGCCGTGCTCGCCAGGATGTTGACCGCCGCGTAGAAGCGGGCTCCGTCCTCGGCCAGGCGCAGCGTCTCGTACGAGAAGGTCGAGTACGTCGTCAGCGCCCCGCACAGGCCGGTGCCGAGCAGGAGCTGTGCCTCGGAGGAGGCGGCCCCGGCGGCGGTTGCGCCGGTGAGCAGTCCGAGGATCAGGCACCCGAAGATGTTGACGGTGAAGGTCCCCCACGGGAAGAGGCTGTCGTGCCGCGACTGGACCGCGCGGTCGGTGAGGTAGCGCAGTGGCGCTCCGACCATGGCACCCGCGATCACGAGCAGCCAGTTCACCGTTCCTCCTTGCCGTGGTGGGTCTTGTCGTGGCCTTTGCGATCGTGGCCGGTGCAGCGGATGACCTCGCAGTCGTCGAGGATGACCAGCCCCTGGGCGACGAGTTCGTCGAGCTGCGGCAGGAAGGCCCGGATCCGCTCCTCGGTGTCGACGATCACGACGGCGACCGGCAGGTCCTCGCTCAGCGACAGCAGCCGGACGGTGTGGATCAGGGAAGAGGCCCCGAACCCCTCGATGCCCCGGAAGACGGAGGCGCCCGCCAGCCCGGCCTCGCGGGCCCGGTGGACGATCTCGGTGTACACGGGCTTGTGGTGCCACATGTCCATCTCGCCGACGAACACGGTGACACGCAGTGCGGAACCGGTGAGCCTCATGGCTGCCTCCACGTGATGACGCGGCGCGTCAGCGCGACCGCGAGCCATACGGCGGTCAGGGCGACGACCGGGGTGAGGGCCAGGTAGGCCAGGCCGGTGCGTGCTTCCCGGCCGTCCACCAGGCGCTGGATGTCGACGGCGTAGGTGGAGAAGGTGGTGAAGCCGCCGAGGACGCCGGTGCCGAAGAAGGGGCGTACGAGACGGTGGGCCGCCCAGGTGTCGGTGATGACCACCATGAAGACCCCGATCACCGCACAGCCGACGGCGTTGACGGTCAGGGTCGTCCACGGGAAGGAGCCGGTCGCCGTGGGCCACAGCAGCGAGGCCCCGTACCGCGCGGTCGCCCCCACGGCGCCGCCGACCGCCACGACGGCCACCACCGGACCCTGTCGCGACAGCCGGGAGTCCTTGCGCCGACCGTCGGGTACGCGGAGGTCGACGTCGGGGTCGACGGGTTCGTTCAGCATCGGGGTCGGGGTCCGGGGATCTTCCATGCGTGTCTCCTACTCGCCGGGCACGGGAACGTTCGGTGCGCGTCGCAAGTAGGGACCGTTGGCGGCGGCGTCGCCGCGGTTCGGGTACGGCGGGCCCCACCGCCGTGCGATGGGCGAGGAGACCGTGTGACTACGCGATCACCGCTGGGAACACCGCTCGGACCAGCCTACCGGGCGCCGCCGCGGTTCTCCTGCCGGGCCGCAGCGCCGCCCGTACGGCTCGGCGCGGTGAGCGGGGAGCGGTGGTTGTTCCGGCCGTACGGGCGCGGGACACTGGAATTCGCCTGGTGACGAGGCTTGCCGCGCCCGCGCCGGTGCGGCGCGGGCGGCTGCCGTACGAGCCGGTCGCCCGGCGTCGCGGGAGGTGGGCAGCGGTGTCACGCATCACCGTCGAGGTCGAGTCGACCATCGGTTCCTCCATCGGTTCGTCCATCGGTTCGCCCGGCGGTCCCTCCGCCGGTTCTTCTGTTGGTCCATCCAGCGGGTCCTCCGCCAGGTTCTCCCCGGCTGATGTCCCGGACGCGTCGGACGGGCCGGAAGCGAGTGGCGGTGCCGACGGCTGGCCCGTGGGCGAGGGACGTGTCGAGGACACCCTGGACTCGGACGGGCGGTCCGTGCGGACCCTGGTCCTGATGCGGGAGCCGGCCCGGCCGGGCGACGAGGTGGCGGCCTGGCCGGTGGCGTTGCTGCATCTGAACGACGGACGTCATGACGTGGACGAAGTGCTGTGCGTCGCCGAGGCCGAGCCCTTCGTCGACCTGGTCGACGCCACGGACCTGCGCCGCTGGCACGCGGAGCCCGACGTGTGGGCGACGGCGCTCGGCCGGCTGGCGCCCGGGACCGCGTACCGGGTGACGGGCTGCGGCAGCCGCAGGGAGGCCGACCAACTGGTCTCGGACGCGCGCCATGCCTATCTCCGGCTCACTGGATGTCTGGAGTGACCGGGGTGGCAGGGGTGGTAGGGGTGACTGAAGCGACTGAAGCGACTGAAGGGCCCGAGTTCGGTGCCGGGCCCGAAAGCGGTGGCGGTCGGCTGATCGTGCTGCGGCATGCCAAGTCGGCCTGGCCGGACGGTGTCCCCGATCACGAACGGCCACTCGCGGGCCGGGGCCGTCGTGATGCCCCGGCGGCAGGGCGCCGACTGCACGAGACGGGGCGCGTGCCCGGCCTGGTCGTCTGCTCGACCGCCCGGCGCGCCCGGGAGACCTGGGATCTGGTCGCGACGGAGCTGTTCGCGCCCGAACCGGACGTGGCGGCACCGGACGTGGTGTACGAGCCGAGGGTGTACGCCGCGAGCGCGTCCGACCTTCTCCGCGTACTGGACGAGGTGCTCGACGACGTGCTCGCGCGTGGTGGCCGTGACGGTCGCGGCGGCCCGGCGCCGGGTCGCACGGTGCTGCTGGTCGGGCACCAGCTCGGGGTGCAGGAACTCGTCCTGTCCCTCGCGGGCGGCGGCGACGAACAGGCGCTCGCGCGGGCCCGTACCAAGTTCCCGACCTCCGCGTTCGCGGTACTGGCGCTGCCGGGTACCCGGGCCGGAGGCGGGGCCGGGCTCACGCCCGGCGCGGCGGTGCTCACCGACTTCGCCGTTCCCCGCGGCCCCGTCCCCGCCGAGCGGGGCTGATGTCACGTACGCCCCTCGGCCCCGGCGCGTCGGGCGCGTTCGCGTGACGCCTCGATCTCCGCGTACGCCGTGTCCCGTCCCTCCCAGTGGGAACCCTCGACGGACTTGCCTGGTTCGAGGTCCTTGTAGACCTCGAAGAAATGGGTGATCTCCAGGGTGTCGAAACGGGGGATGTCGTCGATGTCCTGCACGGCGGCGTAGCGCGGATCGTGGGCCGGTACGCACAGCACCTTCTCGTCGGGGCCCTTCTCGTCCCTCATGACGTACATGCCGACGGCCCGGCACTCGATGGCACAGCCGGGGAACGTGGGGTCGCCGACCAGGACGAGCGCGTCGAGCGGATCGCCGTCGCGGCCCAGCGTTCCTTCGATGTAGCCGTAGTCCGCCGGGTACTTCGTGGATGTGAACAGCATCCGGTCCAGGCGGATGCGGTGCAGGGTGTGGTCCATCTCGTACTTGTTGCGGGATCCACGGGGGATCTCCACCATCACGTCGAACTCCATGACCGCCTCCATGACCGCCTCCGGGCCGTGCCGGCCGCACCCGTACCGGGTGCGGCGGACGCGCGTCCCGTTCATCGTCGGTCGCCGTCCGGCTCCCGGCAGCGTGGCGGGGCCCCGGTACGCCCGATCAGGTCAACCCGGCAGGGACCGGACGCGGGCGCCCGGCGTCCCGGCGGGCACGGCAGCCGGTTCCCGCGGCACCTGGCTTCCACGGCCGTCGGCCGTCTTGGCGGCCGGGTCGGCATCGCCGAGCGGCCGTCGCGGCGGGGCAGCCGCCGTCACGGCAGATCGGCGCGGCCAAGCCAGGCAGGCCGCACGGGCACCCCGTCCGCGTACCGTGCCACGTCCTCCTCCGCGGGATGCTCCGCACGCCGCCGCCTCGCGTCCTCTCGCGCGGCCGCGGGTGAAGGGGCGGGGGCGGGGGCGGGAGGCGTTTCGGCCTCGGGGTCAGGAGCCGGTTCGGGCTCCCGCGCCGGTTCGGGTTCGGGCGCGGCGCTGTCCTCCAGCAGCTCCGCCACCGTGAACCGGGTGCTGTACGACTGCCAGGTGCCGTCGATCACCAGGAGGAAACCGTCGTCCTTCCGGAAGAGTCGGCGCCGCTTCGGGTTCCAGGGGTGTGTCGGGGTGTGGACCCGGGCCCGCCGTTCCAGTTCCAGCAGGGCGTCCTCACGGGTTCCCGCCATGTGTGCCAGCACGTATGTCTCGATGTGCTTGCGCTCCCCGCCGCCCACGGTGGTCTCCATGATCAGTCCCCAGGTCGTCATACGCCCCCCGTTCCCTTGCCCCTCCGCGTGCGAAGCACAGTCTTCCGCACCCGGGAACCACGGCGGACGTTTATGTCGTCCTTGCGCGCGCGAGCTACTGCACGCGGGCATGACAAGCGCCGCGCGGGCTCGCCACGTACTCGAATCCAAGGAGCGGCATGACAGTCCACGGCATCACGCGATCCCTGAGCAGCGGAACGGAGGGGGACGTTCCGGTACGGCGGCGTGGTCCCCGCAGGGCTCTCCTGGACTGCTCGAAGGCGGCGTTGCTCGTCGCGCTCGTCCTGGCGGCCGGTACGGCATGCAGCAAGGAGGCCCTGGACGACGCGGCCTCGGGCGGCACCCACAAGGCCAAGGACTGGAAGGTCGGCGACTGCGCCGGGCCCGACGCGAAGGAGTCGAAGGACGCCTACCAGGCCCTGGAGTGCGATGACCCGAAGGCGACGATCAAGGCCCTTGAGATCAAGAACGGCGCCATCTTCGCCGACTCGATCCAGTGCCCGGCCGGCACCGACGTGATCATCTCCGTGAAGATCTCCTTCGGTTCGAGCCAGAGCACCAGCGGCATCCCCAGCAAGACCGTCTGCGGCCGGAACCTGTCCGGCGACCACCCCGGTGACGCCGGGGCGGGCGGCGGCCAGCTGGTGAAGGGCGACTGCGTGAACGACCAGGCCAAGGAGGTGCCCTGTGGCAACGGGGGCAGCGGCGTGTTCAAGGTGCTCGCCCTGACGAAGACGGCCAAGGAATGTCCGTCCGGCACCGACAACCCCATCGAGCTGTTCCCGAGCCCCGGCCGTCCGTACGACGCGATCTGCACCAGCAAGGCGTGAGTTCCGCGCGGGACGAGGGCCCCGCGCGCCAAGGCCCCTCAGGAGGCTCCGGCGCGGGCCTGTTGGGGGCCTCCTGTTGAGGGTCTGGGCTCGTTCTTTCCGGGGGCCCTTCCGGGGGCCGTACGGAGGAGGCACAGAGCGCGCGGTGAGGGTGTCCTGAGGGCGCTTCACGGGCATCCGCCACTTCGGTGGCGGATGCCCGTTCGTCTGTGCCCGCTCCTCTCCGGACGCTCAGTGTCGTCCGGCCAGCCGGTCCGCGGCCTTCGCGATGGGGTCGGTGCCGGGGCGGGGCGAGGTGAGTTCGCGGCGGTCGGCGGCGCGGTAGGCGGCGTACATGCCGTGGACGCCGAGCCAGCGGAAGGGCTCGGGCTCCCACTTGCGGACCTTGTGCCCCACCCAGGGCAGGGTGGTCAGTTCCGTGGGGCCCGACTGGCCGGAGTCCTGCTGGATCAGGTCGCGCAGGGTGCGGGCGGCAAGGTTGGTGGTGGCGACGCCGGAGCCGACGTAGCCGCCGGCCCAGCCCAGGCCCGTGGAACGGTCGAGGGTGACGGTGGCGCACCAGTCACGGGGCACGCCGAGGACTCCGGACCAGGCATGGTCGATGCGGGCGCCCGCGGCGACGGGGAAGAGCCGGACGAGGATGTCGCGGAGCGCCTCGATGGTGGCGGGCTGGGTGCGGGCCGTGTCGTTGAAGTGGGCGGCGGCCGAGCCGTAGCGGTACGGGACGCCGCGTCCACCGAGCGCGATGCGGCCGTCGGCGGTGCGCTGGGCGTACATATAGGCGTGGGCCATGTCGCCGAGGGTTTCGCGCCCCTCCCAGCCGATGGCGTCCCAGACGGACCCCGGAAGCGGCTCGGTGGCGATCATCGAGGAGTTCATGGGGAGCCAGGTGCGCTTGTGGCCCTTGAGGTTCGCGGTGAAGCCCTCGGTGCACCGCAGGACGTAGGGGGCGCGGACGGTGCCGTACGGGGTACGGGCGTGCTTGGGCTCGATGGCGGTGACGGGCGTCGACTCGTGGATGGTGACGCCGAGCGCCTCGACGGTCGCGGCCAGGCCCGTGACGAGCTTGACCGGGTGCAGCCGCGCGCCGTGCGGGGTCCAGGTTGAACCGACGGCTCCGGTGACGTTGACGCGCTCGGCGGTCTCGCGGGCGCCCCGCAGCACGCGGTCGGTCTCGCCGAAGGCGATCTCCACGGAGTGGAAGTCCTTGAGGCGGGCCAACTGGGCGGGTGTATATGCAACTTCGAGTACCCCGCCCTGATGGATGTCGGCGTCGATGTCCTCCTCGGCGGCGACGCGCACGACCTCGGCGACGGTGTCGTTCATCGCCTGCTGGAGCCGGACGGCCGCCTCGTGGCCGTGGAGCTTCGCGTAGCGGTCGCGCCCGGCGATGCCGTTGTAGAGCCAGCCGCCGTTGCGTCCGGAGGCGCCGTAGCCGCAGAACTTGGCTTCGAGGACGGTGATGTTGAGGAAGGGGACGGCCTTCTTGAGGTAGTAGGCGGTCCAGAGTCCGGTGTACCCGCCGCCCACGATGCAGACATCGGCCGTGCTGTCGCCGGGGAGGGGTTCCCGGGCGATGGGTGTGCCACGGTCCGCGTACCAGAAGGATATGCCGCCGTTGACGGTGCTGACGGTGCTCATGTTGTCCCTGCTGTCCCTGCTTCGTCCGGTGTGAAGGCTGTGGTGGTGGGGGGCTTTCCGGCTTGCGCCGGGGCGGACGTTACTGCGCCGGAGGGTTTCCCGTCCCGTGCGGGGACGGGCGGCCGGGCCGGTCGTGGGACTCATTGCTGGACTCATCGATGTATTCGCCGCTGGACCGGTTGGGCTGCTTGGACCGGTCGGAATGGCCGGTCTGGTCGCCCGACGGGTGTCGGGACCGTTCGCGGCGCGGGCTCCGGGGCCGGCCCCCGTCCCCGTCCCGGCTCTCGTCCTGGTTCTCGTCCCGGGCCCGGCCCCGGGTCAGCGGATAGCAGGCCAGGCCGATGAGTACGGCGGTGAAGTGCCCGAGGTCGGTGAAGGTGCTGCGGCCACTGATGAGCGGGATGCCGTAGAAGACGGCGACGGCGAAGAGATACCCGTGCCGCCAGGGCGATGGAACCCGGTATGTCAGGACGGCGACGACACCCGCGAGCGCGTAACTGACGCCGATGTCGAGCGCATTGGTGGCGGTCGGTGTCACGTACCCGTGCCTGATGGCCCAGGCCAGTACGCCTTCGCTGACGAGGGTGGCCAGGACGTGCGCCGCGGCGGCGACGGTGAGCCAGCGCAGGGTGCCGAGCCATCGTTCTGCGCGGGAGTGGAAGACGGTGTAGAGGACGGCGTACGGCGCCCACAGGCCGTTGTCGGTCCAGAAGGCACTGGCGATCAGTACGCGTACGGGGTCCTCGGAGAGTTCGTGGAGGTTGGTGGACCGTCGGCGCAGGAAAGCCTCTTCGAAGTCCGGGGACATCTGATGGATGATCACGGTGGTGACGACGAGCGCGGTCAGCCATAGGTAGGTGCCGGGCGCGCTGCGGATCCACGGGCCGACGCCGCGGAGCCATGAGCCGACGCCGCGGATCCACGAACCGGCGGTGGTGCGCGGCCGGTCGGGGGGAGCGGGGCCCGGCCGGCCGGGCGGGGCGGGGCTGCTGGGGGCCATATCCGATTGACGCACGGCTCTACGATCGTCCGCGTGATCGACATCCCGGACGCATTGATCGCCACCCAGTCCAAGTACAACGGGGAGACCGGGCGGGCATTTATCGCGGCGCTGCCGGGGAGGGCGGCCGAGTTCCTGGAACGGTGGGGGCTCCGGGCGGACGGCGCGGCTCTCCACGGGATGTGCGCGCTGGTGCTCCCGGTGGTGCGTGAGGCGGACGGCCGGCCGGCGGCGCTGAAGCTCCAGCCGGTGGACGAGGAGACGGTGGGCGAGCCGGTCGCGCTGCGGGTATGGGGCGAGGCGGGCGCGGGAGCCGTGGAACTGCTCGACCACGACCCGGCGACGGGGACGACGCTGCTGGAGCGGCTGGACAGCGGACGTTCGCTGGCAGGAGTGGCGGACGAGCGGGAGGCGGTCCGCGTTCTGGCGGAGCTGCTGGCCCGGCTGTCGTCAGTACCGGCTCCGGCCGGGTGCGGGCTGCGGCGGCTCGGGGACGTCGTGGCGCGGATGCTGGAGGAGGCGCCGGGCGCGGTGGAGGCGTTGTCGGACGAGGCGGAGCGGAGGTTGCTGGCCGACTGCGCGGCGGCGGTGCGGGAGGTCGCGGGGGAGCCCGGGGACCGGGTGCTGCACTGGGACCTGCACTACGGGAATGTGCTGGCGGGTGGGGCGGCGGACCGTGGTGCGGCGCTCCAGGACCGGGAACGGGGCCCGGACCGGGAACCGGGCCGGGGCGGGTCGGGAGCTGTTGATCACCGCACGGCCGGCGACCGCTGGGTGGCCATCGACCCGAAACCGCTGGTCGGCGATCCGGGGTTCGAGCTGCTTCCGGCGCTGGTCAACCGGTTCGACGCGGCGGCGGTGCGGTGGCGGTTCGACCTGATGACGGAGGCACTGGGCCTCGACCGGGAGAGGGAACGGGCGCGCGCCTGGACGTTGGGGCGGCTGCTGCAGAACGGGTTGTGGGCCGTCTCGGACGGGGAGCGGCGGCTGGAACCGGAACAGGTCGAAATCGCCCGGTTGCTGCTGGGGCGGGGATGAGAGGGCGTGGCCGACGGGTGCGGGGCACCGGGTGCGGGCCGGTGGCTGCGGACCGGCGGGGCGGTGGCATCGGGCGCGGACACTCGGGTTCCGACCGGCGGGGCGGTGGCATCGGGCGCGGACACTCGGGTTCCGACCGGCGGGGCGGTGGCATCGGGCGCGGACACTCGGGTTCCGACCGGCGGGACGGTGACGTCGGGTGTGGACCGTCGGGTGTGGTCCGGCACGCGTCGGTTCTACGCTGCCTCCATGATTCGTACCGCTACCCCCGCCGATGTCCCCGCCATCCACGCCATGATCCGTGAACTGGCCGACTACGAGAAGGCCCTGCACGAGGTGAAGGCCACCGAGGAGCAGCTGCGCGAGGCACTGTTCGGCGAGCGCCCCGCCGCGTACGCGCACATCGCCGAGTCGGACGACGACGGCGAGGTCGTCGGATTCGCGCTGTGGTTCCTGAACTTCTCCACCTGGCGCGGCGTGAACGGCATCTACCTGGAGGACCTGTACGTACGGCCGGAGCGGCGCGGCGGCGGGCACGGGAAAGCACTGCTCACGGAGCTGGCACGGATCTGCGTGGAGCGCGGCTACGAACGTCTGGAGTGGGCGGTGCTGAACTGGAACGCCCCGTCCATCGCGTTCTACGAGTCGCTGGGGGCACGGCCGCAGGACGAGTGGACGGTGTACCGGCTGACGGACGAGGCGCTCGCGAAGCTCGGCGTCCGGTAGGACCCGACCGGCGCCCACCGGGGTACTCCCTGGCACCGGTGATTGTCAGCGGTGATTGTCAGCGGTGTGGTCCACGATGGGGGCATGGCACGCAGCAGCAGGAAGAAGGACACCGTCGCGGCGGCCCGGCGGCCGGAGGTACGGCTGCCGCCGCTGGTTCCGTACGACGGGAAGGGCCTGGAGCCGGATGGGGACTACGACGGTCTGCGCTTCGACGGGACGGACCTCGCGGACGGGTCGGGGCGGGGCGCGCGGTTCATGGACTGTGTGCTGGACGGCTGCGCCCTGGACCGTACGGACCTGGTCAGGGCCCGCTTCATCGACTCGGTGCTGACGGGTGTCCGGGGGGTCGGCACCGACCTCGCGGAGGCGTCGTTGCGCGACGTGGAGATGACGGACGCCCGGCTCGGCGGGGTGCAGTTGCACGGTGCCGTGCTGGAACGGGTGCTGGTGCGCGGCGGGAAGATCGACTACCTGAATCTGCGGAAGGCGCGGCTGAAGGACGTGGTGTTCGAGGGCTGTGTGCTGTCCGAGCCGGACTTCGGGGAGGCGCACCTGGTGCGGGTGGAGTTCCGCGACTGCGCGCTGAAGCGCGCCGACTTCAGTTCCGTGCGGATGGAGTCGGTGGATCTGCGGACGGTCGCGGAACTGGACATCGCCAGGGGAGTGGAGCGGCTGTCGGGTGCGGTGATCAGCCCGGCCCAGCTGATGGAGCTGGCGCCTGCGTTCGCGGCGCAGATAGGGGTGCGCGTGGGGCGTAGCGCGTGGAGGTGGGTTCACCACCGGGCCGGGCGTCCGACCCGGTCGGGCTGGGGCCGAGTTTGGCGCAGGGATGGGTATCAGACGCGGGGGTGGGTCAGACGCGGGGGAAGCGGGCCTGGAGGTCCCAGATCGCGGGGTTGTCGGCGAGCCCCTCGTGCATGTCGGCGAGGTCCGCGATCAGGTCGTGCAGGAAGTCGCGGGCCTCCCGGCGCAGCAGCGCGTGGTTGAAAGTGAGCGGGGGTTCGTCACCGGGCATCCAGTCGGCCTCGACGTCCACCCATCCGAAGCGGCGCTCGAAGAGCATGCGGTCGGACGACTCGGTGAAATCCAGCTCGGCGAACTGCCGTTGGTGCGAACGGCTGCCGCGTGGGTCACGGTCGAGCTGCTCCACGATGTCGCACAGGGCCCACGCGAAGTCGAGTACCGGCACCCATCCCCAGGCTGTGGACAGTTCGCGGTCGGCCTCGGTGTCGGCGAGATAGACGTCCCCGCAGAACAGGTCGTGCCGCAGGGCGTGGACGTCCGCGCGGCGGTAGTCGGTCTGCGGGGGGTCGGGGAAGCGTCGGGAGAGGGAGTAGCCGATGTCGAGCACGGTCCGATGGTGTCATGCCCGCACGGTCGTCAATATCGCGGTACAGACTCGTCAATTTCGCAGCATGGCTCCGTCGATGCCGCAGTGCGGACCTGTCAATGTGGCGCCGGTGAATGCCTTCGATCAGGTGGTGCGTGGGGAAAATGGGGTTTTGGCCTGGGGACACCCCGGCCCGCAAAATCTGGAGGGATTTGATGAGCACGAGTCTCAGCCACTTCCACGGCATCGTCGCCGAGAGCTTCCGCAAGGAGGGGCGCCAAGAAGGTCGTGAAGAAGGTCGTGAAGAAGGACGCGAGGAGGGCGTCGCGAAGGAGCGGGCGCTGAGTGTGTTGCGGGTCCTGGACCATCGCGGTGTGGCTGTGGACGAGGCGGTTCGGGAGCGGATCGGTTCCTGTCGGGATCTGCGGGTGCTGGATGTCTGGGTCGACCGGGCGTTCACGGTGAAGACGATCGACGAACTCTTCGCGTGACGAGGCCGGGCTACGGCAGCAGCCGCTGCTCCTTCGCCACGGCCACGGCGCCCGCGCGGGTGTCGACGCCGAGTTTGTCGTAGATGCGGCCCAGGTGGGTCTTGACCGTGGCCTCGCTGATGAACAGCGCCCGGGCGATGTCCCGGTTGCCCAGGCCCTGGGAGAGCTGGGCCAGGATGTCGAGTTCGCGGCCGGTGAGGGCCGGCCGGGGCTCGCGCATCCGGGCCATGACACGGCTGGCCACGGGCGGGGAGAGCGTGGTGCGGCCCTGGGCGGCCGAGCGGATCGCGGCGAACAGCTCCTCCGGGCGTTCGGCCTTCAGCAGATAGCCGGTGGCGCCCGCTCCGATGGCCCGGGTGATGTCGGCGTCCGTGTCGTACGTGGTGAGGACCAGCACGTGGACGCCCGTGGCGGAGATCCGGCGGGTGGCCTCCACTCCGTCGATGCCCTCGCCCAGCTGAAGATCCATCAGGACGACGTCCGGGGTGAGCTTTGTGGCCAGGGCGACGGCCTCCTCGCCGCTGCCCGCCTCGCCGACCACCTCGATGTCCGGTTCGCTGCCGAGGAGGGCGAGCAGTCCGGCGCGTACCACCACGTGGTCGTCGCAGAGCAGGATGCGCACGGGCGGCGTCGCGTTCATGCGGGGTCCTCCGGGGCGGCAGCGTCGGGAGCAGGGGCGGGGGCCGGGGACGCGGGAGCGGGGGAGAGGGGGACGGCGGCGGACAGCACCGTACCCTCGCCGGGCGCCGACTCGATCGTCAGTGTGCCGCCGAGCTGCCGCAGCCGGGCGCGCATCGCGGGCAGCCCGTGGCCGCCGCCACCAAGGCCGCGCAGGCCACCCTCGACGCCGCGAAGAAGGAGAACCAGCGGGTCTCCGTCGCCGTCGTCGACCGCAACGGCAACACCATCGTCACGCTGCGCGGCGACGGCGCGGGCCCGCAGTCGTACGAGTCGGCCGTGAAGAAGGCGTACACCGCCGTCTCCTGGAACGCCCCCACCTCCGAGCTGACCAAGCGCCTGGCCCAGGCCCCGACCCTCAAGGACATCCCTGGCACCCTGTTCCTCGCGGGTGGGTCCCCGGTGCAGGTCAACGGCGCCCCGGTGGCGGCCATCGGGGTGGCCGGCGCCCCCAGCGGCGACCTCGACGAGAAGTTCGCGAACGTCGGCGTCGCCGCCCTTGCCAGGTAATTGCACGAGTCGCCGCCCCGGCCGAGTGATCCACGAGTCGCCGCCCTCGTCGGCTGCCTCGGATGCCCGGGAGGGACCGCGCCCCGGTCCGCGTCCCGGTCCGCCGAGCCGGTCCGCGCCCCGGTCCTGGTGCCTCCCCGGGCGGACCGCCGCCGGGAAGCCCCATCGTCCCGGCGAGGGCCGGCGCCGGCCGCTCCGGCGACGCCGCCGGTGCCCGTCACCCCGGCGGTCGGTCACCCCGTGCGTCCGCCCGGCGCGCGCCTAGGATCGCGGGTGTGAAGCAGCGAATACCCGTACGTCGTACGGCGCGCGCACGCCGCACCGCACGTCCGCGCCGCACGGCGCGCGGACGCCGTACGGGACCCATATGCCGCCCGGCACGTGCCGCCGCTCTCGCCCTGCTGGTTCTGGCGGCCTCCACCGCCTGCACCGGCATCGGCGGGGTCGACGGCACCCCCGGCGCCTCGGGCCTGCGCGATCCGTACTTCCCGAAGCTCGGCAACGGCGGCTACGACGTCACGCACTACGACCTCGTGCTCGACGTGGATCCGGGCGCCCACCGGCTGAGCGGCACCGCCACGATCACCGCGCGCGCCACCCAGGACCTCAGCGCCTTCAACCTGGACCTCGCCGGGCTCACCGTGCGGTCCGCCACCGTCGAGGGCCGCCCCGCCGCCGTCAACCGGGCCGGCCACGAGCTGACGCTGCGGCCCGACGCCGGGATCGGACACCGGCTCCGCAAGGGCAGGACCTTCCGCGCGGTCGTCCGCTACTCCGGCTCCCCGGAGATCCTCACCGACCCCGACCAGTCGGAGGAGGGCTGGCTCAGGACGTCGGGCGGGGCGGTCGCGCTCGGCGAGCCGACGGGCGCCATGGCCTGGTTCCCCGGCAACAACCACCCGAGCGACAAGGCGTCGTACGACATCGAGGTCACCGTCCCTCAGGGCCTGACCGCCGTCTCCAACGGCGAACTGGTTTCCCGTACCACCTCCCGCGCCGCCACCACCACGGGTGGCGCCACGGACGGATCCTCGGGCGGCACCAGCACGTACCACTGGCGCGTCGCGGAACCGATGGCCAGTTATCTCGCCACGCTCGCCGTCGGCCGCTTCGACATGAAGGCGTCGAGCACCCCGGACGGCATCAAGGTGTTCACCGCCGCCGACACGGCGGTCGCGGCCCGGAGCGCGGCGGTCCTGGCCCGCGTCCCCGAGGTCGTGGCCTGGGAGGCGGAACGGTTCGGGCCGTACCCCTTCTCCGCCACGGGCGCGATCGTCGGGCGGGACGGGGACGCCGGTTACGCGCTGGAGACCCAGAACCGGCCCTTCTTCCCGGGACCGCCGAGCGTCGGGCTGCTGGTCCACGAGATGGCGCACCAGTGGTTCGGGAACTCCGTCACGCCGGCGAGCTGGCGGGACATGTGGCTCAACGAGGGACTGGCGACGTATGCGCAATGGTTGTGGGAGGACGACAAGGAGGGCGAGCCGGTCGAGGACCGGTTCGAGGCCGCCTTCTACAACGACGACAACTGGGCCTTTCCGCCCGCCGAACCGCCGACGGCCGCGGACATCTCGCGGGCGCCGGTGTACGGACGCGGCGCGATGGTCATCCACAGGATCCGGGAGGCCGTCGGCGACGACGAGCGCTTCTTCGCGCTCGTGCAGGGCTGGACACGGGCCCACCGGCACGGCACCGCGTCGACCGCCGACTTCACCGCATATGTGGACGCGCATGCGGAGCGGGCGACCGGCAAGGACCTGACGGAGTTGTGGGACACCTGGCTGTACGGGAAGAGCCGGCCCACCCCGAAGGGCTGACCGGCTCCCGTTCCGCACAGCTTCTCCGCGCGGTCCCCAGGTGGCCCGGCAGGGCTCGGACGACCGGTGCGCGTCGGCGCTACTTCACGTTGACGCCGTCCCAGGCGGCGTCGACGGCCGCGAGTTCGGCGCTGTCCGCTCCGTACAGATCGGTCGCCGCCTTCTCGGTCGCCGTGCGGGCGCCCGCGTAGTCGGTGCTCGACGTCATGTACTGGGAGAGTGCCTTGTACCAGATCTGGACGGCCTTGTCCCGGCCGATGCCGGTGACGGTGGAGCCGTCGGAGGTCGGGGAGTCGTAGTCGACACCGTTGATCGTCTTCGCGCCGCTGCCCTCGGACAGCAGGTAGAAGAAGTGGTTGGCGACGCCGGAGGAGTAGTGGACGTCGAGGTCGCCGACGTTGCTGTCCCAGTAGTCCGCGGAGCCGCCGTCCTTGCTCGGCTTGTCCATGTAGCGCAGCGGGGTGCCGTCGCCGTTGATGTCGATCTTCTCGCCGATGAGGTAGTCGCCGACGTCGGTGCTGTTGTCGGCGGAGAACTCCACGGCGGTGCCGAGGATGTCGCTGGTCGCCTCGTTCAGGCCACCGGACTCGCCGTAGTAGTCGAGGTTGGCGGTGGACGCGGTCAGGCCGTGGCTCATCTCGTGGCCGGCGACGTCGAGGGCGGTGAGGGCGCTCTTGTTGCCCGCGCCGTCGCCGTACGTCATGCAGAAGCAGCTGTCGTCCCAGAACGCGTTGACGTACTCGTTGCCGTAGTGGACGCGCGAGTAGGCGGCCTTGCCGTCACCGGCGATGCCGTCGCGGCCGAACGCCGACTTGTAGAAGTCCCAGGTCTTCGCGGCACCGTAGGCGGCGTCGACGGCGGCGGTCTGGCGGTCGTTCCCGGTGCCGTCGCCCCAGGTGTCGTCGTCGTCCGTGACGAGTGAACCGGTGCCGCTCTCGCCCTGGTCGAGGTCGTACGTCTTGTGGCCGCCGCGGTCGCCGTCGGTCAGCTCGTAGCCGGAACCGGCCTGGGTGGTCGTCAGCTCGACCTTGCCGCTGTACTGGCTGTTGCCGACGCCGGTCTCGACCGACTCGTAGCGGCGCAGTTCCTTGCCGGTGGTCGCGTCGGTGATGATGTGCAGCCGGCTGGGCGTGCCGTCCTTCTGCGTCCCGTGCCGCACCGACTCGAAGGCGAGGACGGGCTTGCCGTCGCTCGCCCAGATGATCTTGCGGGCGCTCGCCGCGGTCTTGATCTTCGCCGTCGTCGTCGGCACGGATATCCGGGCGTCGGTCGCCTTGGTGATGCCCTTGACCTTGCCGTCGCGGGCGGTGTGGGTGATGAGGTCGCCGCCGAGGACCGGGAGCCCGGCGTAGGTGCGCTCGTAGCGGGTGTGGACGGTGCCGTCGGCGTCCTTGATCACATCACGCACGATCAGCTTCTCCTGAGCGCCGAGGCCGAGCGACTCGGCGGTCGAGGAGACGTCGGCCTGGGCCGACTTGATGGCGGCGGTGCGCTGGGAGGCGTTGTTCGCACCGAAGGGGACGGTGCTGCGAGTGGCGGAGGGGGCGCCGGTTCCCTGGTCGGGCGCGGCGTTCGCCGCTCCGGTCTGGACACCTACGACGACCATCGCGGCGACGGCGGCGAGAGCCGCGGCGCGACGGGTGTTCATGTGGGGGGTCATGCGTTCTCCGTTGCTCGTTCCGTGGGGGGTTACGAGCGGAGAGCGTGCCACCGAATGACCAAGATTGACGGTGTACTAACAAATACCTCACATTTTTTTGACCACCTCTTGTCCGTCTGGGGTTCGCTCGTGTCCGATATTTGATGACTATTCAGCGAGGTTTGACGTCTCTTTGATTCACGCGGACGCGCGGCGCATGGACGCGCGGCGCATCCGCGTGCCGCGCGGGCGAGCGGCCCACGGGCGTGTGGACGTTCGGGCGTACGACAGGCGGGAGCCCCCGGCCGCGGACGAGCGGCCGGGGGCTCCCGGCGGGTACGGACCGGGTCCGCAGGACCCGGGTGCGTCAGATGTTGACGCCGAAGTCCTGGGCGATACCGGCCAGGCCCGAGGCGTAACCCTGGCCGACCGCGCGGAACTTCCACTCCGCGCCGTTGCGGTACAGCTCACCGAAGACCATGGCGGTCTCGGTGGCGGCGTCCTCGCTCAGGTCGTAGCGGGCGATCTCGGTGCCGCCGGCCTGGTTGACGATGCGGATGAACGCGTTGCGCACCTGGCCGAAGTTCTGGCTGCGGCTCTCGGCGTCGTAGATCGAGACCGGGAAGACGATCTTGTCGACGTCCGCCGGCAGGCCCGCCAGGTTGACGTTGATCTGCTCGTCGTCGCCCTCGCCCTGGCCCGTGACGTTGTCGCCGGTGTGGACGATGGTCTGGTCGGGGGTGGACTTGTTGTTGAAGAAGACGAAGTGGCTGTCGGAGACGACCTTGCCGGCCTGGTTGACCGCGATGGCCGAGGCGTCGAGGTCGAAGTCGGTGCCGGTGGTGGTGCGGACGTCCCAGCCGAGGCCGACGGTGACGGCGGTCAGGCCCGGGGCCTCCTTGGTGAGGGAGACGTTGCCGCCCTTGGACAGGCTTACAGCCATGGGAAGTCCCTTTCATCGTCGAGTGCGGGCTTCATGTCATCACGAAGCTACCGTCACTGGTCATAACGCGGACAAGGGACCACGAGGTTCCTGCCCCCTTTACTTTCTTTACCGAAGTCCCCCCGGTCGGCCGGTCGGCCCGGTCCGGGCGCCCCGGTCGGCCCCTTCTGTCGGCCCGCCCCGGTCGGCGTCCTCGTCGGCGCCTCCGTACGACAGGAGCCGGAACAGCCGTAGAGCCGTACGGCAGAAGAGCCGGCACGACCGTCCGGCAAAAGAAGGTGACGGACACCCGCTGGGGCGGGGAACATGGGTGTCATGTCCGGGCCCTATGTCATCCGCGGCTCGGTCTCCCTGCCGGAGGCCGAGCTCATGTGGCGTTTCTCGCGCTCCTCCGGCCCCGGCGGACAGCACGTCAACACCAGCGACTCCCGGGTGGAACTGCGTTTCGACCTCGCGGCGACCGAGGCGCTTCCCCAGGTGTGGAAGGAACGGGCGCTCCAGCGGCTGGAGAACAGGCTCGTGGGCGGGGTCGTCGTGGTGCGGGCGTCCGAGCACCGGTCCCAGTGGCGCAACAGGGAGACGGCTCTCGTGCGGCTCGCCTCCCTGCTGGCCGAGGCCACGGCGCCGCCCCCCAAGCCGCGCCGCAGGACCAAGATCCCGCGCGGCATCAACGAGCGCCGACTGCGCGAGAAGAAGCAGCGCGGCGAGACGAAACGCGGCCGCTCCGGCCGCGACTGGTGACAGCCGCCGCGCGCATCGTGAGGGGCGGGTGCGGTACGGGCCGGCATGCGCGTACCGCGCCGCCTCAGAGCCTGTCGGGTGACCTCTGGCCGGGCGGCCACGCCCCGGTACGCACGCTTCCTGCGTTGCCGGGATGTCCTGGTAGCGCCGCTACCAGGACATCCCGGCGCCTTGGAATCGCACGCACCATACCGCGTCCGCTTTCCGGCCGAAGGTCACCCGACAGGCTCTCAGCCCAGGTGCCGGTACCGCCCCCGGAAGTACATCAGCGGCGATCCGTCCCCGCTGGGCAGGGCCGCGCTCAGCACCCGGCCGATCACCAGCGTGTGGTCGCCCGCCAGGACTCGCTGCTCGGTGCGGCACTCAAGGGTGGCCAGTGCGCCGCCGACCAGGGGAGCACCGGTGAACTCCCCTCTCCGGTAGGGGATGTCCTCGAACAGCAGCCGGTCGCTGATCCGGCCCCTCATCGCGAACCGCCCGGCGATGTGCCGCTGGCTCTCGGCGAGCACGGAGACCGCCCACAGCGGCTGTTCCGACAGCAGGTCGTCCATCCGCGAGTCGTTGCGCAGACTGACCATGACCAGCGGCGGGTTCAGCGACACCGACATGAAGGCGGTCGCCGTCATCCCGACGTCCTCGCCGATTCCGTTCTCGTCCAGCGGTGGTTCCTCGGCCGTGACCAGCACGACTCCGGCGGCCAGGCGGGACAGCGCGGCCCGGAACTCATCATTGCTCACCCCCTCAGCATGGGGGACGAGGTCCTGGTGAACGAGGTCCTGGGGGACGAGGCCCTGGGGAGTGGGGCCGGAACGCGGGGCGGGGGACTCTGTCTGCAACACACCGGCACGCTATCCGCGGCCGGGGCGTGGCCGCATCGGGCCAGGGGACCAGCCTGGTCCTAGGACCCCCTCCAGCCCCTTCACTCCCGCGGGCCCCGGCCCTCGACGCGCACGGTTCCCGGCACTTCGCCCCGTCGGCCCCGGCCTTCGCCGCCCCACCGGCCCCGTACTGCAACGCCCGGATTTGCGTTCAAGAAAAGGACGGACCGCACCCGGCCGACGTCCGGACCCCTTTACCATCTTTTGTGACTTGAGTCACAGAGAGCAATATTTGCTGACCCTGTGTACCGACGGCACAGCTCACTGTGATTCAGTGGCCGTGACACTTCATTAAGTAAGTCATCTAAGTGGGTCATCCAAGTACGTCATCAAGTACGCCGATATGAACATGGAGTGCTGTCGAGGTCTCGGGGAGTGCGAGCAATGGAGGCCGAGTCGGAGCCGTATGTCCGTCTAGCGACGCTGCGGCAGCTGCACCAGGCCGTCGCCGACCTGAATACGGCGCGGAGCCTGGCCGACACCGTGCAGACCGTGGCCGACGGAATCGTCGGGGGTCTCGGATACGGACTGGCCTGCGTGAACCTGGTGAGGCAGGACGGAGACCTCGTCGTCGCCGCCTTCGCGGGCAACAGTGCCGCGGAGGCCCTGATCACCGGACGCATCGGTTCGCGCACCTCGTGGGAGCGCAGGCTGGCCATGGGCGAGGCGTGGGACGAGCTCCGCTTCATACCCCACACGGACGGCTGGGTGCTTCTCGACGACGACGTGCCGCAGTGGCACACCGAGGGTCCCGAGCCCCGTTTCGAGGACGAGTGGCACCCCCAGGACCGCCTCTACGCGCCGATGTACGCCTCCGGCGGCGGACGCGACCTGCTGGGCGTCATATCCGTCGACCGTCCGCGCAACGGCCGCCGCCCCGGAGCCTGGGGGCGGGAGGCCCTCCAGATGTACGCCTCGCAGGCGGCCATTGCGATCAGTAACGCACGGCTCAGAGCAAACATGCAGCGGGCCCTGGTCCGTCTGGAACGGGAGCAGCAGGCGCTGCGCGCCAGCGAGGAGTCCTTCCGCCAGGCGTTCGAGTACGCGCCCAGCGGCATGGCCATCGCCGAGATGGGCGGCGACCAGCACGGGCGGCTGCTGCGCACCAACGACGCCCTGTGCAGGCTGCTCGGCCGCCCCGCCTCCGTGCTCCGCCGCTACTCCTTCGCCGACCTCGTCCACCCCGAGGACATCGGCACCCTGCTGCGCACCTCCGCCGAGGGCGGCCGCGCCGAGCTGCGGCTGGGGCGGCGGGACGGCAGCTACCTCTGGGTGTCGCTGCGCAACTCCGTCGTCGCCGACACCACCGACGGACCGCGCTTCCTGCTCACCCATGTCGAGGACATCGAGGAGCGCAAGCGCCACGAACTCCATCTCGCGCACCGGGCCTCGCACGACGCCCTCACCGGCCTGCCGAACAGCGCGGAGCTGCGGTCCAGGCTCAGCTCGCGGCTCTGCGACCGCCCGAACGCGATGGCCGCCACCGCGATCGAGACGCTGGACGCGGCGTACGCCGACATCGACGCCGACCCGGACGCGCGGGCGCACGGCTACGACGTGGACGCGGGGCCCGACGGCCCGTACGACCACCATGTGCACGCCGTCGCCCCGGACACCGAGCAGGACGACGGGGCGAAGGGGATCGCGGTCCTCTTCTGCGACCTCGACGGCTTCAAGTCCATCAACGACCGCTTCGGGCACCACACCGGTGACGCGGTGCTGATCGAGGTCGCCCGCCGCCTCAGCACTGGCGTGCGCGACGGCGACACGGTCGCCCGTCTCGGCGGCGACGAGTTCGTCGTCCTGGCCGACGGGCTCGGGGCGGCGGACGCGGCGGACCTGGCCGTACGCCTCCGCAACGCGATCATCCCGCCGATCCGGGTCGACGGGCGGGCGGTGCGGGTCGGGGCGAGCTTCGGCATCGGCTGGGCCGCCTGCGGCATGTCGGTCGAGGAGGTGCTGGCCTCCGCCGACCAGCGCATGTATGTGGAGAAGCGGTCCCGGTCGAAGGTCAACCGCCGGGCCGGTTGATGTTCACGCGACGTTCACGCAGGTGGTGGGCCCTTGCTGCGAAGCGGTCACAGGACATGTGAGGGCAATTCTTGGCGTGGTCCGTTCGGGGTAGGCTCGGCCGGTCGGCCACGGCTGGCGAGATACGGCGACGGCTGGCGAGATGGTGAGGAGTGACCAGGGATGACGGCCGGGAACAACGGCGCAAACACGCCCGAGGACGACGATCCGTTCGGCTACCTGTACCAGGACGGGCAGGCGTCGGGCGCGCAGTCGCCACGGCAGGGCGGGTACGGCTACCCTCCGGTGGCCCAGCCGGGTGTGCCCCGGACCTCGTACAACCAGGTGCGGGCCGTCGGTGAGCGCCAGTACGGGCAGCAGGTGCCGCCGCAGCAGCCGTACGGCGGGCCGAGCGCCCAGTACGCGGCCCCGGAGACCTACCCCGGCGGCGCCCCCGCCGGACACGCCCCGCAGCAGCCCGGCCGCATCGCCCCCGGCGGCTCCGGCAAGGGCGGCCCGAACACCAAGGGCCTGCTGATCGGCGCGGTCGCGGTGGTCCTGGTCGTGCTCGTCGGCATCGGCGCCATGCTGCTCACGAACCAGGGCAACGACAAGGACCCGAAGAAGGACGAGGCCGCCTCCTCCCAGGCCCCCTCCGATCAGGTCGAGGAGTCCCCGAAGCCCGAGCAGACCACTGGTGCCGAGGCCCCGGCCGAGCTGCCCAAGCAGGACGCGGCGACGCTGAAGCTCGGCGGCTCGGCGGCCGTCGACCAGTCGATCAAGGGTGCGCAAGGCCCGAACGGCTCGTACGTCACCGGTTTCAACGCGGTCGGGTCGTCCGTGACGTGGAAGGCGGCGATAGCAGAGGGCGGCAAGTACCGCCTGACGGTGCGCTACGCGATTCCCGCCAAGGACGCCAATGCGACGCTGACGGTGAACGGGAAGCCGAATCCGCAGCCCATCGGTCTCAAGAACTTCATCGACTCGTCCGACTCGAACTGGGAAAAGAACTGGCAGACCACCTGGGCGCCGGTCGACCTGAGCAAGGGCGAGAACGAGATCAGCATCTCGTGCCAGGAAGGGAATCAGTGCGACGTGATCCTGGATTGGCTGGAAGTCACCTCTGCGAACGGCTGACCCACTGAGGGCGAATGCCCTGCGACCTCTCCTGGTGTCCGAACCCGGGAGAGGTCGCATTTTTCCCTGAGCGACTTGACGTCTGTCGCGCGAATGCTGCCCCTTGCGTCGGCAGTGCCCCGGTGCGGGCCGGGATCACGCGTTCCGGTGCGTCGCCCCGGTCAGCCCATCAGCGCGAGGAAGCCCGCCACCGTCGTCGCCATCGCCTCGCGGCCCGGCGCGATGTACTTCCTCGGGTCCACGCCCGTGGTGTTCTCGGCCAGGTAGGACCGCACCGCGCCGGTGAACGCCGTGTTGAGCGCCGTGCCCACGTTGATCTTGACCATGCCGGAGGAGGCGACGGCCTGGCGGATCTCCTCGTCCGGGACGCCGCTGGAACCGTGCAGCACCAGCGGGACCGGGACCGCGTCGCGCAGTCGGCCGATCAGCTCGTGGTCCAGGACCGCTGTGCGCTCGGTCATGGCGTGGGAGGAACCGACCGCGACGGCCAGCGCGTCCACCCCGGTGTCACGGACGTACGCGGCGGCCTCGGCCGGGTCGGTGCGTACGCCGGGGGCGTGCGCGTCGAGCGGGGCCTCGCCCTCCTTGCCGCCGACCTTGCCGAGCTCGGCCTCGATCCAGATGCCGCGCTCGTGCCCCCAGGCCACCGCCTCGGCCGTGGCCCGCACGTTCTCCTCGTAGGGGAGCTTCGAGGCGTCGAACATCACCGAGCCGAAGCCCTCCGCGTGCGCCTGGTGCAGCAGGTCCACGGACTCGACGTGGTCGAGGTGGAGCGCGAGCGGGGCGCCGGAGGTGCGGGCGACGGCGGCGGCCGCAGCGGCGATCGCGGAGAGCCGTCCGCCGTGGAACTTCACTGCGTTCTCGGAGATCTGCAGGATGGCGGGCGCCCCGGCACGCTCCGCACCGGCGGCTATGGCCTCCGCGTGCTCCAGCGTGATGACATTGAAGGCGGCGATCCCGCGTCCTTCGGCCTGGGCGGCGGAGACGAGTTCACCGGTGCTGACGAGCGGCATGCTGACCTCTGTTGCTTCTGTGCTGAACGGCCCGTCCGGTCGTGGTGACCGGATGAGCCGGTCCGGGGGGCGGCCCTCGAACCGGCCGCCGTCCGGTCGGGACGGTACGGGTGGCGGCTCAGGCCGCCGTGGTGTGTTCCTCGACTCCGACGCGCGGCAGCAGCTCCTCGTACGCCGCGCGGTCGAAGTCGCCGGCCGTCGGGGAGAGCACGGTCGCCGTCGACAGTGCCACCGCCCGTCGCAGCCGGTCCGGCCAGCCCAGCCCCTCGACGAGGCCGGACAACAGCCCGGCCACGGCGGAGTCGCCCGCACCGGTGGGGTTGCCCAGCACCTTGGCGGGCGGGGACGCCTGCCAGACGCCGTCGGGGGTGACCGCCAGCATGCCGTCCGGCCCGAGCGACGCGACGACCGCGTGCGCCCCGCGTCGGCGGGCGTCGCGGGTGGCGCGCAGCGGGTCGCGGGAGCCGGTGAGCTGGGCGAGCTCGTCGGCGTTCGGCTTGATCAGGTCGGGGCGGGCGGCTATCCCCCGGCGCAGCGGCTCGCCGCTGGTGTCGAGGAGCACGGGGACGCCGGCCGCGCGGGCGGAACGGACCAGTTCGGCGTAGGCGCCGACGTGGATGCCCGGTGGCAGGCTGCCGCAGAGGGCGACGGCGTCGGCCCCGGTGAGCAGTTCCTCGTACCGGGCGAGGAGGGCGGACCACTCGTCGGCGCTGACGAGCGGGCCGGGTTCGTTGAGCTGGGTGGTGTCGCCGGTGGTCCGGTCGACGACGGCGATCGTGCGACGGGTGTTCCCGGCGACGGTGACGAGGGCGTCGGTGATCGGCGCGGGTGCGGGCGCGGGCGAGGAGACGGGGGCGGAGGTGTCCGCGACCGGGCTGGAGTCGGCCGCCGGGCCGGAGGCGGCGGGCGCGGCGTCCCGGGACGGCAGGTCGGCCAGCAGCTCGCGCAGCACCGCTCCGGTCGAGCCCCCGGCGAATCCCGTGACCACCGTTTCGTGGCCGAGGGCGGAGAGCACCCGGGCCACGTTCAGGCCCTTGCCGCCGGGGCGCTCGGAGATGTCGCTGACGCGGTGGCTGGCGTGCGGGACGAGTTCCGGGACGCCGTACGTCAGGTCGAGTGCCGTATTCAGTGTGACCGTGAGGATCACCGCGGCCGCTCCCTCGATCCCTGCCTGGAGCGCGATTCCTCGGGATGGAATGCGCTTTCTCTCCCTGATACGGGCGTTCGGACCGCCCGTATCAGGGACGATCATGTCAAAGAGGCGGCGGTCGGCCCAGACCCCGGGACCAACCGCCGTCTCTTCGTTACGTATTCAACTCGCCGTCAACAGCCGTCAACTGCCGTCAACGGTGGTGAACGCCACAGGCGCTCGCGCGAGGCCGCGGTCAGGCCGGTCAGGGTCCCGTCCCAGGCGGCCCCGGCTTCGGACCCCGGACGGCCCTCTGCCGGTCTTCGGCCGGTCCTCAGCCGGTCCAGGGCTTGATGATCCACTCGCCCTTGCGCATGACGCCCTTGAGCGCGAAGCCCGCGTCCAGGACCACCAGGTCCGCGTCCTTGCCGGGTTCCAGCGAGCCGACCTTGTCGTACACGCCGAGCAGCCGGGCCGGATTGGCGGAGATGGACTGCACGACGTCCTCGACCGGGATCCGGTCGATGGTCACGGCGCGATGGAACGCGGTATCCAGGGTGAGCGTCGAGCCCGCGATCGAGTTGCCCTCGACCAGTCGCGCGACGCCGTCCTTGACCTCGACCGCGAGCGGGCCGAGCTGGTAGCGCCCGTCGCCGAACCCAGCCGCGTCCATGGCGTCGGTGATCAGTGCGACGCGGTCGGCGCCCGCGTGGTGGTAGGCCAGCTCCAGGGCGGCGGGGTGCAGATGCGTGCCGTCGTTGATCAGCTCGACCGTGACCCGTTCGTCCTCCAGGAGCGCCGCGATCGGGCCGGGCGCGCGGTGGGCCAGCGGCGGCATCGCGTTGAACAGGTGCGTGGCGACGGTGGCGCCCGCGTCGATCGCCTCGACGGTCTGCTCGTACGTGGCGTCCGTGTGACCGATGGCGGCGATGACGCCGTGTTCGGCGAGGAGCCGCACCGACTCGATGCCGCCGGGAAGCTCGGTGGCGAGGGTGAACATCTTCGCGGTGCCGCGCGCCGCGTCCATCAGTTTGCGGACCTCGGCCGGGTCCGGGTGGCGCAGCAGGTCCTCGCTGTGCGCGCCCTTGCGGCACGGCGAGATGAACGGGCCCTCGAAGTGGATGCCGGCCAGGTCGCCCTGCTCGACCAGTTCGGACAGGACGCCCGCCCGCTGGGCCAGGAAGTCCAGTTCGCCGGTGACCGTCGATGCGACCAGCGTGGTGGTGCCGTGCTCGCGGTGGGTGCGGATGCCGGTGAGGACCTCGTCGACGGTGCCGGAGGTGAAGGACGCGCCGCCGCCGCCGTGGTTGTGCATGTCGACGAAGCCCGGGACCAGCCAGTGGTCGCTCAGATCGACGATCCGGGCGTCCTCCGGGGCCGAGCCGGCGATCCGGGTGCCCTCGACGATCAACCGTCCGTTCTCGGCGGTACCGGTGGGAAGCACCACCCGGGCACCTGCGAGAACCGTGCTGTCTGCGCGTCCGGCCATCAGGCGGATACCTCCGTGGAGAGAAGATCCCAGGCGAGCAGCCCTGCGCCCAGGCATCCGGCGGTGTCCCCGAGGGCCGCCGGGACGATGTGGGGCAGCTTCTGGAACGTGACGCGTTCCTCGACGGCCGCACGGAGCGGTGTGAACAACGTTTCCCCAGCCTCGGCGAGCCCGCCACCGATGATGAGCATGCGGGGGTCGAGCAGCGTCACTGCGGTGACCAGCCCGGCGGCGAGCGCGTCGACGGCGTCCCGCCAGACCTCCACGGCCGCGGGGTCGCCCGACTCGACGGCCTTCGCGCAGTCCGCCGCGTCCGCCGCGGGATCACCGGACGCGGCGGCCCAGGCCCGGGTCACCGCGGAGGCCGAGGCCAGGGTCTCCAGACAGCCGCGCTGACCGCAGCCGCATTCCGGGCCGTCCGGGCGGACCACGATGTGGCCGATCTCGCCCGCGTACCCGTGCGCGCCCTCCTCGATGGTGCCCGCGATGCCGATGGCCCCGGCGATTCCGGTGCCCAGCGGCAGGAAGAGGAAGCGGTCGGTGCCCTTGCCCGCCCCGATCCGCCCCTCGGCGAGCCCGCCTGTGCGCACGTCGTGGCCGAGCGCCACGGGGACGCCGCCGAGCCGCTCGCCGAGCAGCCGCCGCATGGGTACGTCGCGCCAGCCCAGGTTCGAGGCGTAGACGGCGATGCCGTTCTCGGCATCGACGATGCCGGGCACGGCGACGCCGGCCGCGAGGGCGCTTTCGCCGAGGTGCTTCTCGCCGTGCGCGCGCAGGTCCGCCGCGAAGGTGAGGATCGACTCCACGACGGCGTCGGGACCGCGCTCCCTGCCGGTGGCCCGCCGCGCCTCGTGCAACAGGGTGCCGTCGGTCCCGACCAGTGCGGCCTTCATTCCGGTGCCGCCCACATCGAGGGCGATGACGTGTTTCACGGGAAACAGTCTCGCCCAGGGACCCCGATAGGTCTAGTCCACTCCTCTGGTTTGTTGCGGATCCATACAAAATCCCCCTCCGCAGGTGTCGACGGCCTTCGTCGCGGTCGGTCCGGTTCGACCGGGAGCGATGAGGTGTGCGCGTCGCCCCTGCCCCCGGCGCGCGCCGTTCCTGGTGAGGGGGAGGCGTGGCGTCGGTCGTTCGGTCGAAGTTCCGTCCCGTGAAAGCATGTTCACCGATCGATTCAGGTCGATGGGTAGGCAATTCGCGTCAACCAGGCTCCGTGCAGGGCCGGTTGTGAAAGCGATGGCTTGCTGGTGTAGACCCCCGATGGGCGACCGGGAAGGTTCGCGGCTCGTCCGGAGGGCTTCATGAGAACGGAACTGGGTGTGCGGCGGCTTTACTTGGGAATGACGGCGGCTGTGGTCGCGATGGGGATGACTGCGGTGCTCGCGGGGTGCGGAGGGGGCGGCGGACCGGGCGAGGTCACGCTCCGGCTGGTCGCGGCGGACTACGGCACCGGCCCGGCCGACAGCTCCAAGAAGTACTGGGACGACCTGGTCAAGGGCTTCGAGGCGTCCCACCGCGGCATCAAGGTCGACGTCAGCGTCCACTCGTGGAAGGACATCCACCGCGAGGTCGCCACCATGGTGAAGAACGGACAGGCTCCCGACATCGCCCAGATCGGCGCCTACGCCGACTATGCGAAGGCCGACAAGCTCTACCGGGCCGACCAGCTGTTGTCCATACGTACCCAGGCCAATTTCCTGCCCCGTCTGGCCGACGCGGGCAGCGTGGACCGTACCCAGTACGGGCTGCCGTTCGTCGCCAGCACCCGACTGCTCTTCTACAACAAGAAGCTGTTCGCCGACGCGGGCCTGTCCGCCCCGCGGACCTGGGACGACATCCGCGACGACGCGGCGGTGCTGGAGCAGCGCGGTGTGAAGTACCCCTTCGCGCTGCCGCTCGGCCTGGAGGAGGCACAGGCCGAAGCCATGATGTGGCTGCTCGGCGGGGGCGGCGGCTTCATCGACGACTCCGGTTCGTACGACTTCGACTCGGCCGAGAACATCAGGACGTTCGACTGGCTGCGGACGAACCTGGTCGGCAAGGGGCTGGTGGGCCCGGTCGCCCCCGGCGATCTCGACCGGGGCAAGGCGTTCGCCGCGTTCACGCGCGGCGAGGTCGGCATGTTGAACGGCCACCCGACGCTGATGCGGGAGGCGCGGAAGAACGGGATCTCCGTCGGCATGGTGCCGATGCCCGGCGCCGACGGGCCCGGCACGAGCCCGGTGGGGGTCGCCGACTGGATCATGGGCTTCAAGCAGCGCGGCCACCGGGTGCAGCTGGGCAAGTTCTTCGAGTACCTCTTCACCGACAAGAACGTCATCGAGTTCGCCGACAAGTACGACCTGCTGCCGGTCACCGGCAGCGCCTCCGCCGCGATGGAGTCCGACGCCGAGCACGAGCCGCTGCGGCAGTTCCTGACCGCGTTGCCGAACGCGGAGTTCTACCCGTACGGCAGGACGTCCTGGGCCAGGACCAACGAGTCGATCAAGGAGAACATCGGCAAGGCGGTCGCACCGGACGGGAACGCCGCGGCCGTCCTGGGGAGGATCGGACGGGACGCGGCGACCGCGGAGGCCGCACGGTAGCGGGGGCGCCCGGTGGCGGAGGGCCGCGCGGTCGCGGGGTGGCGGTCCTCCGGCCGGGCGATAGGTTGGCTGATATGACCACCTCCGAGCACGGCCCCGACGACACGGCCCGCCCGGCCGAGCCGGTCGGTTCCGCCGAACCGGTCGGCCCGGTCGAACCGTCCGCCCCTTCCGCCCCGCCGGCGCAGCCCGCCCCGCCTGCCTCGTCCGATCCCGCGGAACTGCCGGGACCGTCCGACGAAACCGATGGGCGGGAGACGTCCGAGGCACCGAACGCATCCGGCCTCTCCGACCGCGACCGTGCCGTACTGGCCCTGGAGCGCCGCTCGTGGGCCGGCCCCGGGGCCAAGGAGCGGGCGATCCGCGAGCAACTCGGCATCTCGCCCACGCGTTACTACCAAGTGCTGAACGCGCTCCTCGACGACCGCCGGGCGCTGGAGGAGGACCCGGTGACGGTGAACCGCCTGCGCCGCGTCCGGGACGCCCGCCGCGATCGCCGCTGACGCGGCTGCCTGTCTGGTTGCCCACGCCGCCGCTGACGCGGCAGCCCACCACCCCGCCGTCGGCGTAAGCCGCTGACGCGTCCGTCCGGCCGCGCACGCCGCTCATGCGGCCGTCGCGTAGCCGCTCATGCGCCCGTCGTGTACGCCTCCGGGGCGGCAGCCCGACCACTCCGCGCCGCCGCGAATCCCGCCACCGCGGACGCCCCGCCGCGATCGCCCCCGCCCCTCCGACCGCCGCCTATAGGCTCGCCCCATGGGCAGCAACCCGCACGCACCCGCGCCGAGCGCGACCCCGTCCGAGTTCCCGACCCCCACCACCCCGGCAGGCCGGGAGGCGCTCGCCGCGATCCTCGCGCGCCCGGACCGTGCCGTCATCGCACTCGACTTCGACGGGACGCTCGCCGACATCGTCCCGGACCCGGACCAGGCCCGCGCCCATCCCGGCGCCGTGGACGCCCTCGCCGCGCTCGCCCCGAAAGTGGCCTCCGTCGCCGTGATCACGGGCCGCCCGGCCGGCGTCGCCGTCCGGCACGGCGGCTTCGCCGGGGTGGCGGGCCTCGACCACCTCGTCGTCCTCGGCCACTACGGCGCCGAGCGCTGGGACGCCGTCACCGGCACCGTCCAGGCCCCCGCCCCGCACCCCGGCGTGGCAGCGGCCCGCGCCGAACTGCCCGGCGTGCTCGACCGGCACGGCGCCTGGCACGGCACCTGGGTCGAGGAGAAGGGCCGGGCGCTCGCCGTCCACACCCGCCGCGCCGCCGATCCCCAAGGCGCCTTCGAGGCCCTGCGCGAACCCCTTGGCGAACTCGCCACCCGCCACGGGCTGATCGTCGAACCCGGCCGCCTGGTGCTGGAGCTGCGCCCACCCGGCATGGACAAGGGTGTCGCGCTCGCGCGGTACCTCCGCGAGACGGGCGCCGAGTCCGTCCTGTACGCGGGCGACGACCTCGGCGACCTCGCCGCGTACGCCGCTGTCGAGAAGCTCCGCACCGAAAGCACCGAAAGTGCCGAGGGCGCCGACAGCATCCCGGGCCTGCTGGTCTGCAGCGGCAGCGCCGAGGTCACCGAGCTGGCCGAACGGGCCGATCTGCTGCTGGACGGCCCGGCCGCCGTCGTACGCTACCTGGCGGCCCTGGCCGCACGCCTCTGAGCCGTCAGCGGTTCGGTGCGGCGGAAGCCATGGTTGCCGCCCCTCCGTCCCGGCCAGGAGGGGGATGACGGGTGTCCGGGCAGACCGCCGACCCACGGGCCGACTCAGAGGCGACCCAGAGGCAGAGGCGGCAGCGGGGAGGGTGACGCAGTGGCGGTTTCATGGGCGGCGCGGAGGCTGCTCGACAGGTACGCCGTTGATCCGACGACGGTGACCTGGCAGTGGGAGTCGATGGCCGTGGACGTAGTGCTGCGGTACGGGTCCCGCTCCGACGCGGAGGCGCTGCTTCCGGTGTTCCTGGACGATCCCGGAGCACGTGAGCAACTGATTCCGGTCTTCGCCCGGCACGGAGACGCCGGCGTGGCCGAAAGGCTGCTGGAGGCGAGTGTCCGGGCGGGCAGGTTGCGCGACGGCGTACCGGCCGGCGTGCTGCACGCTGTCGGCTGCCTGGGGTGCGAGTCGGCCGAGCGGATGCTGTGGGAGCACGTCGAGGGCGGCTACGACGAGTCGGTGTCCGCCTGTCTGGGGTTGGCGCACCTGCCGTGCCGGGATCTGCGCGCCGAGATAGCGGAGGCTCTGGAACGGCACGTCGGTTCTCACCTGTTCCCCGAGTTCCTGCCGGTCCTCGCGACGAAGACGGGTGATCCGACATGGCTGAAGAGGCTCGTCGAATGGGGCGAGGGGGCCGCGTCCACGGATTGCAACGGTGGGCTGATCCTGGGCATCGCCCTGCACGGTGACGCCGGGCGCGCAGCGTTCACCCGGCTGCTGTGGAACCCGCGCTGGGAGGCCTACGGAGGCGGCACGGGATCGGACCGCTGGGCGTACGTGGGTGCGCGCGCGCTGAGCCTGGGAACAGCGGAGCTGTACAAGGATCTGGTCGCGCGACTGACGTCCGGTACGGGTGCCGACGATCCGTGGCACTGTATCCGGACCTTTGCCTCGCTTCTGAGGCACCGGGTGGAGCGCAGATGGCTCGGTCTGCGCATGGTGGCCGATCGGGACGAGAGCAGCGAAGCGCTGTGCAGCCTGCTGTTCGACTGGTCGACGCCTCACGAGGACGACTCGTTGATCGGCCTCGCCGGTCGTGTGCTCGACCGCGACGACCCGCTCATCACCACGCTGTACCACTTGGAGGAGTTGTTGCGGAGTGAGGTGGGACACGAGCTGGAACTGCGCACGATCGCGTCTCGTTGACGGGAGCGTCAACGCCGGATCCGCAGGTTTCGCCCACACCGGATCCGTGGGTTCCGGCCGCCCCGGGCCGTCCCTGCCGGCCCGATCGGCCCGGCCGTCCGCGGCCGTTCCGTCGACCGTGCCAGGCCCCGGCCGGTCGCCCGGGGCCGCCCGCTTCGCTCCCCGCCGGGAGCGTCAGTCGCGCAGTGCGGCCAGCTGGTCCAGGAACCACTGCTGCGGCGGCAGTGCGACCGCCGCCGCGGCCAGCCGCCGCGTGCGCTCGGCGCGTTCGCCGTCCGCCATCGTCAGCGCCTCGTGGAGGGCGCGCGCCGTGGCGGACACGTCGTACGGGTTCACCACGACCGCGTCGTCGCCCAGTTCCTCGTACGCCCCCGCCTCCCGCGACAGCACCAGCGCGCAGCCGTGGTCGGAGACGACCGGGACCTCCTTGGCGACCAGGTTCATCCCGTCGCGGATCGGGTTGACGAGGGCCACGTCGGCCAGCCGGTACGCGGCGAGCGAGCGCGCGAAGTCGTCCTTGACGTGCAGTACGACCGGCGTCCAGCCCGGCGTTCCGTACGCCTCGTTGATCGCGTCGGCGACCTGCCGGACCTCTGCGGTGTAGTCGCGGTAGACGGCCAGGTCCTGCCGCGACGGGTAGGCGAAGGCGACATGGACGACGCGCTCGCGCCATTCGGGCCGTTCGTCGAGGAGCGTGCGGTAGGCGAGCAGGCCGCGCACGATGTTCTTGGACAGCTCCGTCCGGTCCACCCGCACGATCGTCCTCCGTCCGGGGCCGATCTGCTCGCGCAGCGCGGCCATCCGCTCGTCCACGTCAGCCTCGTGCGCGCGCCGGCGCAGGAAGTCGGCGTCCGCGCCGAGTCCGTGCACCCCGATCCCGGTCCGTCCCGTGCCGCCCAGGAACTCCGTGCAGCAGGCGGTGAACGCGTCGGCCCAGCGCCGGGTGAGGAAGCACGCACGGTCGGCGCCCAGGATGCCGCGCAGGAGTTGTTCCGCGATGTCGTCGGGGAGCAGCCGGAAGTAGTCGACGGGCGCCCACGGGGTGTGCGAGAAGTGGCCGATCCGCAGGTCGGGGCGGAGTTCGCGGAGCATGCCGGGCACCAGCGCCAGGTGGTAGTCCTGCACCAGGACCGCCGCGCCCCGGCCCGCCTCCTCGGCGAGAGCCTCGGCGAAGGCCCGGTTGTACGTCTCGAACGACGCCCACTGCCGCCGGAACTCCGGGTCGAAGACCGGCTCCAGCGGGGTCTGGTACAGCATGTGGTGGAGGAACCAGAGCACCGAGTTCGCGATGCCGTTGTACGCGTCCGTGTGGACGGCCGGGTCGATGTCGAGCATCCGCACGTCCGGCTCGCCGACCCCGCGCCGGACCGCCGCGCGGTCCCCGTCGCCGAGCGCGGCGCACACCCAGAGCTTGTCCTCGACGGCGCTCAGCCCGGAAACGAGCCCGCCCCCGCCACGCTTCGCGTCGAGCGTTCCGTCCGTCCTCAGGGTGTACGACACCGGGCCGCGGTTCGACGCGACGAGAACACCGGCTTCGGCGGACTGGGCTTCGTGCTCGGGGACCATGTTGCGGAATCTAGCCCGATCAGGAACCACTCAAACGTGCGAAGCCGGACGACGTTCGGCGGCACCCGGGTGGCGTGCGCACGGCTCTCGTGGTTCCCGACGGTTTCCCGTGCCCCCACGGGCGCCCCGTGAACGGTCCCATGGTTTCCGCGGTTCCGCGGTGGTGTCGTACGGTGCGCGCTCGCGTCACGCCGCACGGCGCGAGACGTACTCCTCGATCTCGCGCATCGGGGGCCGCTCCTCGGTGTCCACCGCATGGGTGCGCGGGACGAAGCCGTGCTCGCCGCGCTCGAACTGGGTCAGCGCCGGGCGCACCAAGTGACCCCTGGACAAGCGCAGTTGGGCGGTCCGGTAGATCGTCGCCGCCATCCGGCCGAGCGCCTGGCCGTCCTGGTGGCGGTGTCTGCGCACACCCACGTCGACCTGGGCCAGCGCGTCCAGGCCCACCGTGTGCAGTGCATCGACGAGGAGGCCCAGCTCCACCCCGTACCCGACGGGGAAGGGCAGCTGTTCGAGCAGGGAGCGGCGCGCCGCGTACTCGCCGCCCAGCGGCTGGACGAAGCCGGCCAGCCGCGGCCAGTGCAGATTGAGCAGCGGCCGGGCCACCAGCTCCGTGACCCGTCCCCCCTGGGCCGCGGCCCCTCCGGGGGCGGGTTCGGCGGGGCCGGCCGGGCCGACGGGTCCGTTGCCGAATGGCCGGTCGTACATCGCCTTGACGAGGCAGACCTCCGGGTCGGTCAGCAGCGGGCCGACGATGCCGGAGACGAAGTCCGCCGAGAAGTCCCTCAGATCGGCGTCGACGAAGCAGACGATGTCACCGTGCGTCACCAGGAGCGAGCGCCACAGCACCTCGCCCTTGCCGGGCACGGCGGGTATCCGGGGGAGTATGTCGTCCCGGTGCACCACCCGGGCACCGGCTTCCCGGGCCACCTTCGCGGTGGCGTCCGTGGAACCGGAGTCGATCACCACGAGTTCGTCGACCAGCCGGATCTTCTCCATCAGCTCGCGCCGGATCGTCGTGACGATCCCGCCGACCGTCGCCTCCTCGTTCAGCGCCGGCAGGACGACACTCACGCTCCCGCGCCGCGGGTCCTTCGCCTTGGCGGCCAGGAGGCGGTCCAGCGGACGGTCGGCGGCCGACCAGGAACGCCTGGTCAGCCAGCGTTCGACCTCTTCCAGCACGGTCGATACTCCCTGTATGTGATCCATCTCGCGGTTCGGACGACTATCTCGACGGTCCGGTGCTTCGGTTACAGTCTTGAACAACGCGGACGACCGTCGCATGCCGGGGTCGGTCCGCCGACAAATGCCTGGAGCATCGCTCCAGTGCCACAGCGCTCATCCAGAGGGACTGAGGGAACGGCCCGTTGACGTCCCGGCAACCCTCCTGCCGACCGCGAGGTCACGGTGGGGAAGGTGCCAATTCCGGCTTGCGACGAAACGCGTCGCAAGGAAGATGAGGAGAAAGGGCCTCCCCCATCATGGCCGTGCAGACCGCTGCGACCGCTCCAGCGAACACCTCTTCCGCCGACGATTCCTCCGCCGGCACCGTGCCCGCCGACCTCGATCTCGGACCCGCCGCGGCGCTCTCCTGCCGCGAATGCGGCGAGCGTTTCGCACTCGGTCCGATCTTCGCCTGCGCGTCCTGTTTCGGGCCGCTCGAAGTGGCGTACGACCTGCCGAGTGGCTCCCCGGAGGAGCTGAGGAAGCGCATCGAGGCCGGACCGAACAGCATCTGGCGGTACGCGCCGCTGCTGCCGGTCCCCGCCGACGTCGCGGAGAAGCCCAACCTCAACCCCGGCTTCACCAAGCTGGTCAAGGCCGACAACCTCGCCCGCGAGCTGGGCGTCACCGGTGGCCTGTACGTCAAGGACGACTCCGGCAACCCGACGCACTCCTTCAAGGACCGCGTCGTCGCGATCGCCGTCGAGGCCGCCCGAGCCTTCGGTTTCACCACTCTCTCCTGCTCCTCCACCGGCAACCTCGCCGGTGCGGTGGGGGCCGCCGCCGCCCGCGCCGGCTTCCGCTCCTGCGTGTTCATCCCGCACGACCTGGAGCAGGGCAAGGTCGTCATGGCCGCGGTGTACGGCGGCGAGCTGGTCGGCATCGAGGGCAACTACGACGACGTCAACCGCTTCTGCTCGGAGCTCATCGGCGACCCGCTCGGGGAGGGCTGGGGCTTCGTCAACGTCAATCTGCGGCCGTACTACGGCGAGGGCTCCAAGACCCTGGCGTACGAGATCTGCGAGCAGCTCGGCTGGCGCCTGCCCGACCAGATCGTCATCCCGATCGCGTCCGGCTCGCAGCTCACGAAGATCGACAAGGGGCTCCAGGAGCTGATCGGGCTGGGGCTGGTCGAGGACAAGCCGTACAAGATCTTCGGCGCCCAGGCCGAGGGGTGCTCCCCGGTCTCCACCGCGTTCAAGGCCGGTCTCGACGTCGTACGGCCCCAGAAGCCGGACACCATCGCCAAGTCCCTAGCGATCGGCAACCCGGCCGACGGCCCGTACGTCCTGGACATCGCCCGGCGCACCGGCGGCGCGGTCGAGGACGTGGACGACGAGCGGATCGTCGACGCGATCAAGCTGCTGGCCCGCACCGAGGGCATCTTCGCGGAGACGGCGGGCGGGGTGACGGTCGGTGTGACGAAGAAGCTGATCGAGAACGGGGTGCTCGACCCGTCGCTGACCACCGTCGTCCTCAACACCGGTGACGGCCTCAAGACCCTGGACGCGGTGGCCGCCACCTCGCAGGCGACCGCGACGATCCGCCCGAGCCTGGACGCGTTCCGCGCCGCCGGCCTCGCCACCGCCTGATCCCCACCGCGACCGAAGAAAGGCACACCCATCATGAGCGTCAAGGTCCGCATCCCCACCATCCTCCGCACCTACACGGGCGGCCGGTCCGAGGTCCCGGCCGAGGGCGAGAACCTCTCCCAGGTCATCGAGTCCCTGGAGCGCAACCACCCCGGCATCGCCGCCCGCGTCCTGGACGACCAGGGCAAGCTGCGCCGCTTCGTGAACGTGTATGTGAACGACGACGACGTGCGCTTCGAGGACGGCCTGGAGACGGCGACCCCGGACGGCGCCGGCATCTCGATCATCCCCGCCGTGGCGGGCGGCTGCTGACGGTCCGAAGGCTCCCCGCACCGCGGCCGGTCACCGGTCGGTCGCCGTCGTCGGTCATTGGCCGGTCTCCGACCGGGACGACTTCACGAGTTATCCGAATTGCCCTCTCCGAGAGAAAACGGAGGGGGCAATTCTGCATGGTTGAGCGGGGTAGAGTGGGGGAAGTCCCCCCAGCTTCGCGTGCCGCCCGCCAATGAGAATGCGCCCGGTCACGATAAGAAGTGGCCAAAGTGTGTGATCTTCCTGCGTCATAAGTCACCTTTGCCCGGCCCGACTTGCCCCGGGATCTTGTGAATTCTTCAGATCCGGGCGATCGATGCTGCCCGGAATTCTCGTCCGATTGACCTGTTGCAGAGGGCAGTTGGGCAGATACATTCAGCCGCGGTCGACGCGTTCCGGCGCACACACCCTCTCCTGTCGGAGGGTGAGTTCTGACCCGGGTCCGCGAAGTGCGGTCCTGCGCAAGGGCCAGTAATAGGGGAGTTAGGCATGGCTCAGGGCACCGTCAAGTGGTTCAACGCGGAGAAGGGGTACGGCTTCATCGCGGTCGACGGTGGTGCGGATGTTTTCGTCCACTACAGCGCGATCCAGATGGACGGCTACCGCACCCTCGAAGAGGGTCAGCGAGTTGAGTTCGAGATCTCGCAGGGCCAGAAGGGGCCGCAGGCGGACATGGTCAAGCTCGCCGTCGGCTGAGTTCGGCGCGGTCGGCCACCAACGACACCACTCACGTACGCAGGGCCCGTACCCGGGGAGCACCCAGGGGCGGGCCCCGCGTGCGTTCCCGGAACCTTCCGGGGGTCCGGCCGCCCAGGAACGTTCCTGGCTGTTCGGCGCGGCGGGAGACCGGCCGGGACCACGCGCCCGTACGGGTTCCGGGGTGTCCGCCCTCCGCCTGGATCCGGCGTTCGGGGTTGTCCACATCCCGAGGGGGACGCTTGCACTCCCGGGGGTCGAGTGCTAATCATTGGCGTTAGCACTCTCCGGGTGAGAGTGACAGAACTTGGGCCGGGCCGGTGAGGTCCGCAGCGCCGGTGGGGCAAGGAACCACCGGTACGCAGGCCGTCCGTCGCGGGCGCCACTCGGTCCGGAGAAAATCCACCCCTGTCCGGGAGGACCACTTCACATGGCCAAGATCATCGCGTTCGACGAGGAGGCCCGGCGCGGTCTCGAGCGCGGCATGAACCAGCTCGCTGACGCCGTCAAGGTCACCCTTGGCCCCAAGGGTCGCAACGTCGTCCTTGAGAAGAAGTGGGGCGCCCCCACGATCACCAACGATGGTGTGTCCATCGCCAAGGAGATCGAGCTGGAGGACCCGTACGAGAAGATCGGTGCGGAGCTGGTCAAGGAGGTCGCCAAGAAGACGGACGACGTCGCCGGCGACGGTACGACCACCGCCACCGTTCTCGCCCAGGCTCTCGTCCGCGAGGGTCTGCGCAACGTCGCCGCGGGTGCCAACCCGATGGCCCTCAAGCGGGGTATCGAGAAGGCCGTCGAGGCCGTCTCCGCCGCTCTCCTGGAGCAGGCCAAGGACGTGGAGACCAAGGAGCAGATCGCTTCGACGGCCTCCATCTCCGCCGCCGACACCCAGATCGGTGAGCTCATCGCCGAGGCCATGGACAAGGTCGGCAAGGAAGGCGTCATCACCGTCGAGGAGTCCCAGACCTTCGGTCTGGAGCTGGAGCTCACCGAGGGTATGCGCTTCGACAAGGGCTACATCTCGGCGTACTTCGCCACCGACATGGAGCGTATGGAGGCGTCCCTCGACGACCCGTACATCCTCATCGTCAACTCCAAGGTCAGCAACGTGAAGGACCTCCTTCCGCTGCTGGAGAAGGTCATGCAGTCCGGCAAGCCGCTGCTGATCATCGCCGAGGACGTCGAGGGCGAGGCCCTGTCGACCCTGGTCGTCAACAAGATCCGCGGCACCTTCAAGTCCGTCGCCGTCAAGGCCCCGGGCTTCGGCGACCGCCGCAAGGCCATGCTCGGCGACATCGCCATCCTCACCGGTGGTCAGGTCATCTCCGAGGAGGTCGGCCTCAAGCTGGAGAACGCCGGTCTCGACCTGCTCGGCCGCGCCCGCAAGGTCGTCATCACCAAGGACGAGACGACGATCGTCGACGGCGCCGGTGACAGCGACCAGGTCCAGGGCCGCGTCAACCAGATCCGTGCCGAGATCGAGAACTCCGACTCGGACTACGACCGCGAGAAGCTCCAGGAGCGCCTGGCGAAGCTGGCCGGCGGCGTGGCCGTCATCAAGGCCGGTGCCGCGACCGAGGTCGAGCTGAAGGAGCGCAAGCACCGCATCGAGGACGCGGTGCGCAACGCCAAGGCCGCCGTCGAGGAGGGCATCGTCGCCGGTGGTGGCGTGGCTCTGCTCCAGGCCTCGGCCGTCTTCGAGAAGCTGGAGCTCTCGGGTGACGAGGCGACCGGCGCCAACGCTGTCAAGCTGGCCCTGGAGGCCCCGCTGAAGCAGATCGCCGTCAACGGTGGTCTCGAGGGCGGCGTCGTCGTGGAGAAGGTGCGCAACCTGGCCGTCGGCCACGGTCTGAACGCCGCGAGCGGCGAGTACGTCGACATGATCGCCGAGGGCATCATCGACCCGGCGAAGGTCACGCGCTCCGCCCTGCAGAACGCCGCGTCCATCGCCGCGCTGTTCCTCACCACCGAGGCCGTCATCGCCGACAAGCCGGAGAAGGCCGCCGCGGCCGCTCCGGGCGGCATGCCGGGCGGTGACATGGACTTCTGATCCCACGGGATCGGCAAGTCCGGCACAGCTTCGCTGTAGCGCAGGCCCCCGGGACCTCCTGGTCCCGGGGGCCTGCGCCGTATCCGTGCCGTGAAGACCGCGAACGTCGCTACGACGTCGCCACGACGTTCGCGGTCTTCGCGGGTCCGCGGCGTTCGCGACGCTACGGGAGCCGGTCGAGGAGCCAGGTGCAGAGCTCCTCGGTCACGAGGGTGTGGCCCTCGTTCCGGGAGGCCAGTCGGAATTCGTCGAGCCCGCTGTCCTCGGACGGGAGCGCGGAGATGTCCGCGTACAGATCCTCGTCGGTGTCCAGGTCGCGGATGTCGACCGCGCTGACGGACGGCACGAAGCAGTGCGAGCGGATACGGACGTCGGTCTTGAAGCCCAGGATCGGATTGAGGGCGTTGAAACCGTCGGCGAGGATGCCGAAGCCCTCCAGCGAACCACCGGGGGCGCCGTCGATGGACGGGAGGCCGGACGTGCGTACCTCGTTGGACTTCAGGGTCACCACCCTGGGCTTCGCGACGAGTTCGCCGTCGCCCGGTGCCTGGGTGTAGAGCTCGGTGCCGACGACCGACAGTCCCTTGCCCTCCAGGGCCAGTTCCCCGGCCCGGACATCGGTGCCGCTTCCGTCGGCCGTGCCGTTGGCGACCCCGATCAGCCGCGGCCTGCGCGGCCATTCGCCGACGTTCCTCATCTCGGCGAGGAACGCGGTGCGTTCGTCGCTCTGCGCCGGTACGCCGTTCCATTCCTCGATGTGCCGCCACAGCAACTGGCGGGCGGCCGGGCTGTTGATCTGGTCGGAGAACCGGCTGTCGAGCACCTTGATGTAGTGCGCGAACGCCTGGAGCGCGACCGGGATCCAGGCACCGCGGTGCGGGCTGTCGTACGAGAAGTACAACGCGGTCCGATGGTCCACGCGCTCGTGCTCCAGCTTGGCCAGCGCGTGCCGGGTGACCAGGCCGCCCATGCCGAACCCGCCGACGGCCAGTGGTGTGTCGCCCCGCCGCTCGGCGATCGCACGCATGATCGCGGCCTGCGCGGTCCGGGAATTGTCCAGAACCGACGCACTGCGTTCGTGGTACCCGAGGAGGATCACGTCGTGTCCCCGGCGGCGCAGTTCGCTGATGAGCGCGTAGTCGCCGAACTCCAGGCCCTCCCAGGAGAAGTCCAGACTGCTCGGCCCGGTGTTGAATCCGTCGGCCAGGATCACGGGCCGTACGAGATCCCGGTTCCCCTCGCCGAAATACACCCAGGCGGTGCCGCCCGGCAGGTCCCACACGGTACTGGGCGGCAGCGGAAGGGCGCCGTGCGGCTCGGCCTCCAGACGGAGGCCGGGAGTCAGGGCGATAGGAGGCTTGCTCCGCAGCGCCGAGGCGATCTGCTCGCGGGTCGGTTCGGACACAGGTCGTTCCCCTTTGGGCCGGTTCATCACAACAGGCGTCATGGTGAACACGAGGAGTAGCGGCCGGGTGGAAGAAGTGGATCAAACCACTCCCAGGTGGGAGCCGGATTCGGACATGTGGGGGCTGGTGAGGGTCGTGAGGCGTGCCGAGCGCTGTGGTCACACCGTCCGGCACCGCTGCTCCGACCGGCACGGCCGCTCCGGCCGGCTCCGGGGGCGGTCGCGCCGCAAGCGAGTTCCGCCCCAGCCGCAGCGGGGCGTTCCGCTACGGCCGCAGCCTGGACGGCCGTTCGGAGCGCGGGATCAGCCCGGCCCGGACCTCGCTCATCCGGTCGCGGACGTGGAACGGGGGAACGGCTCCGAGCGGTCCGGCGGGGGGCGCCTTGTCGGCAGTGCCGCGGCAGGGGCCGCAGCGGCCCCCGATCAGGGCCTCCGCGGGGCCGGGGGCGCGGCACTCGCCGCATTCGAGGGTGCGCAGCAGCGGGCGCGGTGCCGCCGCTCCGGTCGAGGCCGCGATGCGCGCGCGATCGGGCGGCATCTTGTCGACCAGCCGCGTACGGACGAGGCCCGGGGCGTGGTGGACGGGGTTGGGGAGACCGTCGGTGAGGGCGTGCAGGAGTTCCGCCTCCGTGGCGCCGCGCTCGAACCATTCGGTGATCAGCGGTTCCAGTGCCGTGCAGTCCTTCTCCGCCAGGGTGAGCGAGGGGGCGTTGTGGCCGAGGGCGGCGAGCAGCACGAACGCCCGGGAACGGGTGGGCCGTCGGCGCTGCTCCGGGGGAACGTCGCCCCGGGTGAACGCCGCCCACCAGTCGTCGTCCCGCGCGGTACGGGAGAAGAACGTGCGAGTCACCCACAGCAATGTCCGGTCGCCGCCGACGCATTCACTGCCGCGTCGCAGATGCCCGGCGTCCTGGAGCCTGTTGAGGGCGGTCCGCAGGGCGCACTGTCCGTAGGGGAGGACCTTGGCGAGCGTCTTCACGGAGATGTCGGCGCCCTCGGGCAGCTGGTCGAGGTAGGCGGCGATGGACGCCTCGCGGGCCGGAAGGTGCGCGAAGTCGTGGCCCGTGCGGGGGAGTTGCGAGGGGGTGGAGCGCTTGCCGTAGCCCGGGTTGGCCATCGGGTGTGTGGTCTGCGGTCCGGGGTCCGGCGGGAGGTCCGCCGGACCCCGGACGGGGCTCAGTCGCGGCTCGGGGCGATGACCGATGTGCCGTCGTGCACGGTGATCGCCAGCGCGGGACAGATGTCGGCCGCGTCCAGGACCCGCTCGTCCGGCTCGATCCCGTCGGCCTTGACCCGGGCGTGCTCGCGCCCGTCACGCATCCCGTCCAGCGCGAACACCTCGGGGACCGTTCCGGCGCACATGCCCGATCCCTGGCAGAGTTCCGGATCGACGCGTACGTTCCACTTGGTGACATCGGTCATGGCGGTCACCAGCCGATCGGCATGACGCGCGGGCCGCGCACCAGCATCTCGGATTTCCAGGTCACGTCGTCCGCCAGCCGCAGCCCCGGGAAGCGGGCGATCAGGGCGCTCAGCGCCTCCTGGAGTTCCAGCCGGGCGAGCGGGGCGCCCAGGCAGTGGTGCACGCCGTGGCCGAATCCCAGGTGCTGATTACCCTCGCGGGCGACGTCCAGCACACCCGGGGCGGAGAACCGCAGTGCGTCGCGGTTGGCCGCGCCGATGGCGACCAGGACCGGGCTCCCGGCCCGGACGAGCGTTCCGCCGACCTCGATGTCCTCGGTGGCGTAACGGGGCTGACCGGATCCGCTGCCCAGCGGCACGAAGCGCAGCAGCTCCTCGACCGCGTTCGGGATGAGTCCGGGTTCGGCCCTGAGCCGGGCCAGCTGGTCCGGGTGATCCAGCAGTGTGAGAACGAAGTTGGGGATCTGCGACGCCGTGGTCTCGTGTCCGGCCACCAGGATGCCGACGCACAGATCGACGAGTTCGAGCTCGGAGAGCCGGTCGCGGCCGTCGCGGGCCTCGATCAGGGCCGTCATCAGGTCGTCGCGCGGTTCCGCACGGTGCTGCGCGATCAACTCGGCCATGTACGCCCGCAGTTCCTCGCGGTTGCGGTCGAACTCCTCGGCGGTGAGCGAACTCGTGGACAGCGCGGCATCGCTCCACACGCGGAATTTCGGGCGGTCCTCGGTGGGGACGCCCAGCATTCGGCAGATCACCGCGACCGGCAGCGGAAGCGCGAACAGATCGACCAGATCGGCAGGTTGGCCGGCCGCTTCCATCTCGTCGAGCAGGTCCGACGTCAACGCCCGTACCTGCGGGCGGAGTTTCTCCACCTGGCGCACCGTGAACGCCTTGGCGACCAGGGAACGCAGTCGGGTGTGGTCGGGCGGGTCCATGCTGAGGATGCCGCTGTCGCGCCGCCCCTCGGACTGCCGGGGCTCGTCGTGCGAGAGGGCCGCCGCCCGGCTGAAGCGCTGGTCACCGAGGACCAGCCGGGCGTCCGCGTAACGGGTGACGAGCCAGGCCGGCTCGCCGTAGGGCATCTGGACGCGTAACAGACCCTGCTGGTCGCGTACGCGTTCGTACTCCTCGGAGAGTTCCAGCCCTGCGGCGGTGTTGAAGGGATAGGCGAGGGGGGTGACGTCTGCTGTGGTCACTGCGACCTCCGGTGGTAAGCGGCTTTCGTTATGTAAGCAGCTGCTTACAACGGTAGGAGTGGCCGTACGGCAGGTCAACGACGCATTACGGCCGTTATCCTTACGGGCCGCTCCGAGAGGTCCGAGAGGAAGGCCGACATGGAGTCCGCCCCCGCCCTGCCGTTCCAACAGCGCCGCCGGGACGCCGCCGCCACGCCTCGTCGGGACGCCGCCGCCACACGCCGTCGTCTGCTGGACGCGGCCCACGACCTGTTCGCGGAACAGGGTTACGAGGCGACGACGGTACGGAGCATCGCGGCACGGGCGGGGGTCAACCAGGCACTGCTGTTCCGCTACTTCGGCTCCAAGCAGGGGCTGCTCACCGAGGTCCTGGCCCAGGGCGGACTGGAGCAGTTGCGCGCCACCCCGCCCGAGGAGCTTTTCGAGACCGCCCTGCGCTCGATGCTGACCCGCAGCGCGGGAGACACGGGAGACCGCACCCTGGAGGTCTACCTGCGGTCCATCGGTCGGGGCGACGAAGCGGCCGGAACCCTGCGGGAGCTGGGGGAGGAGTACCAGAAGGCGCTTTCCGGGCTCTCCGGTACGGCGGACGGCGCCCTGCGCGCGGATCTGGCCATGGCGTGGCTGCTCGGAATCGGCCTGATGCGGACGGTCGTCGCCCGCGAGCCGCTGGCCGGGGCGGAGCCGGACGACGTCTGCCGGCTCGTGCTCGGTGCGCTCGGGCACCTCTGGTCGGCGCCGGAACAGGAGCGGGAGCAGGAGCCGGGTGCGCGGGAGCGGCAGGGGTAGCGGGAGCGGCGGTGGGGGAGTGGGGCGGGGAACGGGACGAGGAACGCGGCGGGCCCGGCCCCGGAGCTCAGGCCCCGGGGCCGGGCCCGGCCATGTGTGCGCCGTGACCGGCTCTCGCACGCGCGGGGTCAACGGTGTCGCGCGGGGCACCGGTGTGCCGTGCGGGTTTACGTCAGGCGCTCCTCGACGCGGGCTGCCAGCGACTGGGTGAAGCTCCCGGCCAGGGCGTCCAGGTGCCGGCCCTGAACCGGGATGTCGACCGGTAGTGCCGTGACCGGCAAGGTTTGCCCGGAAGGAGCGGCGTCCGGTGCTTCCCCAAGCTCTCAGCCTTGTTCGAGCAGGGGAGACCCCATTGATCGCAAGGCGGCCGGAAGCCCTCGGATGGGGTCTCCCCTGCTCGAACGAAGTCGAGAGCTTGGGGAAGGGCTACGTGGGCTTTCGGCCAACGCCGAAGGGGGTCCCCCTGGCCCTTGAGGCCTTGGGGGAGTGCGTGCCGGACGGTGCGACGGGGCAAACGTTGCCTGATGCGGCACTAGTCCGGCCCCGCCCCCGCGGCCAGATAGCGGAAGGCCACATCATCGGTGCACTTGCGCTCGATCGCCCGCGACGAGCGCACTCCAGTGGTGTACCCGTAGATCAGCAGCCGGACCATCAACCGCGGGTCATACGGCGGGAATCCGCGCTTCTCGGTGCAGGACGCCAGGATCGGGCCCAGGTAGCGCCTCGTCGACCAGTTCGGCCACGAATCGGGCCGGATGCCCCTCGGGCAGCCACTCATCCAGTGACGGCGGCAGCATCAGCATCCGGTCGGGGGCGAACGCCCGGAAGGTCTTCGTCACTGCCACCGTCGGGCGGTCTCCGGCTTCACCACCGCCGCCGGATCCACCTCGAACAGGCCACCCCCACCGGACATACCAGGATTCTCCCATCTGGAAGATCACGAACAGGAGGCGGCGTCGGGCTCAATCGCCTGATCGACTGCCAAGATCCGCGGACAGCGCCGCGTAGATGTACTCGCTGCCCCAGCGATCCCCGTCGAGGTCGTTCTCGACCAGGTGCGCCTCCCGGCGCATCCCGAGGCGCTCACAGACCCGCACGGACCCGGTGTTTTCCACATCCAGCCGTGCGTAGAGCCGGTGCACGCCCAGCGTGTCGAAGGCAAACCCGGCCAGCGCCGCGGCCGCCTCGGTCGCGTAGCCGTGCCCCTGGTGACCTGGGTCGAGAGTCCAGCCGATCTCGGCCTGGGCGGCGCGGGCATCGGCCAGGGCGAGGCTCACCTCGCCAAGGACGCCGGGCTCATCGCGTCGGCAGACAGCGAGCGCCAGCTTGTCCCCGTCGGCGCGCCAGGCCGTCTGCGCCGCGCGCTCGGCGGCAACCTGCTCGCTGCGCTCACGCGTATGCGCCGGCCGGTACAAGTAGCGCGCCACGCTCGGCAGGCTCTGGTAGGCGTACAGGTCGTCGGCGTCGCCGGGAGTGAACAGACGAAGGGACAACCGGGCCGTGGTCAATGGCAGCAGCGAGGCGACGTCCATGCGGACCTCCTGGACGCGGATGTGGATCAAGTTGCGGACTGATTTTCGCATCACGGCTGCCCGGCAGCCACGCCTTTTCAAGACCCTGCAGCCACGCCTTTTCAAGAGCAGCGCTCGGCAGCCGCACTTGGTGCGGCGGGCCACCTCGGCCACATCGGCCTTCGGCGAGGCCGGATCCCAGCTCTCGGGCACAAACAGCCGCCAGTCGACGGCCGCCGAGGCGCCATCGGAAGCCAGGTGCAGCGAGATGCCGGCCCGGCAGGCGGCGACCATGCGGTAGCCGGTGGGTGCGGAACCGCGGACCCACAGCCTGCGACCGTCGCGGAACGTGTACTCCAGCGACGCGCGGGCGAGGTCCTTCAGCTCGGTGCAGCGCAGACCGTACGTCCTGGCCGCGTACTCGTACTCGTGGCTGATGTCGATCCGTGAGACTTTCGCCCGCGAGCTTGATCAGGAACTCGGTCGCCTCGGGCAGCGCCTTGAAGAACGCACTCAGCCGCTCCGGCCGGTTTTGCAGCGAGTCGAGGTGGGCGGAGGTCCGCCGCTCGGTCGGGTCACCGTACGGGGTGAGAACTGGGCGGCGGAACGCGGCGACGCGTCCTCGGCGGGGGCCGACGCGGCGGCCGGAACCGCCGGGAGCAGGGACAGCACGGTGAGTGCGCCGAGCCCGGCGGAGAGAAGGGACTTGGGACGGTGAGTCGTGCGATTCGATGAGATCACCGCCGCATGATTGCGCCGCGGAATGATTCTCATCGAAACGATATGCATGGCCGAAAACTCCCACTCGGCGGAGTGTGCGTGCGCCGTCCTCGTTCCTTCGGGCTACAGGGGCGGGGCCGGGCGTGGGCACTCTGCGAAGATGGCGGCCATGGGCTGCAACTTCTCCTGAGCGGACGGCGGTATCCGCACCGATCCGCCCGGCGCGTGCCGGGCTTCGTCAGCGTGCCTGCCCGGCGCGCGTGATTCAGGAGACAGGACCCATCATGTCCGTTCGTTCCGCATGCCCCGCCCTCGACGACCGCATCGCCCGGCTGCGGCGGATCGCCCACGCCGACGACCGTCTCGAAGGCGTCCTGCTCTACGGGTCCTGGACCCTGGGCGAGGCCGACACCCACTCGGACATCGAGGCGTACCTCTACGTCCACGACGACCGGCTCCCCGAGTTCGACGGTCCCGCCTTCCTCGGGCAGCTCTCTCCGCTCAAGCTGGCGTACACCAACATGTACGGAATCCTCGCCGTGGTCTTCGACGACCTGATGCGCGGCGAGTTCCATCTGACCGCCGCAGGTGCCGGGATCGAGGAAGTGCCCACGTGGCGGGGGATGGTGCACCTGCCCCGCCCCGAGGACGCCGTCCTGCTCGACCGGACCGGCCGCCTGACCCGGGCGGCACGGCAGCTGGCCGAGTTCCGCCCGCCCGAGCCGGCCGTCACCGCCCAGCAGCTCACCGACGAGTCGGCGAACTGGACGCTTATGCTCGCCCACGTCCTGGCCCGTGGTGAGATCGCCCGAGCCCATGCCCTGCTGCACACCGCCGTGGCGCCGCAGCAGCTCCAGCTCTGCCGTCTGCTGCGTGGCAGGACCGCCCACTGGCTCACCCCGAGCCGGGCGCTGGAACAGGACCTGCCCGCCGCTGACCGTGATCGTTACACGGCGACCACCTCCGCCGCCCGGGAGACGGAGGTGCGCAGGGCGGCACGTGAAAGCTGGCGCTGGAGCCGGGAGCTGGCCGCCGAGGCGGCCGACCGCTGGGCCGTCCGTCTGCCGTACGGACTCCACGACGAGATCAGCGGCCTTCTGGACGGCCCGTGCCGAAGTTGACGGTTCACGCCGAAGTCGACGGCCCGCACCGAAGTTGACGGTCCGAGCTGAAGTTGACGGCCGGCGCCCGGGCCTGACGGTCCGGGCGCCGAGCTCGATGGTTCGCGACCGACTTCGACGGTCCGGGCGCCTGGCTCGTTGGTCCGGGCAGAGCCCCTGACGGCCCGCGCCATTGGTCCTCACCGATTCACCCGGCGGCTCGGCCCTCAGGGGGCATGCAGCGGCTCGCCCAGTGGTTCATGCAGTGGTTCATCCGTTGGATCCTTCAGTGGTTCGTCCGGCTTCCGCGCCGGTCCGGCCTCTCGCTCTGGGCCCCGACATGACAACTCCCTGTGACGCACGTGCGGTTGTAGCTTCTGCGCCTCTTCCTGGTCCGTCGCGCGTTGGACACTCTGGGTATGCATTGTCATTACGCAGAGTGGAAAGGTATAGATCATGACGACGATGGAACGGCGCGAAGCGGCGGAGGGGAAAGTGCGGGCGGCGGAGGATGCGGTGGCACGGTTGAAAGAAGGTTTCTCGGGGGTGGGGATCACGCTGCCGTCGTTGCGGGTCGATCCGGTGTCGTGCGCCGGGAGTGATCCCACGCCGCTGGTGGAGCTCGGCCGGTGCAACCTGGACACGGCGCTGCGGCTGAGCGTGGTGCTGGAGGCAAAGGGGATGGCCGGACATGACCGGTGAGGACATCGGGCCGGGCGCCCAGGGCTCGGAGGGTGCGCAGGAGACACACGGCGTGCAGGGTTTGCCGGGGGCGTCGGTGTCACCGGGGGTGCCTGAGCCCGGGACGTTCGCGGTGGACGCGCGGGACGGACGGGTGGGGCGTGTGATGGGGAGCGTCGGGCCGTACGTACAACTTCGGGCGCCGGGCGGCGGAGCGGAGTGGGACTGCCCGCCGCACCTCGTACGGGCGGCGCCTCCAGGACTGGTGCTGCGGGCGCGGGTGACGGAGGTCAACCGGGAGGGGCGGCTCCCGCGCTGAACGCGGGACACACCGGTGGCCCAGGCCGACACCGTGCGGCAACCGACCGGCCTTTGCGGGGATGCGCGGTGGATGTGCGGGGCGCGGGTGGTCTGGCGGCCGGATCGGCAGGCGGCCGGATCGGTCAGGGGCCCGGATCGGTCAGGGGGTCTGATGCCCGGGAGGCCAGGCGGCCGGGCGCGGTCCGGTGGCTTCTTGTGCCCTTCGAGACGACACTGCTCAGGGGTGAATTCCCCTGTGGGACGTGACGGGGCGGGACGAGATGGGACCGGGCGGCGACCCGACGCGCACCGGACAAAGAGCGGAGGCGATCGGACGAAGACCGCAGGGTGGCCGGACGGCGGAGAGGGCGGCGCCCGTTCCGGGTGCCGCCCTCTCCGTGTCGTTCACCTGGTCACAGGCCCGCGGGTTCCTTTGTCTGGTCCGGGCCCGGACCAGGGGCCGGGGCCGATGCCGTGCCCGTGGCGGTGCCGGGGGCGCCGGAGGCCGTGGCACCCGCCGGTTCCTGCGAGACGTTGAACTCGGCCAGGAGTTCCTTGCCGAAGCCGAAGAAGTACGTGGCGAGGAAGCCGGCCAGGTAGCCGATCAGCAGCCCGCCGCCGTAGATCGCGACCGTGGTGCCCAGGCCGCGGTTGCCGTCGAGGAGCGGGAACAGGGCCCAGCCGGAGGGGCCGATGGCCGTGGAGCCGACCTTGTCCCCGAGCTGGTTGAACAGGCCGATGAAGCCGCCGCCGAACGCGCCGCCCACGCACGCCGTGATGAACGGGCGGCCCAGCGGGAGGCTGACACCGTAGATCAGCGGCTCACCGACGCCGAGCAGACCGGCAGGGAGGGCGGACTTGATGGTGCGGCGGACCGAGCCGTTGCGGGGCAGCCGGAAGTAGACCGCCACGGCCGCACCGACCTGGCCGGCGCCCGCCATCGCGAGGATCGGGAGCAGGACCGTGTAGCCCTGCTGCTCGATCAGGGTGGTGTGGATCGGGATGAGCGCCTGATGCAGGCCCAGCATCACCAGGGGCAGGAACAGGCCGCCGAGCACGAAGCCCGCGCCCGCGCCGCCGTTGGCGAGCAGCCAGTCGGCGAACGAACCGATCGCGGTGGAGACCTCGCCGGCCACGAACATCAGGCCGAAGATCGTCACCAGGCCGGAGACCAGGACCGTGAATGTCGGGGTGACCAGGACGTCCAGCGCCTCGGGCACCCAGCGGCGGCACCACTTCTCCACGTACACCGCGAGCACCGCCGCGCCGAGCGCGCCCAGCACACCGCCCTGTCCGGGGGAGAGCTTCTGGCCGAACGCCTCGATGTTCGCGACGCCCGGGAAGACGATGATCGCCGCGACCGCGCCGCCCAGGATCGGCGTACCACCGAACTCCTTCGCCGCGTTGAACCCCACGAACACGGCGATCAGCGCCATGAACCCGGACGCCATCGCGGCGAGCGCGGGCGTGACCGAGGTCAGCCAGCCCAGGTTCACCAGCAGGCCGTTGAGACCCGCGATGATGCCGCAGCCGATGAGCGCCGGGATCAGCGGGACGAAGATGTTCGCGATCCGGCGCAGGAAGAGCTTGAACGGGGTGGCGTTCTTCGCCTTGCGCGCCGCCTTCATCGCCGCGCCCTGAGAGGCCAGTTCCTCCGCGGAGGCGGCTTCCGAAGCGGACGCGGAGGCGGGGTCGGAGGCGGGGGCGGGCCCGGAGGTGGGGGTGGACGCGGGCGCCGGGGTGGCGGCCTCCCTGCCCTCCTCCACCAGCCGTTCGAATTCCGGTGTGACCCGGGCGACGGTGCCCGGGCCGAGGACGATCTGGTACGTGTCGTCCTCGACCACGCCCATGACGGCGGGTATCGCCTTCAGGGCCTCGTCGTCGACGAGCGAGCGGTCGTGCAGACCCAGCCGGAGCCGGGTCATGCAGTGGGCGATGGAGTCGACGTTCGCGGCGCCACCGACGAGCGGAAGGATCGCGGCGGCGGTGGCGCGGTTCTTGTCTTCTGGTGCCATGGTGCGGGGTGCCTTGCTGTGCGGGGGTGGTGCCGATGGTTCAGGTGGTGCTGGTGGTTCGGCTGGTTTCGGTCGTGTTGGTCGTGCCAGTGGAGCTGGTCGTGCCAGTGGTGCTGGCGGTTTCGGTGGTTTGTGGGGCGGCGGCGAGGGCGGCCCGGAGATGGCCGCCGGACGCGGCCAGCAGGCTCTCGGCCGTGGGGCCGTCGACCTGGCCGAGGATGGCGAGGATGGCGTTCTTCACCTCGCCGTCGGTCGCGGTGAGCGCGGCCTCGATCTCGGCGTCGGACGCGCCGGCGGCGAGGGAGACGATCCGGCGGGAGCGTGCGCGCAGCTTGTCGTTGGAGGCGCGGACGTCGACCATCAGGTTCCCGTACGTCTTGCCGAGCCGGATCATCGTGATCGTCGAGATCATGTTGAGGACGAGCTTCTGCGCCGTACCGGCCTTGAGCCGGGTGGAGCCGGTGATCAGTTCGGGGCCGACGACGACCTCGATGCCGTGCTCGGCCGCGGCGGCCAGCGCCGAGCCCGCGTTGCAGGACAGCCCGATGGTCAGCGCGCCCTTGGCCCGGGCGTGCTCGACGGCGCCGATCGCGTACGGCGTGCGGCCGGAGGCGGAGATGCCGACCACCGTGTCGTCGGTGGTGAGTCCCAGGGCCTCCAGATCGGCGGCGGCCAGCTCCTTGCTGTCCTCGGCGCCCTCGACGGCCTTGACCATGGCGGACGGACCACCCGCGATCAGGCCGACGACCTGGGACGGGTCGGTGTTGAAGGTGGGCGGGCACTCGCTGGCGTCCAGCACGCCGAGCCGGCCCGCGGTGCCCGCGCCCGCGTAGATCAGTCGGCCGCCCCGGGCCATGCGCTCCGCCGTGCCGTCGATCGCCGCGGCGATCTCGGGCAGCCGGGCGCCGACGGCGGCCGGGACCGACTGGTCCTCGCCGTTCATGACCCGGGCGATTTCGAGCGTGCTCAGCCGGTCGATCTCGGCCAGCTCAGGGCGGAACGCCTCGGTGGTGAGCGTGTCGAGCTGGGCGCGGAGTTCTCCGTACCCGGCGGGGGAGGTGGCTTCGGCGCCCGTACGGTCGGCGTCGGTCGTGGAGGTCATGGAGGAAGGCTCTGCTTTCTCTTTCTCGGTCTCGTACGGTTTCGCGGGTGCGGGTGCGGGTGCGGGTGCGGGTGCGGGTGCGGGGCCTGGGACAGGTGGTCGCGGTACGGAGGTGCTGCGAGGCGCCCGGGCCGGCGCAGGCGTCAGCGCGGGCGTGGGGTGTGGCGGTGGGCCAGTGCCTCGTAGGAGGCGGCGAGGGCGGGGGCGGCCGTTTCGTAGGTGCGCTGCGCGACTCCCACGAACAGGCAGTCGACGACGAGCAGTTGACTCGTGCGGCTCGACATCGCGGCGGGTCTCAGCTCGGTCTCGCGGGCGGTGGACGTGGTCAGCACGTGATCGGCGTACTGCGTCACGGGGCCGTCGGGGCGGCCGGTGATCGCGATCGTCGTCGCGCCGTGGTCGAAGGCGACCCGCAGCGGCTCGATGACGTCGACGGTGGAACCGGAGTGCGTGATCGCTATGGCGACATCGCCGGAACGCAGCTGCACGGCGTTGGTCACCGCGAGGTGCGGGTCCGTGTGGGAGTGCGCGATCAGGCCGATACGGGCCAGCTTCTGCGCCAGGTCCTGGCCGACGAGGGAGGAGGCGCCCACGCCGTAGATGTCGATGCGGCGCGCGGTGGAGGCGGCGGCCACGGCGGCACCGAGCTGGACCGTGTCGAGCCCGGCGGCCGTGTCGGCGAGGGTCTGCTGCTCGTCGTAGGCCAGCTTCGCGACCACGTCGGCAATGGGGTCGTCGACCGCTATGTCGGCGGTGACGGACGGCGCCCGGCCCGACTGCTGGTGCGCCGCGAGGCCGGCGAGGGCGAGGCGCAGATCGCGGTAGCCGGGGTAGCCGAGGAGGCGGGCCGTACGGACCACCGTCGCCTCGCTGGTGCCGGTGAGCTCGGCGAGACCGGTGACCGTCAGGGCGGCGCAACCGGCAGGATCACCCGCGACGGCTTCGGCGACACGCTGCATGGAGCGGGTCATCGACGGCGCGAGCGTACGCACCTTGGCCGCGAGGGCCGCCGGGGCGGGCGGGGAGTCGGCGCTGAAACTTTCCTTCAGGTCGTTGGTCACCTTTGAAAGATATTTTCAACCCGAGGGTCCGTCAACCCCCCATTCGGCGGTCCCGTGCCCGGGAGTCGCTTTTCGGCCCCCTGCCCGGAAGTCGGTTTCCGGGCAGGGGACCGCCGAAGGGGGAAGTCCGCTCGCGATCCGACAGCCTCGCGGGTCGGGTGACAATGGGCGTATGGAGATGAATCCCTTGGAACAGGCGTTGCATACGGCCCGCGCACTGGTGATGGCCGATCTCGCCGCGGGCGGCGTCGCCGAGGCCGGGATCGTCTCGCTGGTCGAGGACGCGGTGACGCATCGCCGCTGGTGGGTCGAGCAGTGGCCCGAGGGCATCGCGTTCGTCGTCGGTCTGGTCGCTCAGGACGTGCAGGACGCGCTGCTCGAACGGTACGGGCGCTGGCCGCTCTGCCCGGTCTGCGACGCGGGCGACCCGCATGCCCTGGACGTCGAGCCGGAGCTGGGCCCGGACCCGCACTGGGTGTGCACGAAGGCGGCCGTCGCCGTGGCACCGGTCGGTTCGCTGGGCGGGATAGCGCGCCGGTGACGGTCTACATCGACCCGCCGCAGTGGCCGGGGCATGGGCGGCTCTGGTCGCACCTGGTCAGTGACGTGTCCTTCGAGGAACTGCACGCCTTCGCGGAGTCCATCGGCTGCCCGGGGCGTGCGTTCGACCGGGACCACTACGACGTACCGGAGTCGTGTTACGAGGACGCGGTGCGTGCCGGGGCGAAGGAGATCGGCTCGAAGGAACTCGTCCGGCGGCTCACGGCCGCCGGGCTGCGACGGCCCAAGGGGCGCCCGGTCCCGGCCCTGGCCCCGCCTCCGGTCCCGGTCCCGGCCTCCCGAACCCACTGAATGGGACGGACCCACTGACGGGGACACACCCGCCGGGACCGTGCCCGCCCCAGGGCATCCAGGGCGCTCAGGCCCCGGTGGTGCCCGTCTCCGCGCCCACCTCCGAAGCCGAGGCCGAGCCCGAAGGCGAAGCCGTGGAGGTGGACGTGATCGAAGCCGTGGACGTCGTCGATGCCGACGCCTTCGGGGCGGGTGAGCCGGTCACCCGCAGGGACCTGCCCCCACGAGCGTGCAGCCTCAGCGAGACCACCACGGCCACCAGCGCCAGCACGGTCATGGCCGCTCCCGCCCACGCGGTCGCCGCGAAACCGAGGTCGGCGTCGATCACGGCACCGCCCAGCCAGGGGCCGCCCGTGTTGCCCAGGTTGAACGCGGCGGTCGTGGTCGCACCGGCCAGCGTCGGCGCGGCGCCCGCGACGTTGAACATCCGGGCGTTGAGCGCCGGGGCCGTGTAGAACGCGGACACGCCCAGCAGGAACGAGAGCCCGATCGCGGCCACCTGGTACGACGCGAGCAGCGCCAGCGCGATCAGGAACACCGTCGAGGCCGCGATGCCGCTCATCAGCACCCCGAAGAGATGCGCATCCGCGACCCGGCCGCCGATCGTCGTACCGACCAGCGCACCGATCCCGAACAGCGCGAGCACCGTCGGCACCCACCCGGAGTCCAGCCCGGCCACATCCGTGAGCAGCGGGGCCAGGTAGCTGAACGCGCAGAAGACACCGCCTGCGGCGAGGGCCGTGACCACGATCGACAGCCACACCTGCCGGTCCCGGTAGATGGCCATCTCCTGCCTGAGCCGCGGCTTGCGCTCCGGCAGCGGAATGCGCGGAATCAGCGTCACCACGCCGACCAGTGCCACGGCGGACGCCGCGCCCACGGCCCAGAACGCCGAACGCCAGCCGAGGTTCTCGCCGAGCAGGGCCCCCAGGGGCACGCCCAGCACGTTGGCGATCGACAGGCCGCCGATCATCACGGCCATCGCGCGGGCCCGGGCGTTCAGCGGCACCATCGCGATGGCGACCGCCGCACCCACCGCCCAGAATCCGGCGCAGGCGAAGGCGCTCACGATCCGCGACGCGAACAGCACCTCGTACGTCGGCGCCAGCGCGCCCACGACCTGTCCGAGGCCGAAGACGGAGATGAGGGAGATGAGTGTGGTGCGGCGCGGCAGTCGCAGGGTGGCCACGGCGAGCAGCGGGGCGCCGATCACCATGCCGATCGCGAAGGCGGATATGAGGAGTCCGGCACGGGGGATGGACACGTTCATGTCGTCGGCGATCGGCGGCAGCAGACCGGAGAGCATGAACTCGCTGGTGCCCAGGGCGAAGACGGAGAGACCGAGGATGTAGACGGCCAGGGGCATACGGGAAGGACGAGCGGCGGAGTCGGGCATGACTGCTGACAACCGCCCTCGCCGTCGCGTCATTCCCTCCGACGGCGCCTTTACGCAGGTGTCACACACCCGCCATGTACGGTGCGCCGACCGTGCCCCGGTCCGTCGTCCGGTGCTCCTGCCCGTCGTCGGGCGCCCGTGCCTCAGCGGTCGAGCAGCTCCAGCTCGGTCAGCAGATTCTGCCGTGCGCGGGGCTCCCAGTGCTCCGCCCCGTACGGCGTGCGGAACAGGCAGGGCAGGCTGAGCAGTTGACGCAGTACGGTCGTCCGCCCCTCACGGAACGCGTCGTCGGGCACGAAGTCGTACTCCTCGCGCACCTGTGCCGCGTAGGCGGCGTACTCCTTCGGGGGCGCCGCCAGGATCGCGAGGTCGGCGTCGCACAGCACCTCGCCGTCGGCGTCGCCGTCCGCCGGATCGTGGGTGACGGTGAGCCGGACGAGCCGGGCCACCTCCGCGGTGACGTCGTCGGGTACGCCCGCCTCCGGCAGGGCGCGTTCGGCGAGGGCGGCGCTGCGTTCCTCGTTCTCGGACCGGTCGGGCCGGTACACCGCGTCGTGGAACCAGGCGGCCAGACGTACGGCGTCCGCGTCGGCCGCGTACGCGGCGAGCGTGTCGACGTGGTCGAGCACCGCGATCAGGTGCGCGGTGGTGTGGTAACGCCGCTGCGGCTCGGCCCATCGGGACAGCAGATTGTCCGCGTACGGCCCCGGATCGGGTCCGGGAGCCCCGCGCCGGGCGGCGACGAGCGTCTCCCGCCAGCGGTCGCGGAGCCGGGCCTCGGCGTCGTCCTCCTCGTGGGCGCTGTGTCCGCGTGAACTCTGGGTCATGGCCCGACCCTAGTGCTGCGACCGGAGAGGTTCACCGGCTCGCGGCGTCCGGCGCGGCACCTCGCCGCGTTGTCGCATCACCCGAGTACGTCCCGTACGAGGCGATCCTCCGCCGTGCGACGCACCGCACCGGACGCCGCGAGCTTCCCGGCAAACCTTTCCGGCCACGGCACTAGACGTATCTACTGCTCTACGGCACCGGGCGCTGATTTCCGTCACTGCTGTCGTCGCCGTTGTCACCGCCGACGGCCTCCGCCGATGACCATCGCTGCCGCTGCCGCTGCCGCTGCCGCTGCCGCTGCCGCCGTTGCCGTTGCCGTTGCCGTTGCCGTCGGCCGGGATTCGCGGACACGCGCGACGGGGCCCGCCGGGCCTGGAAGCGGCCGGGCAGGCCCCGTCGGGGCGGGGGGAAGGGCCTACGACGCGGCCCGGAACCCCCGCAGCCGCAGCGAGTTGCCGACCACGAAGACCGACGAGAACGCCATCGCCGCGCCCGCGATCATCGGGTTGAGCAGTCCGGCCGCGGCGAGCGGCAGGGCGGCCACGTTGTAGGCGAAGGCCCAGAACAGGTTGGTCCGGATGGTGCCCAGCGTCCGGCGGGCGAGCCGGATGGCGTCCGCCGCGGCCCGCAGGTCCCCGCGCACCAGGGTCAGGTCACCGGCCTCGATCGCGGCGTCCGTTCCCGTACCCATCGCCAGGCCCAGGTCGGCCTGGGCGAGCGCCGCCGCGTCGTTCACGCCGTCGCCGACCATGGCGACGGAGCGCCCCTGGGACTGGAGTTCCTTGACGACGTCGACCTTGTCCTCGGGCATGACCTCCGCGTACACCGTGTCGATCCCGACCTCGGCCGCGACGGCCTCGGC